>NZ_CP108538.1:1231538-1539423 GCF_035994185.1 Streptomyces sp. NBC_01217
CCTCGACCGGCCCCGAAGGCCCCGGGGCCCCGCCGCACTGGGTGGTCCTGGCCGTCGAGGCAGCCCAGATGCGCCGCTGGGAAGGCGACCAGGCGGTCATGGAGGGACTCTTCTCCCAGTCGCCCGTCGGCCTGCTGGTCACCGATACCGAGTTGCGCTGCGTACGGCGCAATGTGGCCCTGGAGCGCATGACCGGCATACCGACGGCGGAACGGCTGGGCAAGCGGATCGGGGAGGCACTGCCGGGCCTGAGCGCCGAGGCCATCGAGACGCAGATGCAGCAGGTCCTGGACACCGGCCTACCGACCATGGACTTTGTGCACCGCGGGCGCACCGTCGCCGACCCGGAACACGAGCATGTGTGGTCCACCAGTACCTTCCGGCTCCAGGACCCGGCCGGAGCTGCCCTCGGGCTGTGCCACGCGGTCATCGACGTCACCGCCAGTTACCGAGCCCAGGAACGGAGAACTCTGCTCAACGAGGCCAGTCTGCACATCGGCACCACCCTGGACGTCATGCGGACCGCGCAGGAACTGGCCGAGGTGGCCGTCCCCCGGTTGGCCGACACCGTCACCGTCGATCTGCTGGACGCCGTCGTGGAGGGCGAGGCGCCCGAGCCGGGTCCGGTCGAAGACCGCGTCACGCTCCGCCGTGCGGCATTTCGGTCCACCTGGCGCGGGCATTCCCGGGCGGCGTACGCGGTCGGCGAGCTGAGCCGGTTCGCCTCTTCCTCGCCGCAGGCGCGTTGCATGGCCGACCTCGAATCCCGCCTCGTCGCCAGACTGGACTACACCGCCGACTGGTTGCGGGACGATGCCCGGCGGGTGGTGGGACTCCGAGCCGCCGGCGCGCACTCCCTGATGGTGGTTCCTCTGGCCGCCCGGAACGTCCTGATGGGCGTGGCCAGCTTCTACCGGTGGCAGCAACCGGACCCGTTCGACGACGAGGACCTCACCCTCTCGGCGGAACTGGCCTCCCGAGCCGCCGTGTGCATCGACAACGCCCGCCGCTACACCCGCGAAAGCGCCGCCTCCCTGGCCCTGCAACGCAGACTGCTCCCCAGCGAGCTGCCCGAACTCCACGCCGTCGAGGTCGCCGCACGCTACCGACCGGCCGGCGCGGAGAGCGACGTAGGAGGCGACTGGTTCGATGTAATCCCGCTCTCCGGCGCCCGAGTCGCCCTGGTCGTCGGCGACGTCCCCGGACACGGCATGCACGCCTCCGCCACCATGGGGCGGCTGCGTACCGCCGTGAACACCCTCGCCGACCTCGACGTACCCCCGGACGAGCTGCTCACTCACCTCGACGACCTGGTGGTCCGGCTCGCCGAGGAGGACTGTCCCTCCGGCTCCCCGCCGACCGGCGGCACCGTCACCGGGACCACCTGCCTGTACGCGGTATACGACCCGGTCGAGCGACGCTGCACACTGGCCTCCGCCGGCCACTACCCGCCCGCGGTGGTGCACCCCGACGGCACCGTCGAATTCCCGCGCCTGCCCGCGGGCCCGCCGCTGGGCCTGGGCGGCCTGCCCTTCGAGACCGCCGAGCTGGATCTCGCGGACGGAACCGTACTAGCCCTCTATACCAACGGACTCCTCCTGGGACGGGATCCCGACATCGACGTCGGACTTCAGGCACTGCGGCGCAGCCTGTCCCACCCCGACCGCCCGCTCGGGCAGATCTGCGACCAGGTGGCCGCCGCCCTGCTCCCCCTCCGGCCACCGGACGACGTCGCGCTCCTGGTCGCCCGCACCCACGCCCTGGGCGCAGACCGCGTCGCCTCCTGGGACCTGGCCGACGACCCGGCGGTCGTCGTCGATGCCCGGTCCCTGGCTTCGCGGAAGCTGACCGAGTGGGGTCTGGAAGAGATCTCGTTCATCGCCGAACTGGTGGTCAGCGAACTGGTCACCAATGCCATCCGCTATGGCCTCCCGCCGATCCGGCTTCGGCTGATCCGCAACACCAACCTCATCTGCGAGGTCTCCGACAGCAGCAGTACTTCTCCTCGTCTGCGCCGCGCCGGAGCGGACGACGAGGGCGGCCGCGGCCTGTTCCTCGTCGCCCAGCTCACCCAACGCTGGGGCACCCGTTACACCCCGAACGGCAAGACCATCTGGACCGAGCTCGCCCCGCCCCACGCGATGTGATCCGGCACGGCGATCCTCTACCGCCGGGCGCGCAGTGCCTCCCATTGCGCTGCGGCGCCGTCCAGCAGCATCTCCAGGGCGGTGGGATAGGCGCTGTCGACCATGCGGGTCGCCAGGAGGGGCGCCGCCTCGGCGATCCGGGGGTGTGTGGTGCGCGGCAGGCGGGCGTAGGTCGAGCGCCACATGTCCTCGTCGGCTCTGAGGCTTTCGCGTGGCAGAGCCAGCGAGGCGGCGTCGAGCGCGGCGAAGGCCAGGGTCTGGTCGATGAAGGCCTGGTAGATCCGTACCGTGTCCGGCAGGGGGAACCCCGCCGTGCGAAGTACGTCGAGGATGGCCTCGTCGGCCGCCAGCTCGTGGGCCCGGCCGGTGACCCGGTTCGCTGTCAGCAGTGCCGCCTGCGGATGCCCGACGTACACGGCGTGGATGCGCAGCCCGAGGCCGCGCAGATCCGACCGCCACTCCCCCGTGGGCCGCCAGCCCTGCAGGGCCTGCCCGATGAGGGCGTCGCCGATGGCCAGGGTCAGATCGTCCATGCCGCGGAAGTACCGGTAGAGGGTGCTGGGGTCGGCGTCCAGGGCCAGACCCAGACGGCGGGCGGTGAGTCCCGCGCTTCCGTGCTCACGCAGCATCCGCAGGGCGGTCTCGAGAATCAGTTGCTCGGAGAGCACGATGCCGCTCCTGGTGGGACGGCGCCGCCGCCGTTTCTCCTCGGGCACCACAGCTTTCGCCACCGCCGCCTCCTCGCCCCGGCCCTTACGCCAACACCATTGACCTTATCCGAGCACGCGGCGTTGGATCTCCCGGCAGGGGCGCCCGCACCTCCGGTGCGCGCAGTCACGCCCCCGTTTCCGGAGAGGAAGTCCCTGTCATGCGTGTACTGCTTGTGGGAGCCGGCGGTGTGGGCACCGCGATCACCCGGATCGCGGCCCGGCGCCCGTTCTTCGACGAGATGGTCGTGGCCGACTACGACCTGAGCCGGGCCGAGGCGGCGGTCGCCGCCCTCGCGGGTGCGGCGGGCCGCTTCCGTGCCGAGCACGTCGACGCGTCCGATCAGGCGGCGGTGACGGCGCTGCTGACGCGGCACGGGTGCGACGTCCTGCTCAATGCCACCGACCCGCGGTTCGTGATGCCCCTCTTCCGGGCGGCGCTCGCAGCCGGCGCAACCTACCTCGACATGGCGATGTCCCTGTCGCGCCCGCACTCGGATCGGCCGTACGAGGAGTGCGGGGTCATGCTCGGCGACGCACAGTTCGCGCAGGCCGCCGACTGGGAGAAGGCGGGCGCGCTGGCCCTCGTGGGCATGGGTGTGGAGCCGGGTCTTTCCGATGTCTTCGCGCGGTACGCAGCCGACGAACTCTTCGACGAGATCGACGAGATCGGCATCCGCGACGGCGCGAACCTCGCCGTCGACGGCTACGGGTTCGCGCCTTCCTTCAGCATCTGGACCACCATCGAGGAGTGCCTCAATCCGCCGGTCGTCTACGAGGCGGACCGCGGCTGGTTCACCACCGCGCCCTTCAGCGAGCCGGAGGTGTTCGACTTCCCCGAGGGCATCGGCCCGGTCGAGTGCGTGAACGTGGAGCACGAGGAGGTGCTGCTCGTCCCCCGTTGGATCGACGCACGGCGCGTGACCTTCAAGTACGGCCTGGGCGAGGAGTTCATCCAGACCCTCAGGACGCTGCACCTCCTCGGCCTGGACCGCACCGACGCGGTGACCGTGCCGAGCGCCGCGGGACCGGCGGGTGTGTCGCCCCGCGACGTCGTGGCCGCCTGTCTGCCGGACCCGGCGACGCTGGGCGAGCGCATGCACGGCAAGACCTGTGCGGGCACCTGGGTGCGCGGTACCAAGGACGGTGCGCCGCGCGAGGTCTACCTCTACCACGTGGTCGACAACCAGTGGTCGATGGCCGAGTACGGCTCCCAGGCGGTGGTGTGGCAGACGGCCGTCAACCCGGTCGTCGCCCTCGAACTCCTGGCCACGGGCGCGTGGACCGGCTCGGGAGTCCTCGGCCCTGAGGCCTTCCCAGCCCGCCCCTTCCTGGACCTGCTCAGCGCGTACGGCTCTCCGTGGGGCATGCGGGAGCAGTGACCGTCCCGGGCTCACCGGGGAATCCGGCCTCCTTCGGGGCGCCGTCGCACGGGCGAACCCTCCGCCGCGTCGGCGCCCCCGCATCCACGCCGACCGTTGCCCCATGACCGTCACGGAGTTGGTGCTGCCCCTGCCTCTTCCTCACGACGTCATCGGCTCCGCGCCCTCGCAACCTCAACCGTGGACGACCCGGAGAACTCGGTCAGCACCCTGGACCAGCCGCTGACGGGGCGCCGGGTACTGGCGCTCGGCGGTGCCCATGCCGCCGTCGAGGCGCGCCACCTCCGCCGAGCCGTTGAGCCCCCATCGCCTTCGCGACTGCGAACTCGGCGACACAGTCGGGCCGTTGCCCCCGGCACCCCGGATGCCCCGTCTTCCTTTTCACCAGCGCCACACACCTTTTGATGAATCATCAGAAAGTTCCAGAGATTCGCACCGAACCTCTGGACAGTCCCCCACACGGCGCCCTAATCTCTCGGCCCACCGAGACATGCGTTTCGTCCCGGTAACACCGCAGCCGATCGGCGTTCTCCCTCGAACGCTCCTCACCTCACGAGTCTTTCCACGTCTCTCCCCCCATGGCCGGGCCACCACCCGTCACGAGGCACCCCGCGATCGCTGTCACAGCGGTCGTCGCTCACGCACCGTTTCAGCATCCGTCGAAACACGGGGAAACCGGCCGGGTCACCGACTCTGCCGTGACCGCAGCGGAAGGGAAGCGACATGAAGATTCTTACGTTCATCGCCACGGCCTCACTGGTGGCATCCGGGAGCCTGGTGGCTCTCTCCGGCTCCGCCCAGGCCGCCCTCTACACCACCTGTGTCGGTGACGGCGGGGCCGTGACCGTCAGCAACGACCTGGTCGTACCGGCCGGGAAGTCCTGCACGCTCACCGGCACGAGGGTCAAGGGCACGGTGACGGTCGAGGCCGGAGCCGACCTCGTGGCGGCGGGCGCCACCTTCAACGGCGCGGTCACCGTCGAGGAGAACGCCTATCTCGACCTCACCGACACCACCGTCAAGGGTGCGCTGACCACCCATTCCGCTTTCGGCGCGCACCTGGACAAGAGCAACCTCAAGGCGGTCGACGCCACCGAGGGATTCGTCTACATGGTCGACTCGACGCTCGGCGGGAACGTCAGCACCGAGGCCGGTGAGCTGTACGTCTCCGGCAGCACCCTCAGCGGCTCGCTGACGGGTGACGGCAACCAGTACAGCGACGTATACGACAGCACCGTCAAGGGCGCGCTCACCGTCAACGGCAACACCCTCGGCAGCGTGTTCTGCGCCGGCGAGGTGTACGGCGCCGCGAAGTACGCGGGCAACGCCGACGCCCTCCAGCTCGGCGGCGAGGGCCTGCTCGGATCCTGCGCGGGCGCTTCGTACTTCGGCGGCAACCTGGTGGTCACCGACAACACCGCAACGGCCGTCCTCGACAACACGATCGTGCGCGGCGGGCTCACCGCGACCGGCAACGACCCCGCTTTGGTCGTGGGCGAGTTGGCGCGAATCCGTGGCGCCGTCACCGGAGAGACCGCCGCCGCCGGCGCTTCGTCCTCCCGCTCGGCCAAGGAGGCGGCACCCCAGGACCGTGGTGCCGACCTCGCCGAGAAGGCCGCCGCCCGCGCCGCCGCGGCACGGGCCGACGCCCACG
This sequence comes from Streptomyces sp. NBC_01217, assembly GCF_035994185.1. Lineage (NCBI taxonomy): Bacteria > Bacillati > Actinomycetota > Actinomycetes > Kitasatosporales > Streptomycetaceae > Streptomyces > Streptomyces sp. NBC_01217. The sequence goes on from NZ_CP108538.1 coordinate 1,237,429, forward strand.
GGGCGGGCAACTCCCGCCTCTGAGGCCGAGCGGCACAGCCAGCGGCACACGCGGCGAATCCGGCAGGTGACAGCGGCCGCCCCCGTCGCCGTACCTCCGCACCGCGCGGCGGTTCCCCTCCCGTCGCCCCCGTTCCGCTGTGTTGCGGAGTCCGTGGATCCGCCGTCGCGGCGCGCACCTCCGAGCAGCAGCCCAGCCGCGCGCCCCGATCCGTACCTTCTTCTCCTTATTCCCCAGGAGTGACCGTGAGTCATATTCACAAGTCCTTCGACCGCAGGGACTTCCTGCGCGCCACCGCCGGCACCACCGTGGCCATCGCCGCCGCCTCAGTGACCGGGGCCGCCGCAACCTCCGCCGCAGCCGCGCCGAGCAGTCTGTCCATCCCCAAGGACCGCATCGGCATCCAGCTCTACAGCATCCGCGACAAGGTCAGTGCGCTCGGCTTCGGCGTCGTCCTGCCCGAACTGGCCCGGATCGGCTACAAGGAGATCGAGTTCGCCGGATACACCCAGTCCACCTCCATCCTGGGCCGGCAGATCACTTTCCCGGAGATCCGCCAGTTGCTCGACGACCACGGACTGCGCGCTGTCGGCAGCCACGTCGGCATCGGCAATCTGCGCACCAACCTCCAGGCCGAGCTGGACGCCGCGCAGATCCTGGGGATGCCGCACGTGGGCACCGCCAACGCGCCCTCGAACGTGAACACCGTCGCGGGCTACCGCGCCGCCGCCGACGAGTTCAACGTCTGGGGCGCCGCGGCGACCGCGCGTGGCCTGAAGCTCTACCAGCACAACCACGCGGGCGAGTTCGCGTTCGCCACCGACCAGCCGTCGGTCCGGCTGTACGACGTGTTCCTCAAGAACACCGACCCGCGCCATGTCTATCTGGAGCTCGACATCTACTGGGCGTACGTGGGCCAGTACCGCTGGCCCGGATTCGACCCCGCCGCGTACGTGCGCAACCAGCCCTACCGCTACCCGCTGTTCCACATGAAGGACGGCGACGCCAACGCGGCGAACGCCAACGGCTTCGACATAGTCGAGTTCGGCGCCGGTGACCTTCCGTACGAGAGATTCGTCCGCGACATCGGGCCGCGCGCCTCGCACGTCGGCATCTGGGAGCAGGACACCGCGCCCAACACCCAGCCCAATCCGCCGGGTTCGCTCGGCGCGGCCGAGCGCAGCTTCACGGCGCTCAAGGGACTCCTCGGCTGAGAGGCCCCGAAGACGAGAGGCGCCTTCGCGCGAGGCGCCTTCGTGTCCGCTCCTTACCGCCAGCGATCGAGGAGACGCATCATCGTGCACCGCACCCTGAGACGCCTGATCACGGGAGTCCTGCTCGTGGCACTGCCCGCGCTGGGCGGTGTGGCCCTCACGCCCGCCGCCCAGGCGCACCCGGGCCACGAACACGCCCTGGACTGGTCGAACTACGAGAAAGTCACTCTGACGAAGGACACCGGCGAGCCGATCGACCTCGCCGTACTGCCCGACAGCCGTGTCCTGCACACCGCCCGCAACGGCGACGTGCGGCTCACCGACCCCGGCACCGGTGTCACGAAGGTCGTCAACCACGTCGACGTGTACCAGAACTCCGAGATGGGGTTGCAGACAGTCACGCTCGACCCGGACTTCGCCACCAACAAGTGGGTCTACCTGTACTACTCGCCGCCGCTGAACACCCCGGCCGGCTCCGCCCCGCTCCAACTGCCCGCTGGGCAGAACGACTCGTACTGGAAGCAGTGGGAGGGGTACGACACCCTGACCCGCTTCAAGTGGACCGGCGACAAGCTCGACCTCTCCACCGGGCAGGAGATCATCCGGGTCGACACCAACCGCGGCCAGTGCTGCCACGTCGCCGGTGACGTGGACTTCGACGGGGAGGGGAACCTCTACCTCGCGACCGGCGGCAACACCCCGGCTTCGGGCCCGAACGTCAACGGCTACACGCCGATCAACGACGCGGCCGGCTACAACCCGGGGCTCGACGAGCGCCGCGGCTCGGGCAACACCAACGACCTGCGGGGCAAGATCCTTCGGATCGACGTCCAGGAGGACGGCAGTTACACCATCCCGGAGGGGAACCTCTTCGAGCCCGGCACAGCCAGGACCCGTCCCGAGATCTTCGTGATGGGCCTGCGCAATCCCTTCCGGCTGGCTGTGGACCGCGAGACCGACGCCGTGATGTGGGGCGACTACGGCCCCGACGCCGGTACCGCCGACCCGAACCGCGGGCCGATGGGATACGTCGAGTGGCAGACCACGACCAAGGCCATGAACAGCGGCTGGCCGTTCTGCACGGGTGACAACAGCAAGCCCTACCGGGACTTCGACTTCGCCACCCTCACCCCCGGTCCCGCCTTCGACTGCGCGGCACCGGTCAACGACTCCCGCTGGAACACCGGCCTGACCGAGCTGCCCGCGCCCGTGCCGGCCACGCTCTGGTACGGCGACCGGGACACCGACCAGCCGTGGCCCGAGCTGACCGCCTTCCGCGGTCCCGGCGGTCCCGGCGGCCAGGCCCCGATGGGCGGTCCGGTCTACCACTACGACGCGGACAACCCCTCACCGGGCAAGTTCCCCGAGTACTGGGACGGCAAGGCGTTCTTCGCGGAGTTCTCCCAGGACTACGTCGCCGCGTTCACGCTCGACGGGCCGGACGGTCCCGTGAGCAAGCTGGAGAACGTCCTGCCCAACAGCGAGCGTTCGCAGAACGGCATCCCGCAGTGGGACAACCCGATGGACCTGGAGTTCGGCCCGGACGGCGCGCTCTACGTCCTCGACTACGGCGACGGCTTCTTCCGGCAGAATCCCGACGCGGGTCTCTACCGGATCGACTACGCCGAGGGCAACAAGGCGCCCACCGCCGTGATCAAGGCCGACAGGACGTCCGGCCAGGCCCCTCTGGAGGTCTCGTTCAGCGCCACCGGCTCCAGTGACCCGGAGAACGGTGACCTCACCTACCAGTGGGACCTCGACGGCGACGGCACCTTCGACGCCACCGGGCCCACGGCCAGCCGTACGTATCCGGAGAACGGGCAGTTCCAGGCCCGGCTGAAGGTCTCCGACCCGCAGGGCAAGTTCGGTCTGTCGAGCCGTCAGATCACCGTGGGCAACACGGCACCGACGGTTCGGATCACCTCACCGCCCGACGGCGGGTTCTTCAACTGGGGCGACGCCGTGCCGTACGGCATAGCCGTCGAGGACCCGGAGGACGGCACTACACCGGACTGCGCCAAGGCCGCCTGGACCTTCGGTCTCGGGCACAACCAGCACGGACACCCGGTCAACAGCGGCACCGGCTGCACGGGCGGCGTCGCGACCCCGACCGACGCGGGACACGGTGACACCGAGAACGTCTTCGGCGTCCTTGGGATCACCTACACCGACAAGGGCGCGGGCGGCGTTCCGGCGGCGACCGGTGACGCCCAGGTGGTGCTCAACCCTGCTCTCATGCAGGCCGAGCACTACGACTCGGCGGAGGGCGTCACGATCACGGACGACACCGCGGCATCCGGACAGCGCAAGCTGACCTCATTCGACGCGGGTGACTGGATCGCGTACGACCCGGTGTCCTTCGCCGGGATCACCGGGGTGAAGACCCGCGCCAGTGGCGCCGGCACCCTGGCGCTGCGCTGGGGCGCGGCCGACGCCGAGCCGTTCGCCACCGTGTCGGTTCCGGCCGAGGAGGGCTGGCAGACCATCACCACCGCGCTTGCGAACGCCCCTTCGGGGAGCGGTGAGGTCTTCGTCACCAGCTCCGGCGGTGTCGAGCTGGACTCGCTGACCTTCCAGGGCGCGGGCGTCGCGGACAAGACCGCGCCCAAGGTCACCGCCACGCTCAACCCGCCCCGGCCCAACGGTGACGACGGCTGGTACACCAGCAACGTGTCGCTCGCGGTCTCGGCGAGCGACAACGGGACGGTCGCAAGCCGTCAGTACTCGGTCGACGGCGGAACGACGTGGCAGTCGGCGAACTCGACCGTCACCCTGTCCAATGAGGGTGCCACGACCGTCCGTTACCGGGCGACCGACAACGGCGGCAACGTCTCCGAGGTGGGTTCGCTCACCGTACGGATCGACCGTACCGGTCCCACGGTGGCGGTGACCGGTCTCGACGCGGGCGGCGTCTACGGGGACTCCGAGCGTCCGACGCCGGTCTTCTCGGCACAGGACGCGGTGTCCGGTGGGGCCACAGCGACGGCCACGCTGGACGGCAAGTCCGTCACCTCCGGCCAGGTGCTGGAGCTGTGGCGGCTGCCGCTCGGCAACCATGACCTCACGGTCACGGCCCGGGACAAGGCCGGCAACACCACCACCAAGACGGTGACCTTCACGACCCACACCTCCTACGCGGACATCCGCGCGCTGATCACCCAGCTGCGGGCCGACGGCCTGATCACGGCGCAGGGGCAGCAGCGGCTGACCGTACGGCTGGCCCAGGCCGAGGCGCACGCCGACGCGGGCCGCACCAGTCAGGCCGCGGCCGTGCTGGAATCGTTCGCCGGCTACGCGTCCGACACCTCCCTGGTGCCGGACAGCGCGGCGGGCGCGGCCCTGGCACGGAGCGCGCGGGCGTTGAAGGCAGGAGCCACCGGCTGACGCCGGATCGGTCGGAGCTGCCCCGCTGTCACCGGCGGGGCAGTTCTGTGCCCGGACTCTGTGACAGGGGCCCGGTTCCGGGCGGTAAGGCCCCGCCTGGGGAGTTCCGTCAACAGTGCGGCAACTTTCGGCGTTCTGTGAAAAAGTTGCCGAAGGCCGCCCGCGTCCCTGCGGCCCCGCGAGCACGAGCCCTGCCGGGCGATACGGTGCCCGGCCCCGTACCACCCCCGCGACAACTCCCGAAAGCTGTCCAAGGGCGTCCAGAGGAAGTGAGTCCGTGAACATCCAGTACCGCGTGTTGAGTCTACTGCGTGACAACGGCCCGCTGTCCCGCGCCCAACTCGCGGACCGGCTGGAGGTTCCGCGCCCGCGGCTGCTCGGCGAACTCGACCGCATGGTCGCCGCCGGGCGGGTCCGTGAGGCGGGCCCCGCCGCGTCGCGCGGCGGGCGGCGCTCCACTCTCGTCCAGCTCGACCCCGGTGTGCGGTTCGCCGCCGTGGATCTGGGCGCCAGCTCCGTCGACATCGAGATCACCGACGGCTCGCTCGCGCCGGTGGCCTCCTGCTCCGAGCCGGCGGACATCCGCTCCGGACCGGTCGCCGTGCTCGGGCGCGTCAGCGAACTCCTGCGCGCGATGGCCGACCAGGGGCACTACACGCGGCTCGACGCAATCGGCATCGGCCTGCCGGGACCGGTCAGCTTCCGGGAAGGCGTACCCGTCTCGCCGCCGATCATGGTGGGCTGGAACCGCTTTCCGGTACGCGACACCCTCGCCCGCGCGCACGGCTGCCCCGTCGTGGTCGACAACGACGTCAACGTGATGTCCCTCGGGGAGCAGCACAGCGGGGTCGCGAGGACCGTCGACCATCTGCTCTTCGTGAAGATCGGCAGCGGTATCGGCTCCGGCATGCAGCACCACGGCCGTATCTACCGGGGCGCGGAGGGATGCGCCGGCGACATCGGGCACGTCCAGGTCGAGGCCGAGGCGGACGGGCCTGTCTGCTCCTGCGGGAACACCGGCTGCCTGGAGGCGTACTTCGGCGGGGTGGCGCTGTCCAGGGACGCCACGGAGGCCGCGAGATCCGGCCGGTCGCCCGCCCTTGCCGAACGGCTCGCCGAGCGGGGGGTTCTGACCGCCCTGGATGTCGCGGAGTGCGCGGACGGCGGCGACAGCACGAGCGTCAGCCTGGTCCGGGCCGGCGGCCACCGGGTCGGGCAGGTCCTCGCCACGCTGGTCAGCTTCATGAACCCGTCGATGATCGTGATCGGTGGCGGTCTGACCGGGCTCGGCTATCCCCTGCTCGCCGAGATCCGCAGCGTCGTGTACAAACGCTCACTCCCCCTCGCCACCGGCAATCTGCCGATCGTCATGTCCGAACTCGGCCCCCGCGCGGGGGTCGTGGGCGCCGCGCTCCTGGCGAGCGAACTCGCTTACGGTGAGGCGTCGGTGGCTGGGGACGTCGGAAGAACAGAGGCCTCCTGATCCGACGCGGACGCGTGGACCGCCCGGGCGTAGGCTTCGCTCAGCATGGACGCGACGGGGGGCGAAGCACATGACGGCTGAGTCGACACAGAGGTGGGGGTCGACCCTCGATTCGGTCGTGGTGTACGCGCAGGGCGCGGTCTGCCGACGCCTGGCCCGGGGCAGCGTGTCGTCCGACGGGCGGGTGCGGGTGACGGGACTGCCCCGCTCGCTGGACCCGGGCTCGCTGCGGGCCCGTGTCCTGGGAGCCCCCGGGGTACGCGTCACCGAGGCCCGGGTGGAAGTCGAGGCCGAGCCGCTCGGCACGGGCACACCCGACGAGTTGCGGCACGAGGTCGAGCGGCTGAGCGACGAGTACGCGGCGGCGCAGGGACGCCGGGACCGGCAGTTGGGCCTGATCGAGGAGGTCAGGGCTCTCCACCCGGTCCCACCTGCCCGCAGGCGCGAGGACCCGCACCGCCGCACCCCGGTCGACGCGTGGCTGGAGCTCGCCGACTTCGTCGACGAGCGGCTGGCGGGACTGCACAACCGCCTCGTCGGGTTGGAGGAGGCACTGCGCAACGTCGAGCACGAGCTCACCGTCGCCGCCGACCGGCTCGCCCGCGCCTCCACCGACGCGCCGTCAGCGCACGTGGAGACCACGGTCTGCGCGGTCCTGACCCTCGACGGCACCGGTGATGCGGAGGTGGAACTGGAGCTGGAGCTGGAATACGGGGTGCCGGGCGCCGTCTGGGTTCCGGCCTACCGTCTCACTCACCGTCAGGGCGACGGCAGCGGCCGTCTGGTGCTGCGCGCCTCGGTCGCTCAGCGGACCGGGGAGGACTGGACCGGCGTGCGCATAGCCCTGGCCACCGCCGATCTTCGGCGCCGCACCGACCTGCCGAGGCTCCGCTCGATCCGGATCGGTCGCAGTCAGCCCGCTTCCGCGCCTTCCGGCTGGCGCGAGCCCCCGGCCGGGCTCGTCGGCCTGTTCTCCGGGTACGACGCGGCAGGCCCCGGCCCGGCCACGACCGCCGTACCCGCGGCTGTCGGGGCCGGCTCCGCGCCCATGGGTGGCGCGGGCGGCTCCATGTCCGGTCCCGTTCCGCCACCGCCGCCTCCCCCGTCGCCGCAGAGCTACGGCGGTCCGTCGGCCGCAGTCCCGGTGCCCGGCGGCAGGTCCTTCGCGGGTGCCCCCGCCGCCATGGCGCCCGCGGCTCCTGGCCGGGCCGCGCCGCCACCCCCTCCGGCGCCGGTAGCCGGTCCGCCGCAGCCGAGCGGCGCCGAGCTCGACTATGCCGCCCTTGTCCTGTGCGGCCCCGGCGAGCAGGGCGGTCGCAGAGGCCGGCTGTTTCCCGACTCCCCCTTCGACCCGGTGGCGGCCGAGTACCGCCGCCGCGCCGAAGCGGTGGCCGCGCTGCCGTTGCCCGGACAGGCCGTACGGCCCCGCGAGTCGGCGGGTTCCTTCGACCACCGCTTCGATGCCACCGCCCGCGCCGACATTCCGTCCGACGGCACCTGGCACACCGTCACCGTCGGCGAGATCCCGGTCGGCCTGCGTACCGAGTACCTCTGCGTGCCGTCCGTCGAGCAGACCGTGTACGCGACGTTGGTGCTCTCCAACGCCACCGACCAGGCACTGCTGGCCGGCCCGGTCGAGGTCACCGTCGAGGACGACTTCCTGCTGACCGCCGCACTGCCCACCCTTGCCCCCGGCGGTGTCCGCCGGGTGGGGCTCGGGCCCGACGAGGGCATCCGGGTCACCCGCCGTACGAACGTGCACGAGTCGACCTCGGGTCTGCGCAACAACACCACCGTGCTCGACCACCGCGTCCACGTGGAGCTGGCCAACCGGCTCGCGCGGCCGGTCACCGTGGAAGTCCGCGAGCGGGTGCCGGTCACCTCCGATCCGGACGTCCGGATCGAGGAACGGGCGGACTGGACGGCACCCGAGGAAGGCACGGGGCCCGATCGACAGGCGCCGGGCACCCGCGTCTGGCGACTGGACCTGCCCGCAGGCGCCAATGCCGCCCTCGACGGCGGCTACGAGATCCGCATCCCGACCGGCAAGGCCCTGGTCGGCGGCAACCGCAGGAGCTGACACACGCCATGTCCACGGCCCCGAAGCCGATCGCCCTCCCCGTCACCGCCGTCACGTGCCTTGAGGATCGCGCCCACATCGAGCGTGCCGTCGTGCTCGACCTGGAGGCCGGGGTCCAGCGGCTGCGTCTCGGACCGGTCAGTGCACTGGCCGTCGACCGGACCCTCCATGCCGAGCTGACCGCCGATCACCCAGCGACCGTGCTCGACGTGCGGATCGTCCGCAGCTGGACGCCGCGCGGGCCACAGCCGTCCACCGACGACGACTCGGCCCTGCGCCACCGCGTACACACCCTCGAACAGGAGCAGCTGGCCCTGGAGCAGCGACGTGACCGGCTGCAAGCGCGCCTTGACCTGCTCGGCCGGCTCGCCGCCGATCTGCTGCGGGAGATCGGCGAAGGCACCGGCTCCGGGGAGACCGAACGGCCCCGCTGGACCACCGAACTGGACCGGGTGGACGACGAGCGCGACGCGCACGGCGAGCAACTGCGCACCGTGGAAGCCCGGCTGGCCGCCCTCGCTGTCGAACTCGGTGAAGCCCAGCGGGCCATGCATCTCTCCGAGGAGGAGCCCGCCGTGCTGGTCGGCCATATCGAGTTGACCGTGGAGACCGCGGTCGCCGGTCCGGTCGGGCTGCGCCTGAGCCACCTCACCCCGTGTGCGCTGTGGCGGCCCGCCTACCGGGCCGTGCTCGACGGGGACTCCCTGACGCTGGAGACCGACGCGATGGTCTGGCAGCGCACCGGTGAGGACTGGTCGGACGTACGGCTGACATTGTCGACGGCCCGCTCGGCTCTGGCCACCGATCCGCCACGGCTGGGCGAGGACCGGCTGACGCTCAAGGACCGCTCCGCAGCGGAGCGCCGCACGGTCGACGTCGAGCTGCGCGAGGAGGAGATCGGGACCCTCGGCCCGGCCCCGGTGCTCGGCCTGCCGGGGGTGGACGACGGCGGCGAGGCACGGGTGTTGAGATCCCCCGCGCCGGTCTCGGTGCCCGGTGACGGCCGCGCCCACCGAGTGCCGCTCTCCTCGTTCACCACTGCCGCGTCCAGTGAGTACGCCTGTTCACCGGAGTTGTCCCCGCTGGTCACCCAGGTGGTGCGGTTCGACAACCTGTCCGGGCACGCGCTGCTCGCAGGACCCGTGGACCTGGTCCGCGGCAGCGGATTCAGCGGCCGCGGCACGCTGGGCTTCACCGCCCCCGGCGCCCACGGCGAGCTGGCCTTCGGCAGCTGCGACGACCACAGGGTGGTCCGGCATGCCGAGGAGTCCCGCGACTGCGCCGGTATCACCCAGCGGACCGTGGTCACCCGCACGGTCCGGCTGCACCTGTCCCGGTTCTCCGCCCCCGGCGAGCACGACGAGCGGGTGGTCGTCCTTCGGGAGCGGATCCCGGTCTCCGAGGTCTCGGCGGTGGAGATACGCCTGCACAAGGATTCCTGCTCCCCGGCGCCCGACGTGGTCGACGCCGAGGGTATCGCCCGCTGGGACGTCACTCTCCCGCCCGGCAGCCGTCGCACAGTCACCCTGGTCTACGAGCTGTCGGCGAGCGCCAAAGTCACCGGGCTCTGAGTTCGGTGGGCCGCTGCACGCCTGCTGGTGCAGGCCCTGAGCACCGTGCCGCAAGCCGTCACCTCGACCTCATTCCATCTGCACGTTGATGTTGATGTACCAGCCCATGCGCCTGAGGCGCTGCTGAGTACCCAGGGTCAGCGTATGGTCCGGGCCGAGGGTGCGGACGTAACCCGACAGGACGACGACGAGAAGCCGGGCGGCTTCGTCGGTATGCCCGAGGGTGTGTACCGCGGCCGCCAGGTTTCCGCCGGCGGCGAGGGTCTGGAGGTCATCCTCGCCCAAGGTGGTCCGGTAGCTCGTGTACACCCGTTCCAGCAGGGCGAAACCGTGTTCCTGAGCGCCGGACTCGAACAGGACGGCGCCGAGGACGGCTGCGGTCTCCAGTGTGGTGGCGTGGTCCGGGCCGTGAACGCTCTCCCTGCGCTCCATGGTCCGCGTGAGAAGCGCGAGTCCCTCCTCGCGTTCGGCGCTCATCACCAGGGCCGTGGCGAGATTGTGGGCATAGGCCAGAGTGTCCGGGTCGTCGGGTCCGTTGCGGTGTTCACTGCGGGAGTACGCCTCGCGGTGCATGGCTTCGGCCTCCGGCGTCAGCCCCAGTTGGTAGAGCGTGTGGCCCAGCGCGTCGTACAGGGAGATGGTGGCGGGATCGTCCGGGCCGAGAAAACGTTCGTAGTCGGCCAGGAGGGCGCGCATCACCGGCTCCGCCGGTGCGTGGAGCTCGCGGCTGAGCAGCTCGGAGAGAAGCTCCTCCTGCTCGATGGTCGACTGGGGGAGCGAATGCGCCTCCTCTTCTACGGGCAGTGCGGGAGGCGTTGTGGCCGGTGGCTCGGGGGGCGTCCTCCCCACTGCCTCGGAGGTTGGCGCCTTCCCGCTCTTGCGGCGTCCGAAGCGCATCTGGGACCTCTTTTCCGTCGTGGTGGATCCGGAGGGTTGTCCGTCGGACCGCTCGGTGTTCAGCCGCCCACGTGCGCGAACGGCGCCCAGACGAGGGGTGGGTGGCCCGCCGCGCGCAGCCTGCGGACGGCGTCGTTCAGGGCTGCGGCGATTCCTTCGGATCGCAGGGTTCCGCCCCTGACGAGCGTGCGGTAGAGATCCCCGCTCAGTTCCTCGGTGGCGATGGTCCCCACCGACCACAGGGTGCCGATGACCTGTTGCCAGCCGGCGTACTGGAACGCGCTGGCGACGTTGATCGCCTCATCGGGTACCGCAGCGCCGCCGAGGGCCGTCTTACAGGCGGAGAGGAAGGCGAACTCGCCGTGGGCGTGCCGGTCGGCCCGGAGATCAGCGATGGTCAGCATCTCGTCGTGCAGGACGAGCCCTCCCTCCGAAGGGCGTAGCAGTTGCTGCCCGCCGTGGCAGCTCAGGTGCACCCAGCGGTGGGTACGCAGGGCGTCACGTACTGCCTGGCGTGTCGCCCGCTCCCCCTGCAGCACCGTGGCCCTGGGGATCGCTTCGCGCAGGGCGGTGAGTTCCCCCGCGACCTGCGGCAGGGGGAGGTGGCCCGGGGTGACGGGCATCCCCACCACCAGCATCCGGTCCGTCGTCCCGGGACGAGGGGTGGCCTGCCGGTTGGCGAGCAGGGCGCGCACCGTCGGGGTGTACGAGGGGGTGACCCGGTCGAGGACACAGGCATCGGGTGTCCCATCCGGGGACGCGGAGTCCGGCAGGCCCGCGGCGTGCAGGGGCAGCAGCGCCAGAGGACCTGTCGGACACCACCACAGCCGGGGCCGGGGCCGCCCGGCGGGAGGAGCCCCGGTGTGTCCGAGAGCTGTCAGCACCGGCTCCGCGATGTCGTGCCACAGCCATTTCAGCGTGCTGGTGACCAGGAGGTTGAGCTTGACCCGGGCGATGGCGTCTCGCGGGCCTTCCTCGTACTGGGCGAGCGCGTTGAGATAGCGCGCGGTCCGCTCCAGCATGCCCTGGTACGTGAGGCGGTCCAGCTCGACTGCTCGGACGGTGGTGGTCGTGACGATCAGGGCGTCGGTGCGCCACTGGCTGGAGACGACCATGACGACCGGCCCCCGGCTCGCGGCCCCGCGCAGTTCGGCCCCCGCGGCGGGTTTCCGGAAGTCGCCGAGCCCCGGCAGGCGTCTGATGCGCGCGAGGAGTTCGTCGCGTTCCGCGACCAGTGTCAGCCGCCGGTCGGCGATGCGGTCCCACCACGGATTGGCCGAGGCCGTCTCGGGCGGTGCGTTCAACTCGCGTTCCAGGCGGGCGAGTCGGTCGGCCAGTTCCCCGTCCACGGAGTCGAGAGCGTCCAGCCCGTCGCGCAGGTCGAGCAGTTGTGCCCAGAGGACGGATCGGCCCTGTTCCAGCAGTTCCATCGCGCGCTCCGGGTCGCCTGCGGCGACCGCGCAGCTCGCGGCCTCGGCCGACAGGCCGCTCCATGCGGTGAGTTCGTTTTCCTGCGCTGTCCGTTCCTTGGCCGACGAGACAAGGGACGGCAGAATTCCGAGCGCCTGCGCGTACTGATCGGTGGCCGCGCCCCAGGCACCGCTCCGGGCCAGGTACCGCGCCGCGTACGCCGCCGCCGAAGCACGTGCCCAGGGCGGCGCCGTCAGGTCGGAGGCGAGCCCCTGCCAGAGGGACAGAGCACGCCCGGCGCCCGCGTGTCCGCGGAGATCCGTCAGGAAACGGGCGAGCTGAAGCACGACCGAGGCACGGCCGGCGTGCTGCGCGGGAGTGCTCTGCAATGCCCGCTCTGCGAGTTCGACGGCCCTGTCCGCGTCGCTCTCCTCGCCGAGGAGGCGGTAACGGCTGTACAGGACGCTGCTCAGGCCCCGCAGATGGGTGCCCAGGTCCGGGCCCCTTGGGCCGGCGGCCGCCACAGCGCGCAAGCACGCCGCATGGGCTTCTGCGAGATCCTGCAGTCCGCCGAGTTCGGTGGAGAGCAGCTCCGGCCCCTGCGTGTTCCGTATCTGCTCCCATTGGAGCCGCGCCGCATCGGCGCGCAGCTCGCTGATACCGAAGGGCGTGATGTCGTCCCGCAGGCGGAACTGCCGGTCCATCAGTGCCTGACCGAGGCTCGCTTCGCAGGGCGCCCGCCTCGGATGGCCGGGCCCCAGCCCGTCCAGCGCCAGGCGGAAGGCGTCGATGGCTTCGTCGAGGACCCGCGGCTCGTGGGTATGCGCGTAGGTGGCACACAGCACCCGCCCCCATGTGTACAGCCGCCCGGAGCGCCGTGGATCCCTGGTCCCTGCCTCCTTGACGGATTCTTCGCCGCAGTAGACGGCGTGGTCCAGGTCTTGCTGGCTGCCGGTCTCCTGGAAGCGGCTGAGCAGAACGGAGCTGAGGTCGGACAGAGCATCGAGCCGGAGGCCGGGAAAGGGACTCCTGTCGGCCGCCTGGGTCAGCAGCTCGACCGCCTGCCCGAGCTGGTGCGGGTCGCGGGTGAGCACAAAGAGTTCGTACAGCGCACCGCCGAGCGTGGCCCTGCGTCGTGCGAGGTCCAGGTCGCTGCCCGGGGTGGCTGCCACCACCGCATGTAACTCCTCGACGGCGAGCCTGAGTTCGTCGAGGTCCCTGGTCAGACGGAACCGGGTCAGGCGCGCGCCGGCGAGGTTCTCCTCGAACAGCAGGCGGCGACGATCCGTCGGCGGGGTGGCCCTGACTGCACGGGAGCCGAGTCTGGCCGCCTCAGCGGCGGCAACGAAGTCGCCGCTGCGGTTGGCCTGTGCCTGCAGTGCGGTACTGAGGTTGTCGAGGCGGTTGGGCAGACTGGCGTCGGCCGGATCGGTGGCTCGGACGGCGGCGCGTGCAGTCACGGTGGCCCGGTCGAGGTCCGACGGGTCGCCGCAGCGGTCGTACCTCATGCGCAGCGCCAGACTCAGATTGGACATGTCTCCGGACCAGAATCTGTGCTCCTGCGGGTAGGCCTCGACCGTCCCGCCGAACAGCTCGATCGCTTCGTCCAACTCTGTCCGGCCCTCTGTGACCTGGCCCTCCTTGAGCAGCCGGATCGCCAGGCGGCCCCAGTGCTCGGGACCGAGGAAGCTGTGATCGATCTGCACCCCTGCGGCGAGCAACTGACGCGGCTCTTCGGGGACCAGAGACGGATCGACGTTGCCGATCCGAGCGTAGAACAGGAGCGCCTCCCACAGATCGGAACCCTTCTTGCTGTCGTCGGCTTCATCGCGGGCCCAATGCAGCCGGGCCAGCGCGTGCCCGATCTCGACACTGCAGCCGCCGGGCGAGAGCGCGGTGTGCCAGAGCCGGCCCGCCCGGGCCATCACCCCGGGGCCCAGCACCGCCTCCCGGTCCCCCGTCCGCTCATACCGTTCGATCCGCTCGTTCAGAAACGTCAGCGCCTCGTCCTGCGACAAGCTCACAACAACCCCCGTATGCAGGCTTGTTCGTCTACCGTAAGGGATTTACCCCACCACGGATCCGCCTCGGCGAAGGAGTTCCTTTTGTCCACCGCTGACAATCGTGCCGCTGCGGCGTGGCTGTGCGCCGCGGTACCGGATCTGCTGGCCGGCGCCTCGGAGGACGAACAGGTGCTGGCCTGGATCGATCAGGCCACGCAGGCCGTCCGGGACGGCGAGCCGGCCGCCGCCGTATGCCGGCGGCTGGGCTATTCGACACGCACCGACCCCGACAAGCACGCCGGCGACATGGTCGGTCTCGACGACTTCGGACTCGATCCCGTGCAGGTCGAGGGTGACTACCGTTGCCCCGCCGGACGTTGTTCGCGCCGCGCCCACCCGGACGAGAGAGGCCGGGAACCACGCTGCGCCGTCGATGACGCCCCGATGGTCCTGCGCGCCCGGCCCCGTCCGTGAACACGCTGCTCGCGGAAGTGGGCAAGAAGGTCGCGGACCGCTGGCTGAGCGCCCTGCTGCTGCCCGGACTGCTGCTGGTGGCGGCGTCCGTCTGCGGAGTCCTGCTCGGACACACCTCGGCACTCGATGCGGCGGAGCTCACCACCGAACTGGACCGGCTGGGCCAACGGCTCGACTCCCGGCCTGCGGCGACGGTCCTCGTGGTCGTCGGCGGCCTGCTGGCCGCCACCGCTGCCGGGCTGGCGGCCCAGGGAGTGGCGGCGGGAGTCCGGAAGGTATGGATCACACGCCGACCGCACCGCTGGGTGGCACACCGCCGGGAAAGGGCGAGGGCTGAGCGGGAGCGGACCGGGGGCGGAGGGCCGGACCGGTATCTGCCCGTGCGCGCTACGGAGATCGGGGATCGCTTCCGTCTGGTCGACGAGCGGGTCGACGCACAGTACGGGCTGTCGGTGGCCCTGGTCTGGCCCCGTCTGTGGCTGCTCCTTCCGGAGACGGTGCGACCCGTGATCAGCGATGCGTCCAGCCGGTACCAGCGCTCGGCGGAAACCACCGCCTGGGGGCTGCTGACGGTGGCGCTGGGCGTGACCTGGTGGCCGGCGCTCCCGGTCGGGCTGGCCATGATGCTGACCGGCTGCCGTAGGGGCCGGGCGGCGGGTGCGGCCCTGGCGGACCTGGTCGAGGCGGCCGTCGACACACAGCAGCGTCAGCTCGCCGAGGCCCTGGGGATCGAGCTCCCACACGGCCGCGTCACCCCTGCGGAGGGTTTGCGAATCAACGACGTTCTCAACAAGCGCGCGTGACCTCAGCTGACACCTGTGCAAGAAGGTGTCAGCTCGATCGGAGCCGGTGGAAGGTAAATACGTCGACAGCACCCCGCCCCGCCGGGCAAAGTGGCCGCCCGTGACGAGCAGTGAACTGTGGACCCGTGCGACCGCCGACCGCTACGACTCCGAGGAGCACGAGATGTCCTCGGCCGTTGTTCTCGGACCGACCATCGGCTTCCTCGCCGAACTCGCCGGGGACGGCCCGGCGCTGGAATTCGCCATCGGAACCGGACGAGTGGGCATCCCGCTCCGGGAACGAGGCGTGCCGGTAGTGGGCATCGAACTGTCCGAACACATGGCAGCCGTCCTGCGGCACAAGATCGACGAGGACACGCTCCCGGTCACCATCGGGGACATGGCCACAACCACCGTCCCCGGCACGTTCACCCTGGTCTATCTCGTCTACAACACCATCACGAACCTGCTCACGCAGGACGAGCAGGTCGAGTGCTTCAGAAACGCCGCACGGCACCTGACGCCCGGCGGCCGATTCGTCATCGAGCTGGGCGTACCACCGCTGCGGTTCCTGCCTCCCCGGCAGGTCGCGGTGCCGTTCGACGTCTCCGAGCGGCATCTCGGCTTCGACACCTTCGACCTGGTCGAGCAGATCCTCGTCTCGCACCACCTCACCCGCGACGGCGACGACGGCCGCTACCGCCGCAGCAGCTCCCGGCACCGATACGCATGGCCGGCGGAACTCGACCTCATGGCACGGATCGCAGGGCTGGAACTGGAACTGCGCATCGCGGACTGGGACAGGGCGCCATTCACCCAGGACTCCGCAAAGCACATCTCCGTGTGGCGCAAGCCGGCCTGACGGCCACCTGACCCCTCGAACTCGCGGGCACCCGGGCATTCCTCCGGACGGCGTTATGACGACGAGTCCCCTGTCAGTAGCGTGGTTGCTTTCTGCCCTGCCTGCCACGGGAGACCGACGATGATTCTTGAGATCCGTACGTACCGGCTGAAGCCCGGCACCAGAGACGAGTTCGTGCGCGTGATGCGGGATGAGTCCGTGCCGTTGCTGGAACGGGCCGGTATCCGGGTGGTGGATTGCGGGGCTTCCTTGGTGGCCGAGGACGGGCACGAGGAGGCGTATCTCATCCGCGCATTCGCCTCGCTCGACGAACACCGGCGTCAGGAGGATGCGTTCTACGCCAGCGAGGCCTGGGGGCATGGGCCCCGTGAAGCCATCGTGTCCCGGATCGACAGCTACCACACGATCGTGCTCGATGCCCCCGAAGAGATTGCCCAGACATTTCACAGCAGATGACGTGCGCTGCGCGTCCATGTCATAGGGCGCGCCCCAGCGAACATGAGCGTGTGTTCCGAGGCGCCGGGGCGTCGCGCGCACGCAACCGGTTGGCCCATGAACCACCGTCCCCCCACCGCTCCCGGAAGCACTGACGGACCACTGATCATCGTGAAGCAGGGCACCGTACTCGTCGTGGTCGACCAACTCGCCTCGATCGGCGCCCTGCCACCGGCCGCGACCCGGGCCGCGGGCAATCTGCGGTTCCTCCGCCACGGGATGGGTTGACTCCACGTGGCTGAGAGGCGATGGCCAGAGCATGGCATTTCGGCCCACGTGCGAGCCACGAGGGCATCGAACACGGCTCGATGTTCTACGCATATGTCCATATAAAAATGGACATCCGCGGTACTCGTGTTGCCGCCAAACGTGAATGCGAGTCCAAATACCGGACGCCAATTACGGAAGGGCGTGCCATGGTTGGCGCATCAGTCAGGAAGTCAACCGACCTGACATCTGCATGACCTCCGGGGGGATTCATGTTCCGCACCTGCGTATTTCTGACAGTCGCCGTTGCCGCAGCCTTTCAGGCAACCGAAGCCGGCCTTGTCACATCGACAGCCGACTCCCTTCCTGTTCAGCAGGGGGCGCACCGCTTGCTGTCGACATCTGACACCGGCTGGGGGTAGCCAGACCTGCGAGCCCCTGGAAAAGGAACTCCGGCCCGTTGCCGTGCGCCGCGGGCTATCGGAATCCGACCTCATTCGCGTCAATCAAGGAATGGTAATGGGACATCGCGAAGTTGAACTGCTCGCCATTGGCGCAGGACCGGCGAATCTCGCACTGGCGATCGCGTTGGAGGAGCTCGCCCCGGAACTGGCGCGTAATGCGCTGGTGATCGAGCGCGAAAAGGACGTGGTCTGGCAGCGGGGCATGCTCCTTCCCGATGTGCTCAGCCAGGTCTCCTTCATCAAGGACCTGGTCACGATGCGCAACCCGCAGAGCCGGTTCTCCTTCATCAACTTCCTGCACTCCCAGGGCCGTCTCGACGCGTTCGTGAACCTGGGCAGCTTCGTGCCGTACCGCAGTGAGATATCCGAGTACCTGCAGTGGGTTGCCGACTCACTCGCCATGGTCCGCGTCGAGTACGGTCGCGAGTGCACGGCGGTCGAGGAGACGGCCGGCACCGACGGCTCTGTCACCGGGTGGCTGGTCCGGCTGGCGAATGGTGACACCATCGGCTGCCGGTATCTCGTGATCGGCACGGGCCGGGACGCCCGCGTCCCCGAGGCGTTCGCGTCCCTTCCGGCCGAGCGAGTCATCCACAGCACCCAGTACATGCAGCGGATCGGCGAGGTACGGGCGGATCTGCCGCACCGGGTGGCGGTCATAGGCGGAGCGCAGAGCGCGGCCGAGCTGTTCGGCGCCGCACTGCGCGACCTTCCCGAGTGCAAGCCGACCATGATCATGCGCTCCATCGGTCTGAACGGCTATGAGAGCAGCAAGTTCACCAACGAGTTGTTCTACAACTCCTTCGTCGACGAGTTCCACAACGCCGCGCCCGAGGCCCGCCATCAGCTGCTCGGGGAGATGCACCGCGCCAACTACGGCGGTCTGGCACCCGCCACCCTCGATTCGCTGTACCGGCAGTTCTACCAGGACCGGCACAGCGGCCGGGCCCGGCTCTCGATGCACACGATGACCGATGTGACCGCCACCCGTATGGACGGCGAAGAGGTCGTTCTCACCCTCAACGACCGTAAGACCGGCAGTGCGTGGGAGCTGCGTGCAGACCTGGTCCTGCTCGGTACGGGGTTCGTGCGCGGCATGCCGCGCACGGTCACCGCGCTGGCGGAGGCACTGAGCCTCGACCAGATCGAGGTCACCCGCAACTACCGCCTGGAGCTGGGACGGCCCGCCTCCGCCGCCTGCTATCTGCAGGGCGTCAACGAGGCCACGCACGGCATCGCCGACTCGCTGCTGAGTGTGCTCGCAGCCCGGGCCGGCGAGGTCACCCACGACATCCTCGCCCACCGGGCGCAGCACAAGTTCATCCCTGCCCCGCGCCGCGAACTCAGCACGGCCGATGCGGCCTGAGCCCGTGTCATTCCTTCCGAAGAGAGACGCAACCTACATGCTCATCAAGCATCTTGACCGTGCGGGCCTGCGCCACGAGAACGGCCTGGACGCACAACGGCTACTGCCGTGGCCCGAGCTGAACGCCCCGTTCGAGGGCTCTTGGTGTGTGATCCGGCCGGGCACCGCGTCCACCCCGCACAGTCACCACGAGTACGAGATCTTCATCGCGGTGCGCGGTGAGGCGGTGCTGGAGTCGCGTGGCGAGCGCGTGCCGTTCGAGGCCGGGGACATCGTGCACTTCCCGCCGCACCACGAACACCGGGTCGTCAACGAGTCCGGCTCCGACTTCGAGATGTACAGCATCTGGTGGGACGCCGAAATGGGTGAGCGGTTCGCCACCCGGCACGGTCACGCTCAGCAGACCCAGGAGGTGTGAATCATGGCGCGGTTCCAGAACCACCGGCGTACCGTCGTCATCGCCCCGCCTCCCACCCCCAACGGCGATCTGCACGTCGGTCACCTGGCCGGCCCCTACCTGGCCTGCGATGTGTACGCACGCTACCTGCGCGCCATCGGGCGCGACGTCGTCTACACAACGGGCACCGACGACAGCCAGACCTACGTCGTGGCGAGTGCTCGCCGCCAGGGAATCACCCCTGAGTCCCTGGCCGCCGAGTCCTGGCACGACATCCGCGCCACTCTCGCGGCGACCGGCATGAAGGTGGACGGATTCGCGCCGTTCGACGACGGCTACCGCCGCACCGTGCTCGACTTCGTCGGCGCGCTGCACGACGCCGGCCGGTTTCGGCAGCGAACAGCCAGTTTCCCGTACTCGGAGAAGACGGGCGAGTTCCTGATGGAGGGGCTGGTCAGTGGCGAATGCCCGAAGTGCCTGGCCGAGAGCAGGGGCGGGCTGTGTGAAGCGTGTGGCCATCCCAACAACTTCAACGAGTTGATCAACCCTCGCTCGACCGTGGACCCGACCGACGTCCTGACCACGCGCGAAGCGACCATCCTGGTGCTGCCGCTGGAGGAGTACCGGGAGCAACTCACCGCGTACTACGACAGCAACTCCGTGAAGCTGCGCCCGCATACCCGGCAACTGGTGCAGGAAGTCCTCGCCGGACCGCTGCCCGACTTCCCCATCACATACCCGACCGCATGGGGCATCCCGGCGCCGTTCCCCGAGACCCCGGACCAGACGATCAACGCCTGGGTCGAGGGCATGCCGGCCTCGATGTACTGCACGGCCCATGCCGCGCGCGAGCTGGGTGAAGCGCCGACGGCCGACGACGAGCTCTGGCTGGCGGAGCGGGACATCGAGCTCGTGTACTTCCTGGGCTTCGACAACGTCTACTTCTGGGGCATGACGCACCTGGCCCTGCTGCTGGCACACGAGGGCCGCTACTGCGTCCCGACCGCCATCGTCAGCAACGAGTTCTACGAGCTGGAGAGGGAGAAGTTCTCGACCAGCAAGGGCCACGTCGTCTGGGGGCGTGACCTGGTCGCAGAGATCCCCCGCGACCAGGTGCGCTTCTATCTGGCACTGACCGCTCCGGAGCACCAGCGGACCAACTTCAGCCGGGCCGCACTGGAGAAGATCACCCATGAGCGGCTCACCGTGCCATGGAACAACCTGGCCGTACGGCTCGCCAAGGCCCTGTCCGAGCTCGGGTCCGCCTTCGAACCGCTCCCGGTCTCCGGGGAGGCCCGTAGGCGCGCGGCCACGATGGTGCGGCGCTTCGAGACCACCTACGAGCTGGACGGCTACAGCCTCACCCGGGCAGCCGACCTGATCGTCAGCCAGCTCGCCCGGCTCCAAGAGCGTTCGGAACAGCTGAACGACGTCTGCGACGACAGCGCCCCGATCCTGCTGGGCGATCTGTTCCTTGAGGCGCGCACACTGCTGGCGGCAGCCTCGCCGATCCTGGTGGACCTGGCGGCTGCCGCGGCCGAGGCGGGCGGCTTCGAGGCAGAGCTGACCATCTCCGCCTGCGAGGTCACCCAGGTGGTGCCGTTCATGCTGCCACTGCTCAGCACCACCGTGAGTGCAGGCTGACGAGCGATGGCAGCCTCCAACACTGCCGCTCGGGCCACACCGGGGGACCGATTGCGTATCACCGTGGTCGGTGGTGGGGTCATCGGACTGCTGACCGCTCTGGAGTGCGCGACAGCGGGGGCGGATGTGGTCCTGGTCGAGCAAGGCCGCCTTCCGCACCGCCGCAGTGCGTCGTACGACCGGCATCGCATCGTTCGCGCGCTGCACCCGCAGGACGCATCGGCAACACGCGCGGCGGTGGGCGCCGCGGCCCGATGGGCGGAGCTCACCCGGCTGCTCGGCGGCGGACTGTTCCACCGGTCCGGAGCCCTGACTGTCATGGCGACGAACCAGGCGGACGCTGCATCGGCGCTGCTCGTCGAATCGGGCGGCCGCTCGCGCACATTGGGGCCTGCGGAGCTGGCGCGGGCATACGGCCGGCTCCGTCTCCCCGCCGGAGCGTCCGCCGTCCTCGAACCGGATGGTGGTGTACTGCTTGCCGACCGGGTGCTCGAGGCGCTGGTCGCGATCCTGAACAAGACACCTGGTGTGCAGCTGCTGCCGCAGAACGAAGCGACCCGGTTCGACCCTTGTTCGGGTGAGGTACGGCTCGCCTCCGGCGAATCTCTGCACAGCGATCGCGTCGTCGTTGCCGCCGGCCCGTGGTCTCGCGAGGTGCTTCCCGCGGAAGCCGTCAAGGGCACCCAACTGTTCCGACAGACGCTGCTCTACTGCCAGCTTCCTTCTGAGACGGCACGCTCCTGGGCCGGAACACCGGCCGTCCCGGCGCTCGGCACCGCAGCCGGCGCCTGGCTGATTCCGCCGGTGGGCGACACGCCGCTGAAGCTCACCGCGGCGACCGCCTGCCGACCTGCGAAGCGCATCGACGGGCATGCGGCACCCGGCTTCTGGCGCGAACACCTCACCGACATGTTCCACGACCTGGTGGTCGGTTTTCGGGCGGACTGGATCACCGGTGCGTACGACGCCTATTACCTGGCGGACGCCGAGACCGGTGGACCGCGGCTGGTCGAACTGGACGGCGGCCGGTCCTGGGCGTACGCCGCCTGTGGGGGAAGTTCCTTCAAGTTCGCACCAGTGATCGCCAGTTCACTGGCCGATCGAGTTCTGGGAAGGCCCGTCACGCCCACGGGCCTGACCCATCTCGACCAACGCTCCCCGACGCGTTCTCTCTGAGCCCTCTATCCACAGATCAGGATTTCCATGACCGTCAGTCCACAGGCACCCGCGAGCGCCGTCACGGCCGCATCGCCTCCGGCGAACCGCGCCGAACGGCTGCTCATACCCGCCACATTCATCACGTGCCTGGGCAACAGCATCCAGATCATCGCTGCCTCTCTCCTGGTCGTTCAGGCCGAGCAGACCGCAATGTCGGTCGGATGGCTGTTCATCGCGGTGGCGGCTCCACAGGCGTTGCTGTCCGTATGGTTCGGACGACTGGCTGATCGCTTCGATCGGCGGATGCTGTGTTTGGTCTGCGATCTGCTCAGTGCGGCCGGTGCCGTGGCGCTC
This sequence comes from Streptomyces sp. NBC_01217, assembly GCF_035994185.1. Taxonomy (NCBI): domain Bacteria; kingdom Bacillati; phylum Actinomycetota; class Actinomycetes; order Kitasatosporales; family Streptomycetaceae; genus Streptomyces; species Streptomyces sp. NBC_01217. Next base: position 1,259,674 of record NZ_CP108538.1, read on the forward strand.
CCGGTCTGGCTCCTTCTCGGCGGGCCGACGGACACTGCCGTCTACGCGACCAATCTCGCACTGGCAACAGTCAGCGCGCTGTTCATCCCCGCCAGCAACGCTCTGGTCAAGGAGCGCGTCCACCCCGAGCGGCTGGGGAAGTTCAACGCGAGATTCGAGGTCGCCACCCAGGCGGGCACCCTGCTCTCCACGGGGATCGGCGGCATGCTCGTCCAGCTGTTCGGAGCCAAGCCACTCTTCTTCTTCAACGGCCTGACGTTCCTGCTGTCAGCGGTGTGCTGGATCTTCGTCGGCCGTAAGCCGATGGCGGCTGCGGCGCAGGATGTGGCGGGAGGGGACGATGTATCGGTGGCTGAGGCGTCGCCAGTGGTCCGGCTCGGCCTGCTCTACGCGATCGGCAACATCATCGTCACGGTGAGCAATGCGCTGGTCGTCGTCCTGGTCGTCCAGGCGTTCAAGCAAGGCGCGGGGGTGCTCGGCGTGGTCGACGCGCTGGCCGGCGTGGGGGTGGTCATCGCGGCAGCCGTGTACGGCAAGCTCAGCGGCCGGCTCGGCGAGCTCCACCTCATGCTGCTCGGATACCTGGGATGCGCCCTTTTCATCACGTTGCAGCCTCGATTCGGCACCATCGGACTGATGATGCTCCTCCCCCTGGGGGCGCTCACCTTCGGCTTGGCCCGCATCTCGGCGCGGACGCTCCTCATGAAGGCGACGACGGAAGACCGGGCGGGGAGCGTCTTCGGTGCCACGAACGCATTCGGCCTCGCTGCCAGCGCGGGCGCCGCACTCGCCATCACCATGCTCTCCGACCACACCCATGTGAAGTACGGCTACCTGTCCCTGGGCGTCCTGGTCGCAGTCGTCGCGAGCATCACGATCGGCTCGGTCCGGCGCCTGTACGGCAAGCAGTCGACGGGCACCTTCGCGTCCTAGCTCGCCCCGTACAAGGCCCTGCTGCCACCACCTCCATCACTGCATCTCTCAAGGAGCCCTGACATGAGGCTGCTCGCGCTTGAAGCCAGCCAGAACAGCACTTACTACATCTCGCGCTATCAGCAGGTCCAGGAGTTCGGCGCCGACCTCTATGTCCTCAACGGAGTGGGGACGCAGGGCGCGTGGCCCGAGGAGCGGTACCGGATCGTCGGGTCGAAGCACATCGACGACATCATCGCGGCGGCATGCAACTGGCACGCGCAGCATGCCTTCGACGGCGTGCTGACGTTCGCGGAACCTTCGGTCACCGCGGCGGCCGCGGTGGCCGAGGCCCTGGGACTACCGACCATCGGGCTGGAGGCGGCCCGGACCAGCCGAAACAAGCTGCTCATGCGCCAGGCCCACGAGAAGGGGGGCGCCGCACACCCGCACTTCCGTTTCGTTCCGGAGCTGGAGGACGCACTGCGGGCCGGCCAGGAGTGGGGTTATCCCCTCGTCCTCAAGCCCACCCTCGGCGCGGGCAGCTACTTCGTCTTCCGTGTCGACGGTCCGGACGAGATGCGCGAGCGGTTCCCTCAGGCCGTCGAAGGCATCAAGGACATGACCTGGGTCGCCATGGAGGCGGACGGGCTCGACCTGGGGTCGAACGGCCTCATCGTGGAATCGTTCCTGGACGGTCGTGAGTTCCTCATCGAGGCCCTGGCCTGGGACGACGAGGTGTACTTGGGGTCGATCGTGGACCGGGTGACCGTGGAGGGGGACACCTTCGACGATGACGTGCACCATGCGCCCACCTCACTCACCCCGGACGAGGTGGCTGCCGTACACGACGCCGTACGTACCGGAGCATGGGCGCAGGGTGTGCGCCGCAGTGTGCTCCACGCCGAAGTCCGCTTCCACCAGGGCCGCCCCCACCTGCTTGAGATCGCTGTCCGTCCCGGCGGCGGAGGCCTGGACCACATGGCCCGTGTCAGCGCGGGATACAGCCCTATCGAGGCCGTGATGGATGTCGCCGGCGGTGTACGCCCCGAGGTCGACCACTACACGCCCACCGACGTACACACCGCTGCCATGTGCCTGATCTCGTCCGCAGGCACGATCCGGGAGATCGCGGTCCCGGAGGAGGTCTCCAACTCCTCCCGGCTCTTCTTCTTCAAAGTCACCGCCAGTCCGGGGGACATCATCAAGCGCCCCCCGGAGGGCAACAGCATCCTCGGTTTCCTGGGCGCGACCGGAACCTCGTTCGAGGATGCCATGAGCACTGCGACAGAACTCGCCTCGCAGATCCGGGTCGAGTTCACCGACTGATTCCGGTCGGGGCCACCGCCCCGCCGGCTTCACCCCATCCCACGCATCTGGAAGGACCCCAGTGCTCCAGCAGACTTCTCCTGCCCGCACCGCTCGACCGCGCCGCTACCTGATGTGCCGCCCGACGCACTTCGCCGTCGACTACTCGATCAACCCCTGGATGGATCCCTGCAAGCCGGTCGATACGGAACTCGCCATCGCCCAGTGGGAACGGCTGCGCGACCTCTACCTGGAACTCGGCCACACGGTCGACCTGATCGAACCGGTTCCCGGCCTTCCCGACATGGTGTTCTCCGCCAACGGCGCGACAGTTGTGGACGGAAAGGCCCTGGTGGCGCGTTTCCGCCACGAAGAGCGTGCAGCTGAGGCAGCGGCCTACGTCGGCTGGTTCCGCGAGCGCGGGTACTCCGACGTTCACCGTGCCGAATTCACCAACGAGGGTGAGGGTGACTACCTCGTCGTAGGCGACCGGATCCTCGCCGGTACGGGGTTTCGCACCGACCGGCGTGCGCACTCCGAAGCGGAGGCGATCCTCGGCCGCCCCGTCGTCACGCTGGAACTGGTGGACCCGAACTTCTACCACCTCGACACCGCCCTCTCGGTCTTGAACGACACCGAGGTCATGTACTACCCCGCCGCGTTCTCCCCCGAGAGCCTGACAATCCTCCAAGAGCTCTACCCCGATGCCATTCTCGCCACCGAGGACGACGCCCAGGTCTTCGGACTCAACGCCGTGTCGGACGGCCGCCGAGTCGTGCTGCCCGAGGCGGCCACGCACCTCATCAGCGCCCTGCGCGAGCGCGGATTCGAACCCATCGGCGTGGACATCACCGAGCTGCTCAAGGCCGGCGGCAGCGTGAAGTGCTGCACTCTGGAGCTGCGTGGCGCGCCCCTCGGCGATGAGCAGGAGCGCATCAACTACAACGGCCGTCGATTCCGCTCCACCCACTCCGGGCCCGGCGGCGAGGCTCCCGAGGCCCTCTACATTCAGGAAGGCGACCTCGTCCGGGCGGAGTTCGCCGGCCGCGACGTGCGACATGGCTCCCTGGCCGGGCGGGTCATCGACTTTCAGGGGACGCTGGATTTCGCCTACTGCATGGTGCTCGACGGCGGCGAAGTCATCTCCGGCCGCAGTCTCAGCACCCCTGAGGTACTGGAGGACGGGCGCATCCGTCTCCGTGAAGAGTGGGAGCGGTACGGAGCCCATGCGGACTCGGGGGTCTCCTACATCGAGGAGGTCCGCAACGTCTGACGCCGCTCCGTGAGGGAGGCGTGATCAACACTCCCTGATTCGCCGCCTTCGGTGGCGCCGCACCCGCCCCAGCCGCGCCACCGAAGGCGGCACCACCCTGCAAGCCGACGAGGAACCAGCTGTTGCCTCCGACCGTCCCCACAGCCGATCCGGCCGACTCCACACCAGTACCCGACCCCCGATCGGCAGACCGGCTGCGGGTGCACTCCGAGCGGCTGCTGCTGCCTGCGGCCTTTGTCACCTGCCTGGGTAATGGCATCCAGCTCACAGCATCGGCTCTCCTGCTGCTCGAGGCAGAGCGGAGCACCCTGGGCGTCGGATGGGTGTTTGTGATGGTGGCAATACCGCAGGTTCTACTCTCGCCGTACTTCGGCCGCCTCGCCGACCGCTTCGACCGGCGGATGCTCTGCCTGGCCTGCGACGTGCTCAGTGCCCTGGCTGCGGTGGCTCTGCCGGCAGCACTGCTGCTGGGCAGCCCCGCCCCACTCGCCACTTATGCGGCCAACTTCCTGCTCGCCTGCATCACAGCGCTGTTCATGCCGGCCTCCAATGCCCTGGTCAAGGAACGGGTGCGAGCCGAGCGGCTCGCCGTTTTCAGCGGCCACTACGAAATGGCGGTCAGTGCGGGCAACCTGCTCTCGACAGCTGTCGGAGGCTTCCTCATCCAGATGGTGGGCGTCGAACCACTGCTCTTCTTCAACGCGTTCACCTTCCTTGCATCCGCAGGATGCTGGGCCCTGATCGGCGGCCGGCCCGAGAAGCGGGACATCACTCAGCCGACCGCCGCCCCGCCACCAGGCCCGGCAGCACACGTACGCGGCATCCCAGCGTTTCGGCTGAGCCTTCTCTACGCGATCAGCAGTGTCATCGTCGTCGTCAGCAATACTCTGATTGTGGTCCTGGTGGTCAAATCACTGCGCCTGGGCCCTGGTGTCCTCGGCGTGGTCGATTCGCTCGCCGGAATCGGCATGCTCCTGGGCGGGCTGTTGTACCGACAGATGACCAAAAGGGTCAGCAACCTGACCGCAGCGGTCATGGGGTATCTGGCCTGCGCGATCGTGATCACGCTGGAGCCGCGGTTCGGGGTGTACTCGCTGGCGCTCTTCCTGCTGGGGGGACTCACCTTCGCGGTGGCCCGCATTTCGACCCGTACGCTGCTGATGAGTACCGTCGCCGAGGAACGAGCGGGTCGGGTCTTCGGGTCGGCCAACGCCCTCGGTCTGGGACTGAGTGTGATCGCCACCCTTGTGGTGTCCCACGTGGCCGACCTCAGCTCGGTCTCCCACTCGTTCCTTGCTCTCGCCCTCCTGACGGCCCTCCCCGCAGTGGTCACCGCAGCCTCACTGCACGGCAGGTCGGTCCACAGCCTCCGGCATGACGGCGTCAGCGCGAAGGCTCCCGCTCAGGAGGGGCGGTCGCATTCAGGGGCAGGCGGGTGAGTGGCGGTGTCCCGGCCTCCAGCCAGCCATGCTTGCTGATCAGATATCCGGCCTGCAGCCTGCTCCTGGCACCGATCCGCTCCATGATCTCGGACACATGACGCTGGCAGGTCCGCAACGACATACCGAGCCTGCGCGCAATGTTCTTGTCGTCCAAACCCTCCACAAGCAGGTGCATGATGGTCTGCTTGGTCTCCCCCGATACCGCTTCTACATTGTATTTCTTGATGTTCAACGGAAATTCGGCGGCAGCCGACCAGGCACGCTCATAGGCCGACACCATGAACTGGACAATGCTCGGGTCCCGGACGAGAACGGCACCCGTGTCCACTCCCTGAAGGGATATGACAGCCGTCTCGCTGTCGAAGACTATGAGGCGGACGAACCCGTCGGCCAGTGTGCGCACTTCTGCACCCAGCGGTGCAACTCGTTCCACATAGGAGTGAGTCGGCTGGCTGAAGCGGGCTGTGTGCTGATAGAGGATCCGCATCGCAACACCCCGGCGGAGCAACTCCTCGTCCCGGGTAATGGCCTCCTCCAGGACGGGCTCACTGCGCCCACCACCGGGCTGAGACGTCAGAACTTCCTTCTCGCAACTGGCAGCAAGCTGCGTCAGCATGGCGCGCACCGTCCCGAGATCGGGCAGCATCTCGACGGCCTCCAAACGGCGCCTGCGGTCTATGCTTTCGTTATACAGTGGCGCCAGCCCTTCCAACTCGGCGCGAACCTGTTCTACTTCTTCCTGCCTGATTCGCAGGGCCCGCTCCATCGGAAAGAGAAGCTGCGCCACAGCGATGTCCGGATTTACTGCGACGAGCAAGTCCCCGCCTCCCATGGCGCGACAGACAAGTCTCATTCTGGCCAGTTCGCGAATGGCGGAATTTACTGAGGAGTCGTCAATCCTAAGACTTGCGGAGACATCCGAGGGAGCAAAGGAAGGGTAATCAAGGGCGTACGCGTAGACCTGTGCCGCAATCTCGCTCAAGTGTGGCAACTGTGAAACCAGATCCACTTCTCGATGGCTCATAAGCCCCCCCGGTTCGAGAATCTCCCCATTGCCGCCTGTGCCACCACCGCACGGCTCCGTGCAGTCGTCAGGGCAACAGGCGCACTATAACCGACATCGCACCCATCTCAAGACTTGTCGGTCGTCAACAGATGTGCTAACAGAGGGAGTTGCGTAGCGGTACATGGTTGATGACACCATCGCTCGACGGCGCCACCCGGCAGCAAACTGGTTGAAATCGAAAAGGATGGTCATGGCAATGGTAACGATCGAAGAGGTGCGTGAACTGGCGCGATCCCTGCCGCGCAGTGAAGAGGCCGTCGTCAGGGACCGAGTCAAGTTCCGGGTGAGACGCATCGTCTACATCTCGTTCTCCAAAGACGAAACCACGATGGGATTCTCGTTTCCCAAGGGGGAGCGAGCGGCGCTTATCGAATCCGCCCCCGAAAAGTTTCGGATGCCGGCCCCCGCCAGCCAGCGATTCAACTGGGTGGAGGCCCGCTTGGGTTCTCTCGACGTGAGCGAAATGGAAGAGATCGTCGTCGAAGCCTGGCGCATGGTCGTGCCGAAGAGCGTGGCGGCGGACCATCTGCGGGGGACCCGATTCGATCACGATCCGCCGGCTTGTGCCCTGCCTGCCCCGGCTCCCCCCTCGCCTTCTGATCTGCGAAAAACAGCCTGCGTATTCAATGGGTTCAGAAATATCGACGCGAGCTGGCTGAGACTGCTCGACAACACGCAGCCGACGCTGGATCTATGCAGGGAGGATCACCGGACCGCACTCTTGCGGTGGCTCAACTCATGGGGCTGCCGCATTCGTTACCCGCGTGCGGGCGAGCCGGCACCTTTCGACACCGGCGTAGCCGCATGGTGGCGTGACCACGGCACAGAGCTGCCCGTCGCACATTTGACCGCCCTTTCGGATCAGGACATCTCTCTCCTTGCTCGTGCCTACTCCGAGCTCGCCGCCCTCCCCGTCAGCTCGGGGCTTCGCGCTCGCTCACTGGGCCCCACAGCAGCCGCAAAGGCGCTCTACGCGATAAGGCCCCACAGCGTCATGCCGTGGGATGCGGCCATCGCGCAGGAACTGCACGGCGCGCGCGATGCCGCAGCGTTCGGCAACCATCTCCGGCTCGGGCGGTCGTGGGCACAGGGCCTGCAACGGACGATGCAGGTGAACGAGGACGACATTCCCGAAGCAATAGGCCGGCCCTCGGTCTCCCTCGCGAAGGTCTTGGACGAATACCTGTATGTGAAAATCACGATGGGCCGTGCCGGATAGCGTTCCGGCCGCAAGCCCCCCGGCTGGAACGATGATTCCCCGCCCGGCCGTCTCGTACGGTCCGGGAACGACACGCTGCACACCTGGCGCCTCGCGCCTGGAGCCGGCTGCTCTGCCCCTGACGGATCTCCAGTGATCGATCTCGAGAGTGCCCGGCCCGGAGCCGGAAACGCTGTCCAAAACATAGCCGGATGGCAGCGTCGCGGGTTCGCGGCTACGCCTGGTCAGCGGGTGGCCAGCCCTGCAACCTGCCTCGTAGGCGTCCATCGCCCGTAGGCCTTGCGTCCTGGACGTCTCTCTGCCGCTGCAGAGCATGCAGGTGGGACCTACGGCCAGGGGTGGAGGTTCACACCACTTGGCCGGGAGTGCCCATGCCTGTCTACAGCGTGATATCCACCCAGAACTGAAGTTCCCCCGTGATGTTGGACACTCAGCACTTACGCCGCGAGGGCATGTCCTTGCTCGTGCCGCTGCCGGATCTCCAACGGGGTCAGATAGCCCCACACTGGATGCTTCCGCAGCCGCCTGCGGTTGTAGAAGGTCTCGATGAACGCGAAGATCTCGGCGCGGGCGGTGGCCCGGTCGCGCCACTGGCGGGTGCCGATCTCTTCCTTCAGTACCGCGAAGAACGACTCGGCGGCGGCATTGTCGAAGCACGAGCCGGTCCGGCCCATGCTCTGCCGAAGCCCCAACCGGCCTATCTCACGGCGGAGTTCCTTGGACGTGTACTCGCTGCCTCGGTCCGAGTGCGCGATGCAGCCGGGCTGCAGACGGCCGCGGCCGGTGGCCATGGTCAGTGCGTCGACGACCAGGCTCGCCCGGTGATGGTCGGCCATCGAGTAGCCGACCACCTCGCGGGTCGCCAGGTCCAGCCAGGTCGCGAGGTAGAGCCAGCCCTCGTCGGTGGCGATGAAGGTGATATCGCCGACCAGCCGAGTGCCGGGCTCACGGGCGGTGAAGTCACGGCCGAGCAGGTCCGTCGCGGGCACGGCCTTCTTCGCCGGACGGGTCAGACTCCGCCGCCTGCGGCGGGTGACTCCGGTAATGCCGCGTTCGCGCATGACTCGCTCGATGCGCTTGCGGTTGACCCGGTGACCGAGCCGACGCAGCTCAGCGTGGATGCGCGGCACTCCGTACGCGCGCCGCGAGGCGATGTGCAACACCGTGATCTCGTGCGCGAGGGCGTCGTCGGCAGCCTTCCGGGCGGTGCGGGCCTGCTGCCCGGCCCGCCAGGCATAGAAGGAGGAGCGGGCCACTTTCAGCAGCCGGCACAGGAGGGCGACGTTGTGGGTGGTCTTCTCCGCCTCGATGAACGCATACACCGCGCTCACCGATCGCTCTCTTTCGCGAAGAAGACCGCCGCTTTTCGCAGCACCTCAATGGTCTCGGCCTGCTCGCGGGCCAGCCTGCGCAGCCGGCGCAACTCCTCCCGCTCGGCCGTCGTCAGCTCGCCCGGCGCCCCCTGACCCCGGTCGGCCTGATCCTGCCTGACCCAGTTCCGCAGCCCCTCGGCGCTGACCCCGAGGTCCCTGGCCACCTCGGTGACCGTCCTGCCGGAGGAGCGAACGAGGGCGACCGCGTCCCGCTTGAACTCCTCCGAGTACCGCTTGCTGCGGTTGCTCTTGCTTCCCACCTGGCACTACTTCCTCTGGAACTTCACGTCCCAGTCTCCAGGTGTCCAACATCAAGGGGAAGCTTCACACGCGGCATCACCGTCAATGTCGTACAGCCCGGGGCGACCGACACGGACATGAATCCCGCGGACGGCCCGTTCGCGGCCACTCAGTTGGCGATGACGCCCCTCGGCCGCTTCGGCACCACTGACGATATCGCCAAGGCGGTCGTCTTCCTCGCAAGCGAGGACGCCGCGTTCATCACGGGCGCGCTGTTGACCATCGACGGCGGATTCAGCATCTGACTCGGGACCAGCACCCGCAACGCACGGGGCTCCGGTGCCAGGAAGACAGTCGACCGCACCGGCGCCTCGCCGTTCCCGAGTCTGTCCATACCGACGCCTTCAGCCCGCTCCGGTGCGGTAGCCACTGTCGGCCCATGCCTTGTTCACGCAGGCGTATGTCGCCGGCGCTGTCGGACACGGCAGCGGCGGTCTCCCAGACGGCCAGTAGGAGGCCGGGGGTGTCGACGTCGGGATGTCGTTTGCGATCTGCGATTTTCTTGCCCGTATCGCTGCGCAGTCGGGCATGACGCTTTCCCAGGGCGCAAAGGGGAGGAGCGAACGAGAAGCCTCAAGGGCCGCCAGCCGGCGTCCGAAAGAGGCGTACCGCTCACGGAACCAGGCGGCGTCGTCCGCGGAATCGCGCAGCCCAGCCTCACGATCGGCGCGCAGTCGTCCGCGGTTGGCCCGCATCCCGGCGACGCGCTCGGAGATGCCGTTTCCCGGGTCGTACACCGTCTCGTAGATCAAGCCGTCGCCGAACTCCCGCAGGGTCGGCCACAACGCCGCGGGCGACCTGCCTTATGGCTTCCGCAGCGTGCGGATGCAGTTTAACCTGGTCGATCCTGCTGCCGATCACCTTCCGCACGTACTGGAAGCCGTAAGACGGTTTGCCCTTCGGGCGACCGGGCGCACGGGTCTTGATTGTGGCGTCACGGTTCCGGCGCCGGATCGCGCGGAGTTCCATCTGCGCACCCCATGCCTCCACGGTGAAGTGGTTCTCGTCGGCCGGGTCGTCCAGTTCCCACGGACCGTCAAGCCTGTACGTGACGAGCAGTTTCTTCGCGCCAAAGAGCCAAGGGCCCAGCTTCGGGCGCGTCATCGGATCGGTGGCGCCCGACACCTCCCAATCGTCGGCCGAGCCGAAGACGTGGGCGCCGAGGAAGGCGGCGGCCGTCAGCACGTTCTCCCGCCGACGCTCGGGGAAGACGTGGCCGGCTTCACGCGGGAGGGCCACCGCACGCCGAGCAGGCATGTGCCACGTCCGTCGTAAGGTCGTTCAACCATGTTCAGGTCCGTACCGTGCAAGTTGCTCTCCGCTCAAGAGTGCGGAGTAGGGAGAATTGGCGGCAGGACCTCCATGAGCGATCTTGGTCAGCCCAGGAAGCTCAGTCGAACCCGACGGTTGGCATTGGAGATGTTCGTGTCCACCAACCTCCGCTAGGACAACCGTCAAGGTGCTCGATCGCGCCTTCCACGTGATGCCTCATCGAAAGATGTCACGCAGAGCGGGAGCGAGCACAGTTGCAGGTCAGTGCAGGTACGAGGCCGCTTCGAGCACCCTTTCGGGCTTCTGGAGCGTCACAGACGGCCAGCGGATGCCCTCGCCGTCGAAGTCACCGTGGTAACGAAGAGCGGCACCCCGGTCGATGAGTAGGCGCAGGAGCTGGATCGCGGCGCTGTTGGGCCGGCCGGACGTGCAGACGAGCGGCGGGCAGTCGGGGCCGAAGCGGCGAAGGGCGAGGGCCAGGAAGCTGGGGTTCTCCACCACGTGGACGACGTATGGGGCAAGGGCGGCGCCCGCGCGGGTCCACAGGGCGCGCCGTTCCGCTGCGGACTGCGGTGGAGCAGCGTCGTACAGGGGTCGCTAGGGCGCGCAGGACGAGCGTGGAGAGAGGTGTGCCGTCGTCGAGAGCGTGCGCGTGACCGTTCAGAACCCGGGCGGCGAAGACGGGCAAAGGTTCGGCCTGACCAGGGAGTTCGGCGAGCACCGGCAGTCGCGGGCCGCGCGGGACGTGGGGTGATGCACGGTCACCGGAGCGTCGTCCACCGCCTTGCGCAGACCCTGGCGGTTGGTGTCCTCCTTGACGTACCGCACGCGGTCACCGAATCCGGCGGCCCGGTGGCGCATCGCCGAACAGCCAATGAGGGGTGCTGGACTCTTCGTCAGTCATGCCGAGCGCTCCATCGACGATCCGTTGCCAGACCGGCGCACCGCGCGACGTCGGCGCCTTCCGCACAGATCAAAGCGCACCCCGACACGGGCCATGCCCCCGCACACGCCGGGCAGCCGGGGCCGTCTCGCCGACGGCCGCTCGCACCTTCTCCACATATCCGGAGGCAAAGTGACGGAGTGAACACGGAGGCCCGGAAAACGCTCCATAAACACGCCATCCATTCGCAGATGACACACAGGGGCGGGCGATTCCCGCTCATTTTCACACCGCCGTAATACGGAAGTCTTGCGTACTCCCCCGGCAACACACCTCATCGGCCGCCCGGAATTGCGGGGACAGTCGGGCCGGAGAAACCTGCACACGGCGTGCGCACACCGGCCACCGTTCCGGTCACGGAACACCAGGTCGGGGCGGACTCAGGGGACGATTGGGACGGTAGTACGCCGCGCGAGGCCTGAAGTTGCGATGACGTCGAATTCATCCGGTGAAGCTCATGAAGAATCTGCTCCCATGCAATGGATGCCTCTGCACGTGATTCGATTCCAGCGGAGCGGCAACCACGGATCCGTCGCAGTTCGATTGGCCGTACGAGGCACAGGCGTGCTTTTATCCTGGGCCATACGGGGGCCGCACGACGGGCTCCCGTACATAAGTAATTTCCATACGAAGGGCGCTCATCATGAACTACACCCCCCAGGTCGAGACCGCCGAGATCTCCGACAGCGACCTCGACAACGTCTCGGGCGGCCTCGTCGGCGGTCTCGTCGGCAACGTCACGGGCACCGCCGAGAGCATCGTCCCGGTCGCCGGCCTCGTCGGCTCGGTCACCGGTCTCGTCGAGGGCTCCACCGGCGTGAACACGGGCGCGGTCACCGGCCTGGCCACCGGCCTCACCGCCGGTCTCTGAGACACGGCAGCACCCGCCGAGCCCCGGAACCCATCGGTTCCGGGGCTCGGTGCCGACCACTGACAGGTGAGGAAAGAGTTCCGTGCAGTTCCGCCAACAGGCCCTTTCCAAGCTGCAGTCGCCCGAACAACTCGATCTGCCGGTGCGCTTCGCCCGCCCGCAGGGCCTGATCGCCCTCTGCGTCACCGTCGCCGTGATGGCCGCCACCTGCTTCTGGGCCATGACGGGCTCCGTCGCCAGCACGCTCGACGCCCCCGGCATCCTCACGCATTCTCGCGGCAGTTACATCCTGCAGAGTCCGGTCGCCGGGCAGATCACCGAGGTGCTCGCCGACGAGGGCGAGACCCTGCCCAGGAACTCCCCCCTGCTCAAGGTCCGTACGGAGCAGGGTGAACGCGTCGTCCGTACGATCGACGCGGGCCGGCTCACCTCGGTGACGGCAACGATCGGCGCGGTGGTCACCACCGGCGCGGACGTGGCGAGCGTCGAACGGATCGACGGGGCCGACGACCCGCTGGTCGTCCTGCTCTACGTATCAGGCAGCAGTGCCGCGTCCGTCCCGGTGGGCGCCTCCGTCGACCTCACCGTCCAGTCCGTGCCCGCTCAGCAATACGGGGTGCTGCGCGGCAAGGTGGCCGCGGTCGGCAGGGCCGCGCAGACACAGCAGCAGATCACCCGCTTCCTCGGCGACGCCCAGCTCGGCGAGCAGTTCTCCGAGCGCGGACGGCCGTTGGCGGTCCTGGTGAAGATCGAGCGCTCGGACTCCACGGAGTCCGGCTACCGCTGGTCCTCGGCCGACGGCCCCCCGTACGCGATCGGCTCCATGACCCTGGCCACCGGCTCCGTCCGTCTCGCCGACCAGCGCCCGATCGATTGGCTGCTCCCGTGACCGCACCGCACCCGTCCCCCACCGCCCAGCATCTGCCGCCGCCCGGCCGCGGCAGGCACCGCCCGGAGGGAATCCCGGGCAACAGGCGGCGATCGCGTCCGGCGCCGAAGCCCGGGCGGACGAAGACCGTGCACACCCCCACCGTGCTCCAGATGGAGGCCCTGGAGTGCGGTGCGGCCTCGCTGGCAATGGTGCTCGGCCACTACGGCCGCCATGTGCCGCTGGAGGAGCTGCGGATCGCCTGCGGCGTCTCGCGTGACGGCTCACGCGCCAGCAACGTGCTCAAGGCGGCCCGTAGTTACGGCCTCCAGGCCAAGGGCATGCAGATGGAGCCCGCGGCCCTCTCCGAGGTCCAGGCGCCCGCGATCCTCTTCTGGGAGTTCAACCACTACGTCGTGTACGACGGCGTGGGACGCCGTCTCGGACGGCGGGGCGTGCACATCAACGACCCCGACAAGGGACGCCGGTTCGTGCCCGCCGAGGATTTCGACACCAGCTTCACCGGGGTCGTCCTCGTCCTCGAACCCGGCGAGGACTTCGAGCGCGGCGGCCGGAAGCCCGGCGTCATGGCCGCGCTGCCGGCCCGGCTGCGCGGCACCACGGGCACGATGCTGGTCGCCCTGCTCGCCAGTCTGCTGCTGGTGGCCGTCGGGGCGACGCTCCCGGCCCTGAGCCGCACCTACATCGACATGTTCATGATCGGTGAACAGACCTCGCTGCTGGGTGTGCTGTTCGCCGCGATGGGCACCATGGTCGCCCTCACCGTCGTACTGACGTGGCTGCAGCAGGCGAATCTGCTGCGCGGGCGCATCATCTCGTCCACGCTCGGCAGCGCGCGCTTCTTCCGGCATCTGCTCCGGCTGCCGGTCACCTTCTTCTCGCAGCGCAGCCCGGCCGACCTGGTCCAGCGCCTCCAGTCCAACGACGCCGTGGCCGAGACTCTCGCCCGGGACCTCACCGCGGCAGGCGTGGACGGCATCGTCGTCCTCCTCTACGCGTTCCTGCTCTGGACGTACGATCCGCAGCTGACCGTCATCGGGGTGGGGATCGCGCTGCTCAACGTGGTCGCGATGCGCATCGTCATACGGTTGCGGGCTGTCGGCACGCAGAAACTGCGGGCCGACAGCGCACGGCTCACGAACACCTCGTACACCGGTCTCCAGCTGATCGAGACGATGAAGGCCACGGGTGGCGAGAACGGGTACTTCCGGCGGTGGGCCGGGCAGCACGCGACGACTCTGGACGAGCAGCAGCGCCTCGGGGTGCCGAGCGCCTGGCTGGGCGTCGTCGCCCCCACCCTCGCGACGCTCAACAGCGCGGTGATCCTGTGGATCGGCGGGCTGCGGGCCGTGGAGGGGCACATCTCGATCGGTCTGCTCGTCGCCTTCCAGGCTCTGGTGACCCGCTTCACCGCGCCGGTCACAAGGCTCAACGGGGTGGCGGGCCGCGTCCAGGACTTCGCGGCCGATGTGGCCCGTCTCAAGGACGTCGAGAACTTCCCGGTCGACGCGCTGTACTCCCGCCGTGAGCCCGCCGCGAGTACCCGCCGCCTCAAGGGCCATGTGACGCTGGAGGACATCACCTTCGGCTACAGCCCGCTCGACAAGCCGCTGCTCACCGGTTTCTCGCTGTCCGTGGGGCCGGGGCAGCAGGTGGCGCTCGTCGGCGGCTCGGGCAGCGGCAAGTCGACGGTCTCCCGGCTCATCTCGGGTCTCTACAGCCCGTGGGAGGGCACGATCCGTATCGACGGGCAGCGTCTGGAGGACATACCCCGGGGCGCGCTGGCCGCGTCCGTGTCCTTCGTCGACCAGGACGTCTTCCTCTTCGAGGGGACGGTCCGGGACAACGTGGCGCTGTGGGATCCCTCGGTCCCGGACGAGGCGGTGACCGAGGCCCTGCGGGACGCCGCCCTGTACGACGTCGTCGCCCGCCGCCCTCGTGGCATCCACAGCCGGGTGGAGCAGGACGGCCGGAACTTCTCCGGCGGGCAGCGTCAGCGCCTGGAGATCGCCCGCGCGCTCGTGCGCCGCCCCAGCATCCTGGTCCTGGACGAGGTCACCAGCGCGCTGGACGCCGAGACGGAGCGGGTCATCATCGACAACCTGCGCAGGCGCGGCTGTGCCTGTGTCGTGATCGCGCACCGGCTGAGCACCGTGCGCGACAGCGACGAGATCGTGGTCCTGGACCACGGGACCGTCGTGGAACGCGGCCGGCACGAGAATCTGGTGGCCGCCGGGGGCCCCTACGCCGATCTGGTCAGGGAGCACTGACGTGGCATCCGTTCATCCTCTCGCAGGCATGGAGGCTCCCGGGCAGGACCCGGTCATCGGCGCGCTGGGAGCTCTCGGCGAGCCGGTCGACTGCACCGGGCTGCGGAGTCTGTCGCTGGAGGGCCCGCAGGTGCTGTGGCTCGTAGTGGGCGGCGCCCTCGACCTGTTCACGGTGGACGCGGTGGAGCAGGGGCACTGGCACTTCCTGGGCCGGCTCGAACCGGGAACCCTCGTGCTGGGTCCGGTCGAGGGCCCGCAGCACACCCTGATCGGGCGGCCGCTCCAGGAGTGCGTGCTCCGCCGGATCCCGCTGCGTGAGCTGTACCGGCCGGAGTACGCCGGCCAGGGGACGTACGAGGGTCAGTACCGCAGCCATTACGACACGGGGGACGCCACCCTGAGCCTGCTGGAGCACGCCTTCTCGCTCGGCGTGGGCCGGAGCCAGCGGGTGCTGTTCGAGGCCCCGCTGGACGGGCGGACCACCTTCGACGAGACGGTGGGCGACGACGACATCCTGTGGCTGCCGGTGTCGCCCGGGAGTGTGCAGTACGGCGCCGCGTTCAGCGCCGAGGCGGCGGGTGACCTGCTTGTCGACCCGGCGATGTGGCAGGGGATGGTCAATCAGCAGTACCGCCTGCTGTCGGCGCTGGACCGCTGGATCGAACAGCTGGAGCGCGCTCACGAGGACCGGACCGCGGCGGGCATGAAGGCGGGCGAGGCCGTCCGCAAGGAGGCCGACCATGCGTTGCTGACCTCGATCGGCCGGTCCCGGAGGGGCTCTTCGCCCGCGACGGGTGCCTCGGACGACGCGGTGTACGCGGCCTGCCGCCTGGTGGCCCAGGACTCCGGGATCGTCCTCGCGGAGCCCGCGACGGGCGGGGCGGTGAGCGACCGGATCGACCCGGTCGAGCGGGTCGCGGTCGCCTCGCGCATCCGCACACGCGCGGTGCGGCTCGACGGGCGCTGGTGGCGGGAGAACTCCGGGCCTCTGGTGGGCCACCGGGCCGCGTCCGGGGCACCGGTCGCCCTGCTCTGGCGCCGTGGCCGCTACGAGGCGGTCAATCCGCTGACGGGGCGGCGCAGCCGGGTCGGCAGCTCCTCTGCGCAGGAGCTCGACGAGCGCGCCGTGATGTTCTACCGGCCACTGCCGGAGCAGCCGTTGAGCAAGAGGCAGCTGCTGCGCTTCGGACTGTTCGGTACCCGGGGCGACCTGCGGAAACTGGTGCTGGCGGGACTGGTGACAGTTGCGCTGGGGTCGCTGGTGCCGATCGCGACCGGCAAGGTGCTCGGCGTGTACGTACCCAACGCCCAGAACGCCCTCATCGTGCAGGTGTCACTGGCCGTCATCATCTCCGGTGTCGTCTCGGCGGCCTTCATGCTGCTGCAGAACCTCACGATCCTGCGGATGGAGGGGCGGATCGAGAGCACGCTCCAGCCCGCGGTCTGGGACCGGCTGCTGCGGCTGCCGACGAAGTTCTTCACCGGGCGCTCCACGGGGGAACTGGCGAGCGCGGCGATGGGGGTGAGCGCGATCCGCCGGGTGCTGTCCGGCACCGGTCCTGTCGTGGTGCAGGCGGGCACGCTCGGGGTGATGAATCTGGGCCTGCTGCTCTGGTTCAGTGTGCCGCTGGCGCTCACCGCCGTCGCGATGCTGGTGGTCATCTCCGGGGTGTTCCTCACCATGGGTATGTGGGAGCTCCGCTGGCAGCGCCGCCTGGTCGTGCTGGGCAACAAGCTGAACAACCAGGCGTTCCAGACGCTGCGGGGGCTGCCCAAGCTGCGGGTCGCGGCGGCCGAGAGCTTCGCGTACGGGGCATGGGCGGCGGAGTTCGCCCGCAGCCGCGAGCTGCAGAAGCGGGCGGGCCGGATCAAGAATCTGACGACGGTCCTCAACGCGGTCTATCTGCCGCTGTGTTCGCTGGTCATCTTCGTCCTGCTGGCGGGCCCGGCACGCGGGTCCCTGACGGCCGCCGAGTTCCTGACCTTCAACACGTCCGTGACGATGCTGCTGACTGCCGTCACCCAGCTCACCGGGGCGTTCGTGTCCGCAGCCGCCGTGCTGCCGATGTTCGAGCAGATCAAGCCGGTGCTCGACGGGGCACCCGAAGTACGCGGCACCAGCACCCAGCCGGGCGCACTGTCCGGGGAGATCGAAGCCCGGGGTGTGTCCTTCCGCTACTCCGACGACGGTCCCGTCGTCCTCGACGAGGTGTCGCTGACCGTCCGGCCCGGCGAGTTCGTCGCCATCGTGGGACCCAGCGGGTGCGGCAAGTCGACGTTGCTGAGGCTGCTCATCGGCTTCGACAAGCCGGTGTCGGGCAGCGTGCTGTACGACGGCCAGGATCTGACGGCGCTCGACCGGGCGGCCGTGCGCCGTCAGTGCGGGGTCGTGCTGCAGAACGCCCAGCCGCTGTCCGGATCGATCCTTGACTGCATCTGCGGTGCCGAGGTCTTCACCCAGGAGGAGGCATGGGAGGCCGCCGCCATGGCGGGGCTGGCCGATGACATCAGGCGCATGCCGATGGGGCTGCACACGATGATCTCCGGCGGCGGCTCGATCTCCGGCGGGCAGCGCCAGCGGCTGATGATCGCCCAGGCCCTCGTCCGACGCCCCCGCATCCTGTTCCTCGACGAGGCCACGAGCGCGCTCGACAACGAGACCCAGCGCACCGTGATCGAGAGCACCAGGTCCCTGCGGGCCACCCGGGTCGTCATCGCGCACCGGCTGTCCACGGTCATGGACGCCGACCGCGTGATCGTCATGGCGGAGGGCCGGGTCGTCCAGGAGGGGCCGCCCGCCGAACTCCTCGCGGACACGCACGGGCAGCTCCATGAACTGGTACGGCGTCAGATGAACTGAGTGGACGGCTCACGGAGGCGGGTCGTCGAGAGGGCACGACGGCGCGGCTACGATCAGCGCGCCGTCCAGCGCGAGGCCCACAAGGTCGAAATCGACTACGGGCTCCTGAGACTGAAGCCGGGCGACGGCACCTGCGCCAAGCGACCCACCGGCAGGGAACACTTCAAAGCCAAGCGCCTGGGCCAGGACGCCGCCACCCGTGATGTCCTGCGTCTGCGGGCACACCGCGCGGTTGCCGCCGCGCCCGACGAGGCCGAGTACTTCGCCCTACTGGAGGCAACGGGCGAGACCGTACGCTTCAAACCCGGCCCCTCCGGTGACGCGCTCGGCTGCAACTTCTGCCTTGCCCGACGGCATCAACGACAAGGGCGAGCTGGTCTTCCACTCGGGCTCCACGCTCGCCCCCGTCCTGTCCCTGCCCAGAATCCGCAAGAGCCTCGCCACCAGCCCGGATCCGGTCACCGTCCGGCCAGGCGACCCGTGGCACCAGGCCACCGCCGCCACCGAACGACTCGTGAACACCGGGACGATCGTCTCTGCAGGCTCAGTCGGTGCGGCCGGACTTTCGCTCGACAGTCCCACCGAAGCGACTCACTGACGACCTCGGGAGAAATTGGGATCGAGGCGTGCTCGTCTGCCAGTTCGGCCGGTGGGTTGATCAACAGGCTGTCTGCCGGACGGGCACCAGTTCGGTGCTCGTCCGGCGACGGGTTGCCCGTCGGGCGGACCGATCGGAGACAGTCCGGTGATGGCCATGTGGGTCTCGGCGTAGTCCTCGTGCCGCCCGGTGTACCGCTGCGGCGGGCGCCACTTCGTACAGCGCGGAAGCGCGGGCCGCTTCCCGGCGTGGCGCGAGTTCTTCGATCAACTCGCCCAAATGCTGGCGGGAGACGCCGGTGAAGACAGGATGGGACAAGGCCGTGCGGGGTGGCTCGTGATGCACGCCTTGAGAACCCGCACGGCCGCCTTACGTCACGGTCCTGCCTGCCCCACCAGCATTGCTCCCCCAGTCAGTCAAGCCCCCAGTACACGCCCGATCTCTGCGAGCTCCTCCTCCGCCAGCGGCCCGAACTCCAGCGCCCCGGCGTTCTCCTCCGCCTGCGTGACCGTCCGAAAGCCGGGGATGGGCACCGTCCGCGGGCTGCGCGCCCACAGCCAGGCCAGCGCGCCCGTGGCGAGAGTGCGCCCGCGGCTCGTGAGGACGGACCGTACCGCCTCGACGCGTACCAGCCACTGCGGATCGGCACCACCACCCGCCACGAAACCCGGCAGCCAGGCAGGCGGCGCGCTACGGATGTCACCGGCGGCGAGCGTGCTCCCCGGCAGGTACTTCCCGGTCAGCAGCCCCATCGCAAGCGGGCTGCGGTTGATGCTCGCGAGGTCGAACTCCTCACACAAGGTGAGCATTTCGGGCGCGTCCTGGAGGATGTTGCAGCGGTGCTGCACGGCCGCGCAGTGCGGGCCCTCGGCGAAGACTGCCGCGCGCCCCGGGTCGTCGGTGCTCCATGCGTACGCGCGGACGAGCCCTTCCCGCACAAGATCTTCGCAGGCGTCCCGCAGGAGAGTGGCCCGTTCGGGATCCGCGTCCGACAGATGCAACTGGTACAGGTCCACGTAATCGGTGCCGAGCCTGGCGAGCGACGCCGTCAGCGCACGGCGTACGTACGCCGGTGAGTCGTCGCAGCCCGTGAGGACCTTGCTCTCCTCGTCGAAGAGGTTGCCCCACTTGGTGGCCACGACGACGTCCGCCCTGCGCCTGCCGAGGGCCCGTCCCAGTACGCGCTCGCTGTGCCCGGTCCCGTAGACGTCGGCGGTGTCGAAGAAGGTCACGCCGAGGTCCAGCGCACGGCGCACGGCACGCACGGACTCCTCGTCATCGACCTTGCCCCAGCCGAGCGGGCTCCCGTCGGGCCCCTGCCATTGTCCGCCGATGGCCCAGCAGCCAAAACCGAGGGCGCTCACCTCGATTCCGCTTCGTCCGAGGGTCCTTGTGTACGGCGCGTGCGTACCGGCGGCCGTCGTCTCGTTGGTCGTCTCCATGCCTGTGAAGGCTAGGAGTTGGAGTGCATGCGAAGGCAACCCGCCTGCCGGGATCAGGCCCGGTATGCCGCCAGATCAGCGGCCGGAGCAAGACGCCCACCTTCAATTGCTCCCGAGGTCGTAAGCCGTCAGCGGGTGACGCCAGGCCCCGCGGTCGATGGCGGTGTCGGCGCTGACTTGCGCGACCAGCTCGGGGACGACGAGGGTCGGTACGAGGGGTTCGCGACTGTCCCAGGTGGCGGTGAACCGTGCGCCGGTCCATGGGTGGTCGGGGCCGGCCTCGGTGAGGTGGTCGGCGAGTCGGCGGGCGGCATCCGGCTTCAGCGGCGTGGTCCGGCCGACCGCGCGCAGCCGACCGTCTGTGCCGTAGCGGCCGAGGACGAGCAGCTGCGGGCGTCGCAGGGCTCCGGTCAGTCCGCCGATGAACGCTTCGGTGGTCTCGCGGAGACACTGGCGAAGGGCTCGTATTCGAACCATGCGGTATTCGACGGGGAGCGCGGAAAGTGCCGCCTCGACTGTCGCAAGTCTCACGAGCGTTGAATGCGTCTCGGGCCGCCTCTAGAGCTGGGTGGCGCCGCCGTCGACGAGCAGCTCCGCACCGGTGGTGAAGGAGCTCTGGTCTCCGGCCAGGTAGAGGGCGGTGGCGGCGACCTCGTCGGGGCGACCGGCGCGACCGAGCGGGGTCGGTGCGGCGGGCTCGGCCGCCGCGGACTGGTCGTCCTGCGGGAACGCGGCCCGCAGTTCGTCACCGCCGGGGGTCTCGACGGGGCCGGGAGTGAGGGCGTTGACCCGGATCCGACGGTCGGCCAGTTCGGCGGCCCACGTGCGGGCAAGGCTGCGGATCGCGGCCTTGGTAGCGGCGTAGACACCGAGGCCCGGAGCGGCGCGCAGGGCCGCGCTGGAGGAGAGCAGAATCACCGAGGCGCCGACCGGCAGCAGAGGCAGGGCCTTTTGGATGGTGAAGATCGTGCCCTTGAGGTTGACGGAGGTGGTGCGTTCGTACTCCTCCTCAGTGATCTGGCCGAGAGGGCCGTAGTCCCCGAGGCCGGCGTTGGCGACGACGATGTCGAGGCGGCCGCTGCGCTCCTCGATCTCGGCGAAGAGCCGGTCGAGGTCGTCGAGCCGCGACACGTCACCCTGGATGCCGATTCCCCGGTCACCGACCTGCGCGACGGCGGTGTCCAGTTCGGCCTTGCGGCGGCCGGTCAGGTAGACCGTCGCTCCCTCAGCGGCGAACCGGCGCGCGATGGCCAGACCGATGCCGGTAGAAGCGCCGGTCACCAGGGCGGTCTTGTTGTCCAGCTGCCACCCGAATTCAGTAGACATTCTGCTTCATCCGTTCGTCGGCCGCTCGGCCTGGAGCCGGTGGTCGCGGCCTCTGCCCGGGGTGTGCGTCTGCGGGCGGTTCCCCGTTGGATCCGTCGTACCATCGGGCCGCTGCTGCTGCTCGTGCTGTGGCAGGTGCTCAGCGCCACCGGGGTCCTGCACCCCGACGTGCTGGCATCGCCCGGCACCATCGCCCGGGCCGGAGCGGATCTGATCGCGGACGGCACGCTGCCGTCCGCCATGGGGATCTCGCTGCAGCGGGTTGCCGTGGGGCTGGTGCTCGGGGGTGTCGTCGGCACCGCGCTCGCGTTGGTTTCCGGGCTCTCGCGGCTCGGCGAGGATCTTGTGGACGCGAGCGTGCAGATGCTGCGCACCGTTCCCTGGGTCGGTCTCATCCCGCTCTTCATCATCTGGCTCGGGATCGGTGAGGAGCCGAAGGTGGCGCTCATCGCGCTCGGTGTGGCCTTTCATCTGTATCTCAATGTGTACGCGGGCATTCGCGGCGTCGATGCCCAACTCATCGAAGCCGGAGAGTCGTTGGGTCTCGGCCGGTGGGGACTGATTCGGCATGTGGTGCTGCCGGGAGCGCTGCCCGGGGCGATGACGGGGCTGCGTTATTCGCTCGCCACCGCATGGCTGGCGCTGGTCTTCGGCGAGTCCGTCAACGCCGATGCCGGGATCGGCTTCCTGATGAATCAGGCCCGGGAGTTCTTCCGTACCGACGTCATCGTCGTCTGTCTGGTCGTCTACGCCTTCCTCGGCCTCGCCGCCGACGTCATCGTCCGCATACTCGAAAGGCTGCTGCCGCAATGGCGACCGACGTTCACGGGGCAGTGAGCTCCCCCGCTCCGGCCGACCGGCCCGAGACCGCCGTACGGGTCGAGGGGCTGATCCGCTCCTTCGACGGAAGGACCGTCGTCGACGGGCTCGATCTCACACTGCGGGCCGGGGAGTTCACCGCGCTCCTGGGACGGAGCGGCTGCGGGAAGTCGACCCTGCTGCGAGTGCTGGCCGGGCTGGACCGCGAGATCGAGGGGACCGTTCTCGTACCGAAGCGGCGCGCTGTCGCCTTTCAGGCGCCTCGGCTGATGCCGTGGAAGCGGGTCTGGCGCAACGTACTGCTGGGGCTGCCCGGAAAGCCCGAACGGGCGGTAGCCGAGCGTGCGTTGGCGGAGGTCGGACTGGCGGAGCGGTCCGGGGCGTGGCCCAAGACGCTCTCCGGGGGTGAGGCGCAGCGCGCATCCCTGGCCCGGGCGCTGGTGCGTGAGCCCGATCTGCTGCTGCTCGACGAACCGTTCGGCGCGCTCGACGCGTTGACCCGGATCAAGGCCCAGCAGCTGGTTGCCGAGCTCTGGCAGCGGCGTGGCTGCGCGGTGCTGCTGGTCACCCATGACGTGGACGAGGCGCTGCTGCTGGCCGACCGCGCGCTGGTGATGCGGGACGGAGCGATCGCGTACGAGACGCCCGTCGCCCTGGACCGTCCGCGCGCCGTGGGCAGCCCCGAGTTCGCCGCGTTGCGCTCCCGGCTGCTGACCGAGCTGGGGGCCGGGAACACCGTCCCGGTCGCCGAGGCTGCCTGACCAGCCGCCCGCCGATCACCGATCACCGATCACCGATCACCGATGTACGACATGCCCTGATTCAAGAAGACCGATGAAGAACCGATGAGACGCCGAGGAAAGAGAAACCGATGAGACGCCGTACCCTGCCCGCCCTGCTCCTCCCCCTCGCCCTGCTGCTGGCCGCCTGCGGCGGGGCCACGTCCGCCTCCACCACGGGCGACACCGACGGGAAGGGCAGCGTCACGCTCAACATCGGTGACCAGAAGGGGGGTTACGAGGCAATCCTGCGCGCCTCGGGTGAACTGGACGATCTCGACTACCGGGTCAAATGGTCGACCTTCACCTCGGGACCACCTCTCCTCGAAGCGGTCAACGCCAAGGCCGTGGACATCGGGGGCGTCGGCAACACCCCGCCGGTCTTCGCCGCGGGTTCCGACTCCAAGGTCGTCGTGGTGGGCGCCAGCCACGGTTCGTCCGCGGGCGAGGCGCTCGTCGTCCCGAAGGACTCTCCGCTGCGGAATCCGGCGCAGCTCAGGGGGAAGTCGATCGCGGTGGCGCAGGGCAGCTCGGCCCACTACCAACTGGTTGCCTCGCTGAAGGAGGCGGGGCTCAGTGTCTCGGACGTGAAGCTGAACTACCTTCAGCCGGCCGATGCCCTGGCCGCGTTCAGCCGGGGCAAGGTCGATGCCTGGGCCATCTGGGATCCGTACACCTCGCAGGTGCTCCGCACCACGAAGGCCCGGGTGCTGACCACCGGTGAGGGCGTCGTGAACGGCCTCAGCTTCCAGGTGGCCTCGCCCTCCGCGCTCAAGGACGCCAAGAAGGCCGAGGCCATCGGTGACCTGCTGGCCAGACTGCAGCGGGCGCAGGACTGGGTGTTCAAGCACCCCGAGGCGTGGGCGAAGGTCTGGGCGAAGGAGACCGGACTGCCGTACGAGGTGGCCCTCGACGCGGTCAAGCGCAGTTACGGGACCCGGGTGCCGGTTGCCATCGATCCTGCCGCGATCGCCTCCGAGCAGGCGATCGCCGACACCTTCGCCGATCTGAAGCTCATCCCGCGGCGCTTCACCTTCAAGGAATACGTCGACACCCGCTTCAACCGCGATCTGCCCCCGTCCTCCACAGCTCCCCGTTCGTACGGAAAGGCCTCGTCATGAATGTTCATCTGCACTGGTTCCTGCCCACCGGCGGCGACGGCCGTACGCTCGTCGACCGGCACGCGTACACCGACGGCGGGATCAAGCGGGACCGGATCACTCCGGTGAGCGGGGTGCGCGCGCCCGACATCGAGTATCTGGCGCAGATCGCCAAGGCCGCCGAGCAGCTGGGGTTCGAGGCCGTGCTGACGCCCACCGGGACCTGGTGCGAGGATGCCTGGCTGACGACCGTGGCACTGGCCCAGCACACCGAACGGCTCAAGTTCCTCGTGGCGTTCCGGCCCGGCGTGATCTCGCCGGTGCTCGCCGCGCAGATGACCGCGACGTATCAGCGGATCACCCGGGGGCGGCTGCTGCTCAATGTGGTGACGGGCGGCGACTCCACGGAGCAGCGGCGCTTCGGGGACCATCTGGACCATGACCGGCGCTATGCGCGGACCGCCGAGTTCCTCTCGGTGGTACGGGGTGCGTGGAGCGGGCGGCCGTACGACTTCGACGGCGAGCACCACCAGGTGGAGGGCGGGCTGACCGCGCTGCCGCCGGACCCGCTGCCGGACATCTTCTTCGGCGGGTCGTCGGCGGCGGCCGGGCCGGTGGCCGCCGTGCACGCCGATGTCCATCTGACCTGGGGCGAGCCACCGGCCGCCGTGAAGGAGAAGATCGACTGGATCCGCGGGCTGGCGGAGGAGCGGGGTCGTACGGTCCGCTTCGGCATCCGGCTGCACACCATTTCCCGCGACTCGTCGCGGGAGGCGTGGGGGACGGCCGACCGACTGCTGGGCGATCTCGATGCCGAGACGGTCGCTGCCGCTCAGCAGGCGCTGGGGCGGAGCGAGTCGGTGGGGCAGCAACGGATGCTGGCGCTGCACGGCGGTTCGCGCGACAGGCTGGAGATCGCGCCGAATCTGTGGGCGGGCGTCGGTCTCGTGCGAGGCGGTGCGGGCACCGCGCTGGTCGGGAGCCATGCGGAGGTCGCCGACCGGATCGAGGAGTACCACGACCTGGGTGTGGAGCACTTCGTGCTGTCCGGATACCCGCACCTTGAGGAGGCGTACTGGTTCGGTGAGGGGGTGACGCCCGAGCTGGCGGCGCGTGGTCTGCTGTCGACCGTGCCTGCGTCGCCGTTGCTCGGGGTGCCTGCGGTGAACGGCCGGCCGGCGTCCGCGCCGGGCGGTGCTCCGCTGCTGATCGCCGGGGGCCGCTGAGCGAGGCGGTGCGGCGGTGAGCCGGAAGGCCGTGCCGGTCCGTCCGCCGGTGTGAGGGGAATCGCGACAGATCGCGGGAAGATCCTCACCCCCGAAGAAGTTGGTAGAAGCGTGAACAACTTCGGGGTGGCCGCAGCGCGCACGGTCGATGTCGTCGTGATAGGCGCCGGACAGGCAGGACTGTCCGGCGCCTATCACCTGCGGCGCACCGGGCTGGAGCCAGACCGTGACTTCGTCGTGCTCGACCATGCCCCGCACCCCGGTGGCGCCTGGCAGTTCCGCTGGCCCTCGCTGACGTACGGCAAGGTCCACGGCATGCACGCGCTGCCCGGCATGGAACTCACCGGAGCCGATGACAGCCGGCCCTCCTCCGAGGTGATCGGCGAGTACTTCGAGACGTACGAGCGCACCTTCGGCCTGCGCGTCCACCGGCCGGTCGACGTGAGCGCCGTGCGTGAGGGCGACGGCGGACGGCTCCTCGTCGAGACGTCCGAGGGTACGTACGCCGCCCGCGCTCTGATCAACGCCACGGGCACCTGGGACCGGCCGTTCTGGCCGCGTTACCCGGGCCAGGAGACCTTCCGGGGGCGGCAGCTGCACACCGCGAAGTACCCGGGGCCGGCCGAGTTCGCCGGGCAGCGAGTGGTGGTGGTCGGCGGCGGCGCCTCCGGTACGCAGCATCTGATGGAGATCGCCGAGGTGGCGGCGGAGACGTACTGGGTGACGCGCCGGCCGCCGGTGTTCCGGGAGGGGCCGTTCGGCACGGACCAGGGGCGGGCCGCCGTGGCGATGGTGGAGGAGCGGGTGCGGCGCGGGCTGCCGCCGCAGAGTGTGGTGAGCGTGACCGGACTGCCGCTCACCGATGCGATCCGGCGCGCCCGCGAGGAAGGCGTGCTCGACCGGCTGCCGATGTTCGACCGCATCACGCCGACCGGCGTGGCCTGGGACGACGGCCGGACCGTCGAGGCGGACGTCATCCTCTGGGCGACCGGGTTCCGGGCCGCCATCGACCATCTGGCACCGCTGAGACTGCGCGAGCCGGGCGGCGGAATCCGGGTCGAGGGCACGCAGGCGGTACGGGACGAGCGCATCCATCTCGTCGGCTACGGCCCGTCCGCCAGCACGATCGGCGCCAACCGGGCGGGGCGGGCGGCGGTGCGGGCGATCACACGGCTGCTGGACGGGAGCGGGGAGCGGACGGAGACGGAGCATGAGACGGGGACGGAGTCGGATCCGGACGGGGAGTTCGCGTCTGTCCTGGTGTGACGGTGCGGGTCCTCAGCCGCCGGATGCGCTGCGGCGGTTGCGGTTGAACTCCTCCACGTTTCTCTGCTGTTCCGCGTAGTCGGCGGTGAAGCGGGTGTCCCCGGGCGCGACCGTGACGAAGTACAGCCACGGTCCGGGCATGGGCGTGATCGCCGCCGTCATTGCCTGCTCCCCCGGGTTCCCGATGGGCGTGGGCGGCAGTCCCTGGTGCTCATAGATGTTGTACGGGCTGTCGATCTTCGTGTCACTGGTGGTGGTGTCCAGAGTGCTGCGGTTCAGCGCGTAGTTGAGCGCGGAGTCCATCTGGAGCGGCATGCCCCGGTCGAGCCGGTTGTAGATGACCCTGGCGACCTTGCCCATGTCGCTCTCGGTGTCCGCCTCGGCCTGCACGATGCTCGCGATCGTCACCGTCTGGTACACCGTGACGCCGTGGCGCTGCGCGCCTGCGGTGATGTGGTCCGTGCCGAACCGCTTGACCGCCGTGTCGACCATGTACCTGAGCAGGCTCTGCGGGGTGGTGTGGGAGGTGATGGGGTACGTCGCCGGGAAGAGGTAGCCCTCGTGATTACCCTTCGCCTCGGCCGGGAGCGGAAGATCCGCCGTGGCTGCGGTTTTTTCGGTGGTGCCGGGTGAGATGGCCAGCGTCCTGTCGACTGCGGCGTACACCTGGGACGTCCGCCATCCTTCGGGGATCACCAGGGGGCGGGCCCGCTCGGCCACCGGCCTCCGTGTCAGCAGCGGTACGAGGACGGCCACTGCCAGAGCGAGCACGAGAACGGCGCCGATCAACAGCACCAGACGGCCGCGCCGGGTCGGGCGGACAGGGCGACGGGGCAGGGTGCCCGGGAGCTCGTTCACCATGCGGGCACGCTATCCCGCCATATGGAGCCCCCACCTTGACGACACGAGGCCCCACTCCGATGCCAGAACACACGAACAGGGGATCGGATGTTCGCTGGAACGCGTGATCGTTTCGCTGTTCATTGCTCAACTCCCCTGCGCCGGATGATGATTACGGGGCGCAAGCGACGGGCTGCAGACCGCGACTGCGCAGTCCCACATATGCACCACGCACAAGGAGAAACACCGGATGAACCTCATCACCAACCTGCTCGCCGGCATCGTCCACTTCGTGGGTTGGCTCGTCTGACCACCGCTTCGCACGGCGCCGTCGCTCCCCGTCCCACGGGAGCGGCGGCGTCGCCGCGTATACGACCTCGACAGCGGCTCGCCGAACCCCGCCCACGGTCAGTTCGCCGCTGGGGTCAGTTGGCCGTCCCGACGGAGCAGGGCGGCATAGCGGCCGTCCCGCTGGAGGAGGTCGTCGTGGCTGCCGCGCTCGGCGGTGCGGCCGCCGTCCAGGACGACGATCTGGTCGGCGTCGCGGACGGTGGAGAGCCGGTGCGCGATGGTGATGGTGGTGCGGCCCGCCGAGAGCGCGTCGATCGCCTTCTGAACGGCGAATTCCGTACGGGTGTCGAGGGCGCTCGTCGCCTCGTCGAGCACCAGGACGGGTGGGTCGCGCAGGATCGTACGGGCGATGGCGAGGCGTTGTTTCTCGCCGCCCGAGAAGCGGTAGCCGCGCTCACCGACGAGGGTGTCGTAGCCGTCGGGCAGGGAGGCGATGTGGTCGTGGATCTGCGCCGCACGGGCGGCGGCCTCGATCTCGGCGTCGGTGGCATCCGGCTTGGCGAAGCGGAGGTTGTCGGCGACCGAGGCGTGGAAGAGGTAGGTCTCCTGGGAGACCACTCCGACGGCCCGTGCCAGGGTGTCGAAGTCCAGATCGCGTACGTCGACGCCGTCGAGCGTGACTCGGCCTCCCGTGACGTCGTAGAGCCTGGGCACCAGATAGCTGAGTGTGGACTTCCCGGAGCCGGTGGGTCCGACGACGGCCAGGCTGCCGCCGGCCGGCACGGTCACATCGATGCCGCTGAGGGTCGGGCCGCTCTTCTCGTCGTAACTGAAGTCGACGTCCTCGAAGCGGATCTCGCCGTGGATCTTCTCCAGCCGGACGGGGTTCTCGGGCTCGGTGATGTCCACCTTCAGATCGAGGTACTCGAAGATCCGCTGGAAGAGCGCGAGGGACGTCTGCATCTGCACCCCGGTGGAGAGCAGGCTCACGGCGGGCCGGAAGAGGCCCTGCTGGAGCGAGACGAAGGCGACGAGCGTGCCGATGGAGACGGCGGGGCCGCCGGACTGCAGGGCCAGGCCTGCCGCCCAGTAGATGACGGCGGGCATGGCGGCCATGACGATGCCGATCGTCGACATCCGCCACCGCCCGGCCATGCTGGAGCGCACTTCGAGGTCGACCAGCTTCTCGGACTCCTCGGCGAAGCCCTTGGTGAGGGAGTCCGCGCGGCCCATCGTCCGGCCGAGCAGGATGCCGCTGACGGAGAGCGACTCGGTGACCGTGGCCGCCATGGCGGCCATCTGCTTCTGGCGCCGGGTGGTGATCCTCTTGCGCTCACGGCCGACCTTGCGGCTGATCCAGACGAAGACCGGCAGCAGGAGGAGCGAGACCAGGGTGAGCCGCCAGTCGAGCGCCAGCATGGCGACGACCGTGGCGACGACCGCGGTGAGATTGGAGACCAGCGACGTCGCGGTGGAGGTGACGGTCGCCTGCATGCCGCCGATGTCATTGGCGATGCGGGACTGCACCTCGCCGGTGCGGGTCCTGGTGAAGAAGGCGAGCGGCATCCGCTGGAGCTGGGCGTAGACCGCGGTGCGCAGGTCGTGCATGACGCGCTGGCCGACCGTGGTGGAGATCAGGGTCTGCAGGACGCCGAAGATGCTGTTGATCACCGCCGTGGCGATCATGCCTAGGGCGAGCAGCGACAGCAGCCCCGTACGCCCCTGGGGGATGGCGGTGTCCAGGATCTCGCGCAGCAGGAACGGCGAGGCGACCGACACCAGCGACGAGGCGCCGACGAGCAGCCCGACCAGGGCGAGCCGGCCTCGGTAGGGGTGGAAGAGGCGCAGGATGCGGCGCAGCTCGGCGGGCGGGCGGCTGCCGTCCCGGGGCGGGGGTGTCCAGGTGATTTCTTCGGGTTTCATGGGCTCCTTCGTCAGGCGTGCGGCTGCGGGACTCGGCCGGGTGATTCGGCCGGGGAGTCAAACTTTTGGGAGCATAGCTCATTGTTACCTATGCTCACAATGAACCAGGTCCTGATATTGTTCCCGCATGGACTCCTCCGACGCCGATGGCGTGCTCGCCGAACAGTTGCTGCGGGTGACCCGCAGGCTCCAGCGGATTCAGAGCCGCCAGCTGGAGCCGATCGGTATCACTCCCGCACAGTTCCGGCTGCTCCGCACCGTGGCGCATTACGACGGTCCGCCCCGGATGGCGGATCTCGCGCAGCGCCTGGACGTCGTCCCGCGCGCCGTGACGAGCCTGGTCGACGGCCTGGAGGCGAGCGGCCGGGTACGTCGCACCCCCGATCCGGACAGCCGCCGGGTGGTCCGGATCGAGATCACCGAGGAGGGCCTCGCCACCCTCCGGTCGCTGCGCGACGCGCGCCGGGCCGCCGCAGAGGAGATCCTGGCTCCATTGACCGCCGATCAGCGCGAGGTGCTCGGCGGGCTGTTGTCCGCCCTGGTCAACGGAATGCCGGAGCGCCGCTGCTGAACCCGTGCGGATGCGCGTACACCCGACGGGTGCTGCGTGCGTGCCGTCTCCGGACCGAACCAGACCGGACCGAACAGGACCGGACCGGACCGGACCGAACAGGACCGAACCGAATCGCCGAGGAGCGCTCGACATGCCGCTGCTGGAGCCGAAGCCGGAAGCACTCCGCCCAGGTGCGGTGCGCACTCCGTCCCAGGACCGGGTCCCCGACCGGCAGGCTCCGGGCACGCCCGAACCGCTGCGCGGCGAGCTGACCGCCCTGCTCGGGCCGAAGAAGGTGCTGTGGAAGGTCTCCGACCTGGTGAAGTACGCCTCCGACGCCAGTCCCTACCGGTTCGTCCCCCAGGTCGTCGTGGTCCCCGAGGACATCGACGACATCTCGGCGATCCTGTCGTACGCGCACGGCAAGGGCCGCGATGTCGTCTTCCGGGCGGCCGGGACGAGTCTGAACGGCCAGGCCCAGGGCGAGGACATCCTGGTCGACGTCCGCCACCACTGGGCGGGCATCGAGGTCCTGGACGGCGGCGCGCAGGCCCGCATCCGCCCCGGGACCACGGTCATGCGCGCCAACGCCACCCTCGCCCGGCACGGCCGGCTGCTGGGGCCAGACCCGGCCAGCGCCATCGCCTGCACGATCGGCGGGGTCGTCGCCAACAACGCCTCCGGAATGACCGCGGGAACGACCCGTAATTCGTACCGCACCGTCTCCTCCCTCACCTTCGTGCTGCCGAGCGGCACGGTCGTCGACACGGGCGACCCCGCGGCGGACGAGGATCTCGCCCATGCCGAGCCGAGGCTGTGCGAGGGGCTGCTGGCGCTGAAGGCGGAGATCGAGGCGGACGCCGGACTCACGGCCCGGATCCGCGCCAAGTACGAGATCAAGAACACCAACGGCTACCGGCTCGACGCCTTCCTGGACGGCTCGACGCCCGTGGAGATCCTGCGCGGTCTGATGGTCGGCTCCGAGGGCACCTTCGGCTTCATCTCCGAGGTCGTGTTCGACACGCTGCCGCTGGACCGCCGCGTCTCCAGCGCCCTGCTGTTCTTCCCCTCGCTGACCGCGGCGGCGGCCGCCGTGCCGCGCTTCAACGAGGCCGGGGCGATCGCGGTGGAGCTGATGGACGGCAACACGCTGCGCGCGTCGGTGAGCGTCCAAGGAGTTCCAGCGGACTGGGCCGGGCTGCCCAAGGAGACCGCGGCGCTGCTGGTGGAGTTCCGGGCTCCGGACGAGGCGGTCCAGGAGGCGTACGAGCGGGCGGCGGCGGCCGTGGTCGAGGGGCTCGACCTGGTCGCACCCGTGGCCTCGGTGACCAATGAGTTCACGCGTGACGCCAAGGCCATCGGGGGCTACTGGAAGGCCCGCAAGGCGTTCGTCACGGCGGTCGGCGGCTCCCGGCCCTCGGGTACGACGCTGATCACGGAGGACTTCGCGGTGCCGCCCTCCCGGCTGGCCGATGCCTGCGAGGCCCTGCTCGGACTCCAGGCGGAGCACGGCTTCGACGCCGCCGTCGCCGGCCACGCGGCCCACGGCAATCTGCACTTCCTGCTCGCCTTCGACGCGGCGAAGGCGTCCGACGTCGACCGCTACGCCGCGTTCATGGAGGACTTCTGCCGGCTGACGGTGGAGCGCTTCGACGGCTCCTTGAAGGCGGAGCACGCCACAGGACGCAATATCGCGCCCTTCCTGGAGCTGGAGTGGGGCCCGAAGGCGACCGAGCTGATGTGGCGCACGAAGCAGATCATCGACCCCGACGGCGTACTGGCGCCCCGGATCGTCCTCGACCGCGACCCGAGGGCCCATCTGCGCGGGCTGAAGACCATCCCCGAGGTCGAGCCGGTGGCCGACCCCTGCATCGAGTGCGGCTTCTGCGAACCCACCTGCCCCAGCCATGACCTGACCACCTCGCCGCGTCAACGGATCGTGCTGCGCAGGGAGATGATGCGTCAGCAGGGCGGTTCACCGGTGGAGGTGCAGCTGCTCGACGCGTACGGCTATGACGCCGTCGACACCTGCGCGGGCGATTCGACCTGCAAGCTCGCCTGCCCGGTCGGCATCGACACCGGCGCCATGATGAAGGACTTCCGTCACCAGCGGCACTCGCCGCGCGAGGAGCGGATCGCGGCGCTCACCGCGAAGAACTTCAAGGCGGTGGAGGCGGCGGCGCGGCTCGCGGTCGCCGCGGCCGACCGCATCGGTGACCGGATCGGTGACGGACCACTGGAGAGGCTCACCGGGCTCGCCCGCAGGGCCGTACGCCCCGATCTGGTGCCCGAGTGGCTGCCCGAGATCCCCGGCGCCGCCGCGCGGAAGCTGACGCGTACCTCCCGTGCCGGGGCGAGCGCCGTCTACTACCCGGCGTGTGTGAACCGTATCTTCGGCGGCCCCGAGGGCCATCGCGGCCCGTCGCTGCCGCAGGCTGTCGTCGCCGTGTCCGCCCGCGCCGGAAAGCCGGTATGGATCCCGGACGATGTCGCGGGGACCTGCTGCGCGACGATCTGGCACTCCAAGGGGTACGACGAGGGCAATGCCGTGATGGCCAACCGCATCGTGGAAGCGGCCTGGGGCTGGACGGCCGGCGGAAAGCTGCCGCTCGTCGTCGACGCCTCGTCGTGCACGCTGGGCATCGCCCACGAGGTGGTCCCGTATCTCACCGATGACAACCGCGCGTTGCACCGCGAGCTGACCATTGTCGATTCCCTGGTCTGGGCGGCCGACGAGCTCCTTCCAGAGCTGACGGTGCTCCGCCGCATCGGTTCGGCGGTCCTGCATCCGACCTGTTCCATGCAGCATCTGGACGACGTGGCACAGCTGCGTACGGTCGCCGAAGCCTGTGCGGAGGAGGTCGTGATCCCTGACGACGCCGGGTGCTGCGCCTTCGCGGGCGACCGCGGCATGCTGCACAAGGAGCTGACGGCCTCCGCGACGGCGAAGGAGGCCGCCGAGGTCGACGCGCGGGAGTACGACGCGTATCTCTCGGCCAACCGGATGTGCGAGATCGGCATGGACCGGGCCACGGGGCGGTCGTACTACTCGGCACTGATCGAGTTGGAGCGCGCCACCCGCCCGGGCCCCGTGGTGCGCTGATCACCGGACCGCCCGGCAGACCGGAGGGTCGGGGCGCAGGTACGCGAGCCGAGGGCCGGGGTTGACGCGGCGGTCCGGCCCGTGGGCCGGGACCGCCATTGGCTTGTCCGTCAGCCGGCGCTGACGGAGTAGGAATGGGCGCCGGCACCGGCGAGGGCGCCCTTGTCGACGATGCGGTATTCCTCGCGCAGCGGGCTGCCGGAGAGGAAGGACTCCAGGATCTCGCGGGTGCCTGCGGCGTATCGGGCCTGCGCGGAGAGGGAGGTACCGGAGATGTGCGGGGTCATGCCGTGGTGGGGCATGGTCCGCCAGGGATGGTCGGCGGAGGCGGGCTGGGGATACCAGACGTCGCCCGCGTAGCCGGCGAGTTGTCCGCTGCGCAGGGCGCGGTCGATGGCTTCGGGGTCGGTGATCCTGGCGCGGGCCGTGTTGATGAGGTAGGCGCCGCGCTTCATGGTGGCAAGCAGTTCGTCGCCGAAGAGTCCCTCGGTCTCCGGGTGGAGAGGTGCGTTGATGGTCACCACGTCGCAGTGCGGAACCATCTCGGCTGCGCTCTCGTGCCAGGTGAGACCCAGTTCCTGCTCGACGGCGGCGGGGAGCCGGTGGCGGTCGGTGTAGTGGAGGCCGACATCGAAGGGGGCGAGGCGACGCAGGACGGCGAGGCCGATGCGGCCGGCCGCGACGGTGCCGACCTGCATGCCTTCCAGATCGTAGGAGCGGGCGACGCAGTCGGCGATGTTCCAGCCGCCGTCGAGGACCACCTGATGGGAGGGGAGGTAGTTGCGTACCAGGGACAGGGTCATCATGACCACGTGTTCGGCGACGCTGATGCTGTTGCAGTACGTGACCTCTGCGACGGTGATGCCCCTGGCGATGGCCGCGTCGAGGTCGACATGATCGGAGCCGATGCCCGCGGTGATGGCGAGCTTGAGGTTCTTCGCCTTCGCGATGCGTTCAGCGGTCAGGTAGGCCGGCCAGAAGGGCTGGGATATGACGATGTCGGCGTCGGCCAGTTCCTGGTCGAAGACCGAGTCGGCGGCGTCCTTGTCCGAGGTGACCACCAGGGTGTGGCCGCGGGACTCCAGGAAGTGCCGCAGGCCCAGTTCACCGGAGACACTGCCGAGGAGGTGACCGGGGGTGAAGTCGATGCCCTGGGGGGTGGGGGTGCTCTGGCCACCCGGGTAGTGGTCGATCTCGGGCAGATCATCGCGGGCGTAGGACTTCGGGTAGCCGTCGGTGGGGTCGTCGTACAGCACACACAGCACCTTTGCCATGACTGCGGCTCCTCATCCGTTGGTGCGGGAAGGTGCCCCAACAGTCCTCGCGTCGGCGTCCGGTGGTCAAAATGAATCTTTCTATGCCGTCATAGGACTCCGCTATCCGGGCGATACGGCTGCTGAAGATGCTGGTCGAGCAGGTGATCAAGGGCTTCACGGACGCCCGCCTCACTCGCCGTTCTCAGCAATTCCCTGGCCAGGGCGGGTTCGGGAGTCCGGTCGGCGATGACGAGCCCGACGCGCTGGCCGTTCGCCGGGATCTCCAGGGGGACGACCCGCATACCGTCCGGGACCCCGAACATGTGCAGCCAGGCGTGAGAGATCACGCTCGACCAGTGCCCTGCGGTCAGATGCGCGTAGAGCGCGGCGACGGAGTCGGTCTCCACGGCGGGAGCGACCGCGCCCGCACCGTCCGCCGCGAAGTACTCGTCCATGATGCGGCGGTTGCGCATCTGCGGTGACAGCAGACACAACGGCAGTGCCGCGATCTCTCCCCAGCGGGTGGTCTCCTTGCCGTCCATGGGGCCGCCGCGAGGGGTCAGAAGCAGGTATCGCTCCTCGTACAGAGGTGCCTTGCGGACGTGAACGAGGCTGTCGTCGTCGAGGTAGGTCAGGGCGATGTCGACTTCGAACTCCGCCAGCCGGTGATTGATGTCGCGTGAGGAAAGCGATTCGAGCGAGATCCGTGCCCGAGGGTGCCGGTCCAGGAACGGGGTGGTCAGCAGCGGAGCGACGGTCAGAGCGGTGGGTATGGCTCCCATCCGCAGCGTGCCCGCCAAGCCGCCCCGCGCCGCTGACAGCTCCTGCCGCAACGCGTCCCGCTCCGCCAGGACACGGTGCGCCCACAGCAGCACCCGCTCTCCTTCCGGTGTCAGCCCCTCGAACCGGCGGCCCCGCCGCGCTATAGGAACATCCAGTTCATGTTCCAGCTTGCGTATGGCCGCCGACAGCGAGGGCTGCGAGACGAAACAGGCGGCCGCGGCACGTCCGAAGTGCCGCTCTCTGGCCAACGCCACCAGATACTCCAGCTGTCGTAGCATCGCCTGCTCCCTCACTGTGGCCCACTCCCTGCGGACGGGCTCTTCCCTGACGCAACTGCCGTCATCCCTCCGGCGACGTGCCGGATGCGGGCGCGGTGGCCTCGGGCATCGCGTGGGCGCCGACCCACACGCTGGTGATCGCACCGACGTAGCGGGCGCCGCAGTAGTCGGAAGGCACCACCAGTTGGCTGCCTTCCCTCTCCAGACTCCGCCCGTCCAGCACGGCGCCCAGGAGGACGGGAAGGTTGCCGAAATCGGCGTCGATCTCCGCCCACGAGAGCA
This sequence comes from Streptomyces sp. NBC_01217, assembly GCF_035994185.1. Taxonomy (NCBI): domain Bacteria; kingdom Bacillati; phylum Actinomycetota; class Actinomycetes; order Kitasatosporales; family Streptomycetaceae; genus Streptomyces; species Streptomyces sp. NBC_01217. Next base: position 1,295,537 of record NZ_CP108538.1, read on the forward strand.
CCGTATGGTGCCCGTCACCGCCGGTGACGGCGACCAAAAATCGGGCCCGGTCCTTACGACGCCGGTGACCCACAGCGGGCCAGGCGTCAGCGATGACCTCACGGAGCAGCGGACCCTCGAAGGTATGCCGCTGCGGCCCGCGCTTGGCGCAGTTGAAGACCACGTCGACCCGGTGCTGTTCCCATCGCTCCCGCAAGTCGGCCACGGTGAGCAGGACCGGCCGCGCCGGCTCACCCCGCAGGAGCAGGGACTTGCCGAGTCACCGATCGCCGGTGGGCGCTGCGCCTGTACGGGGCATCGGATCGCCTCCTTGGAAAACCAGCATGAAAGTCGCCACTCACGGCATGCCCGGCAACCACACGGCAGAACCTCATCTGCCAGCCAAGAACAACATTCCATCTCGCTGATATACGGAATCCCTCGTCTTTGGCTGGCAAAAGCAAGGGTCACCGAATGGACGGCAGGTCTCGCCCAGACCGCCAAGGGGCACGCCATCCGGCCGGAGCACGGCGTCCCCTCCACGCCCTGCCCGGACGTATCGCGACCTTGGCGCGATACGTACCGTTCGTGGAGAAAACCAATTGCCCCGACGGGCGTCCCGGGGCGAACCTTGCACGGTTTGAGTCATTCACCGAACAAACCGTCACACCGAACCATGGGACGTCATGCAGATTCGCGATCTTCCGTACTCGGATCCCGGCGATCCCGATGTCCGGTCAGGCCCACGCTTCTTGTTCTGGCTCGGCCGCAATCAGCTGCGCGGCCAGCTCAAGTCCATGTCCTGGGGGCTGTTGCACCAGTGTTCCCTCGCCGGGCTGCCGCTTGCCGTCGGTCTTGCCGTACAGGCGGTCGTGGACCGTTCCGGCAGCCGCCTGGCGTGGGCGGGTGGCCTGATCGCCGCCCTGGGCGTGCTGATCGCGGTGGGCGACACCATGCTCCACCGGACCGCCGTCACCAACTGGATCACCGCCGCCGCGCGCGTTCAGCAGCTCCTTGCCCGTAAGACCGCGGAGCTCGGCGCGGCGCTGACCCGCCAAGTCGCAGCGGGCGAGGTCGTCGCGGTGTCCACGGGTGACGTGGAGAAGATCGGCTGGTTCGTCGAGGCGCTCTCCCGCTTCGCGGCTGCCGCGGCCACCCTCGTACTGATCTGCGTGGGGCTCATCGTCTACATGCCGTCGCTGGGCGTCCTGGTGGCTCTCTCCATGCCCCTGCTGGCCCTGGCCGTGCTGCCGCTGCTCCCCCGGGCCACGCGGCGCGCCGACCGCCAGCGCGAGAAGGCGGGCAAGGCCACCGAACTGGCCTCGGACACCGTCGCCGGACTGCGGGTCCTGCGCGGGATCGGCGGCGAGGAGCTGTTCCTGGACCGCTATCGCAGTGCCTCGCAGGAGGTCCGCAAGGCCGCGGTGCGCAGTGCGCGGATGTGGTCGCTGATCTCTGCGATCCAGGTGCTGCTGCCGGGCATGCTGCTCATCTCGCTGGTCGTGTACGGGGCGACTCTGGCCCGCGACGGCCGGATCGAGGTCGGCCAGCTGGTCACGGTGTACAGCGCGGCCGCACTGATGCTGTTCCCGCTGCGCCACTTCGAGGAGATCGCGATGGCGTACTCCTTCTCGCGGCCCTCCGCCCAGCGCGCGGTCCGGGTGCTGTCGCTGCACCGCACGGCCCAGCCGTCGACCGTCGACGCCACTGCGACCGGCGATCTGTACGACCCGGCAACCGGGCTGATGGCCCCGGCCGGTCTGTTCACCGCGGTGGTCTGCGGCGATCCGGACGAGGCGGGGCGGCTGGCCGAGCGGCTCGGCGGCCATGCGCACACGGACGCGGAATCGGATGCCGGCGCGGAATCGGACGAGCACGTGCACGAGCAGGAGCGCGAGCACAAGGACGCGGACGTCGGCACGACGGAGCGGAAGGCCCCGTCCGTCCTGCTCGGTGGCGTACCGCTGGACGAACTCCCGCTGGACTCCGCCCGGACCGTCGTACTGGTCCAGGACAAGGACCCGGTCCTGCTCTCCGGCACGCTGCGCGAGCTGCTCGACGTGCCGTCGTCCGGCCGGGTGAGCGCCGAGGAAGCGCTGTCGGCCGCCCAGTGCGGCGATGTGCTGGACTCCCTGGCGCAGGCGTCCGTCGCCACGGACGCCGATCCGATGACGACCCGCATCACCGAACGCGGCCGGTCGCTCTCGGGCGGTCAGCGCCAGCGGCTCGCGCTTGCCCGCTCATTGGTGACCGACCCGGAGGCGCTGGTTCTGGACGAGCCGACCTCCGCCGTCGACTCGCACACGGAGGCCCGGGTCGCCGCCGGAATCAAGGAACTGCGCCAGGGCCGTACGACCGTGGCGTTCGCCTCGTCACCGCTGCTGCTGGACCTAGCGGACCGGGTGGTGCTGGTGCACCGGGGCACCGTCGTCGCGGTCGGCACCCACCGTGAGCTCCTGCACACGGTCCCCCGCTACCGGGCGGTCGTGACGCGTGAGACGGACGACGAGATCGCGGCCCTGACCCATGGGGACGTGGTCAAGAGGATCAACACGATCGAGGAAGTCGAGGAACGGGCATGATCGGCGTCGCAGAACCGGCGTACGACCCGGCCGCACCGGAGTCGGCCACGACCCTTCCGGTCGGCACCCCCACCACCGTACGGAGCTATGTACGGGAGCTGCTGCGGCGCCACCGCGGGCCGTTCGCCGTGCTCATCGCGTTCAACGCCGTCGCGGTGATCGCCTCGATCGTCGGCCCGTATCTGCTGGGCGGGCTGGTCGAGGACCTCTCCGACGGTGTCACCGACCTCCATCTGGAGCGCACCGCGGGGGTGTTCGCGCTCGCGCTGATCGTGCAGACCGTGTTCACCCGGATGATGCGCCTGCGCAGCGCGATGCTCGGTGAGGAGATGCTGGCCGATCTGCGCGAGGACTTCCTCGTACGCTCGGTCGGGCTGCCGCCTGGTGTGCTGGAGCGGGCCGGGACCGGTGATCTGCTCTCCAGGATCACCACGGACATCGACCGGCTGGCCAACGCGATGCGTGAAGCCGTGCCGCAGCTGGCGATCGGCGTGGTGTGGGCGGGGCTGCTGATGGCCGCGCTCGCCGTGACGGCTCCGCCGCTGGCGCTCTCGGTCCTGGTCGCCCTGCCCGTACTGATCCTCGGCTGCCGCTGGTACTTCAGGAGGGCGCCGTCCGCGTACCGTTCGGAGGCCGCCGGATACGCCGCTGTCGCGGCGATGCTCGCGGAGACCGTGGATGCCGGACGGACCGTGGAGGCCCACCGCCTGGGTGCGCGCCGGGTGGCTCTGTCGGACCGGCGGATCAAGGAGTGGACGGCGTGGGAGCGTTACACGCTCTTCCTGCGTTCCGTGCTCTTCCCCGTCATCAATGTCACCTATGTGACGATTCTGGGCGCGGTGCTGATGCTCGGCGGCTGGTTCGTGATCGAGGGCTGGCTGACCGTGGGGCAGCTGACGACGGGTGCGCTGCTGGCGCAGATGATGGTCGACCCGCTCGGCCTGATCCTGCGCTGGTACGACGAGTTGCAGGTCGCTCAGGTGTCGCTGGCGCGGCTGGTGGGCGTCCGGGACATCGAACCGGACGCGGGCGATGCGGAGGTCGTCCCGGACGGCCGCGATGTCCGGGCCGACGAAGTGCACTTCGGCTACCGCGCCGGGCTGGACGTCCTGCACAAGGTGTCGTTGGACGTCGCACCGGGTACGCGCCTGGCCCTGGTCGGGCCGTCCGGCGCGGGCAAGTCCACTCTGGGCCGGCTGCTGGCCGGGATCTACGCCCCGCGCACGGGTGAAGTCACGCTCGGTGGCGCGGAGTTGTCGCGCATGAAGGCAGAGCGCGTACGCACGCATGTGGCGCTGGTCAACCAGGAGCACCATGTGTTCGTCGGTTCGCTGCGGGACAACCTCCTGCTGGCCCGGACCGGCGCCGACGACGCCGAGCTGTGGGCGTCGCTCGCGGCGGTAGACGCGGACGGCTGGGCGAGGGCGCTGGACGGGGGGCTGGACTCCGAGGTCGGCTCCGGCGGCCTGGCACTGACACCCGCCCAGGCCCAGCAGATCGCGCTGGCCCGGCTCGTCCTGGCCGATCCGCACACGCTGGTGCTGGACGAGGCGACATCGCTGCTGGACCCGCGGGCCGCCCGGCACCTGGAGCGCTCGCTGGCCCGGGTGCTGGACGGCCGTACGGTCGTGGCGATCGCCCACCGGCTGCACACCGCTCACGACGCGGATGTGATCGCGGTGGTCGAGAGCGGCCGGATCAGCGAGCTGGGCAGCCATGACGAGCTGGTGGCGGCGGACGGCGCCTATGCGGCGCTGTGGCGGTCCTGGCACGGCTGAGCAGTCTGCCGGGGGCCGGAGTCCCGGGGACCGGAGCGGGTTGCGGCGGTCAGATGAAGTTCAGGGCCGCCGCCCCGCCCACTCCCCCGAGCACCATGAACGCCGGCATCAGCACCTTCAGCTCCACCCAGCTGCCGGCCCGGAACCGCATGGCCTTCGGCGGCCCGATCGGGTACCAGCGCTTGCGGCCCAGCGGGATGGGCCACAGGATCGGGCAGCCGGAGACGGTCAGCGCGTCGCCGATGTCATGGACGAGGGCGCCGAGGACGATCGGCAGCCCGAGCCAGAGGTACTCCTGGCCGGGCGCGCTGAAGAGCCAGTCCGAGCCGTTGCCCGGCTTGTCCAGGACGCCCGCAAGGATCCAGGCACTGGTCGCGCCGAGCAGCCAGACCAGGACGTCGCTGGACATCCGGGCGGCCCGCCACAGCAGTCCCTCGACGGCGAGCACGAGGTGGACGAAGAGAATCGCGAGGACCGCCCACCGGCCCCCGGTGATCGCCGCGGCGGAGGCCCCGGCGCCGATCAGGACCGCCCACAGCCAGGTGTGGGTCAGGGTCCGGTGGCCGCCGTTCCTGCGCGGGTCCCCGGAGCCCCGGGTCGCCTTGTAGACGGCGTACGAGAGCTTGTCGACGATCTCGCAGAGCCCCCGGGAGACCGGACCGAAGGCGCGCGAGATGGTCGCGGACTTGTGGTCGAGGTCCGGGGCGAGCGCGGCTCCGGCGGTGATCAGCGCGCCGACGACGAGCACGGGCCACGGCATCGTGTGGCCGGCGGCGGCCGCCGCCGCGCCCACCCCCAGCCAGGCCGCCGCCCCTGACAGAGAGTGTGCCGGTCCCATCATGGTTCTTCCGCCCCCAAAGATCGTGCGGCCGCCATCGCCGTTGCGATGCGGCCGAGTTGAGTGGGCAGCGTATCGTCCGTGATCTTCGCACGGTCCTCCGGTTCCCTCATCCGGGCGGAAGGCAGGCAAGATGGGGGGCGTGACCCTTATCGATCAGCTGCCCCCGACCGCCGACCCGGACGCCCTCTTCGAGGCCTTCTCGTCATGGACCGAGACCCAGGGCATCTCCCTCTACCCTGCCCAGGAGGAGGCGCTGATCGAGGTGGTCTCCGGCGCGAACGTGATCCTTTCCACCCCGACCGGCTCCGGAAAGAGCCTGGTCGCGGCGGCCGCGCACTTCACCGCGCTGGCCCAGGACAAGGTCACCTTCTACACCGCGCCGATCAAGGCGCTGGTCTCGGAGAAGTTCTTCGACCTGTGCAAGCTGTTCGGTACGGAGAACGTCGGCATGCTCACCGGTGACGCCTCGGTCAACGCCGACGCCCCGGTGATCTGCTGCACGGCCGAGGTGCTGGCCTCCATCGCGCTGCGCGACGGGAAGTACGCCGACATCGGTCAGGTCGTGATGGACGAGTTCCACTTCTATGCGGAGCAGGACCGGGGCTGGGCCTGGCAGATCCCGCTCCTGGAGCTGCCGCAGGCCCAGTTCATCCTGATGTCGGCCACGCTCGGTGACGTCAAGATGTTCGAGGGGGACCTGACCCGCCGCACCGGCCGCCCCACCTCCGTGGTGCGTTCCGCGACCAGGCCGGTGCCGCTCAGCTACGAGTACCGGCTGACCCCGATCACCGAGACCCTCACCGAGCTCCTGGAGACCAGGCAGTCGCCGGTCTACATCGTGCACTTCACCCAGGCCGCGGCCGTCGAGCGGGCGCAGTCGCTGATGAGCATCAACATGTGCACCAAGGAGGAGAAGGAGAAGATCGCCGATCTGATCGGCAACTTCCGCTTCACCACCAAGTTCGGCCAGAACCTCTCCCGCTATGTGCGCCACGGCATCGGGGTGCACCACGCAGGCATGCTGCCGAAGTACCGGCGCCTGGTGGAGAAGCTCGCCCAGGCGGGTCTGCTGAAGGTGATCTGCGGTACGGACACCCTCGGCGTCGGCGTCAACGTGCCCATCCGCACCGTGCTGTTCACGGCACTCACCAAGTACGACGGCACTCGCGTGCGTACGTTGCGCGCCCGTGAGTTCCACCAGATCGCGGGGCGTGCGGGCCGGGCCGGATTCGACACGGCGGGCTTCGTCGTGGCGCAGGCGCCCGAGCACGTCATCGAGAACGAGAAGGCCGTCAAGAAGGCGGGCGACGACCCGAAGAAGAAGCGCAAGGTGGTCCGCAAGAAGGCCCCCGAGGGCTTCGTCGCCTGGTCGGAGACCACCTTCGACAAGCTGATCCAGTCCGATCCGGAGCCGCTGACCTCCCGTTTCCGGGTCACGCACACGATGCTGCTGTCCGTGATCGCGCGCCCCGGCAACGCCTTCGAGGCGATGCGGCATCTGCTGGAGGACAACCACGAGCCGCGCAGGGCCCAGCTGCGTCACATCCGCCGGGCCATCGCGATCTACCGCTCGCTGCTGGACGGCGGTGTCGTGGAGCAGCTCGACGAGCCGGACGCGGAGGGCCGTATCGTCCGGCTCACCGTCGATCTCCAGCAGGACTTCGCGCTCAACCAGCCGCTGTCCACCTTCGCGTTGGCCGCGTTCGACCTGCTGGACCCCGAGTCCCCCTCGTACGCGCTGGACATGGTCTCTGTCGTCGAGTCGACGCTCGACGATCCGCGGCAGATCCTGGCCGCCCAGCAGAACAAGGCGCGCGGCGAGGCGGTCGGGCAGATGAAGGCGGACGGCGTCGAGTACGAGGAGCGCATGGAGCTGCTCCAGGAGGTCACGTACCCGAAGCCGCTGAGCGAGCTGCTGTGGCACGCGTACGACGTGTACCGCAGGAGCCACCCGTGGGTGGGTGACCACCCGGTGTCGCCGAAGTCCGTGATCCGCGACATGTTCGAGCGCGCCATGACGTTCACGGAGTTCACCTCCAACTACGAGCTGGCCCGCACCGAGGGCATCGTGCTGCGCTATCTCGCGAGTGCGTACAAGGCTCTGGAGCACACCATTCCGGACGACATCAAGTCCGAGGATCTTCAGGACCTGATCGCCTGGCTCGGTGAGATGGTCCGGCAGGTGGACTCCAGTCTCCTCGACGAGTGGGAGCAGCTCGCCAACCCGGAGGTGGAGACCGCCGAGGAGGCGCAGGAGCGGGCCGACGAGGTCAAGCCGGTCACGGCCAACGCCCGCGCCTTCCGGGTACTGGTGCGCAACGCGATGTTCCGCCGGGTGGAGCTGGCCGCGCTGGACAGGGTCGGCGACCTCGGCGAGCTGGACGGCGACGCGGGCTGGGGCGAGGACGCGTGGGGCGATGCGATGGACGCCTACTGGGACGAGTACGAGGATCTGGGCACCGGTCCGGACGCCCGCGGGCCGAAGCTGCTGAAGATCGACGAGGACCCCGCGCACGGTCTGTGGCGGGTGCGGCAGACGTTCGCCGACCCGAACGGCGACCACGACTGGGGCATCAGCGCCGAGATCGATCTGGCGGCCTCGGACGAGGAGGGCCGGGCGGTCGTCCGCGTCACCTCCGTCGGTCAGCTGTGAGCGCGTACGCCAGGGCGGCGGCGCCGCTGCGAGAGTGGAGACGAAACGCATGACGAACCCCGCCGAGCGCCTGGTCGATCTGCTCGACCTGGAGCGGATCGAGGTCAACATCTTCCGCGGGCGCAGCCCCCAGGAGTCACTGCAGCGGGTCTTCGGCGGGCAGGTCGCCGGACAGGCGCTGGTGGCGGCGGGCCGTACCACCGACGGGGAGCGGCCGGTGCATTCGCTGCACGCCTACTTCCTGCGTCCGGGGCGTCCGGGTGTGCCGATCGTCTACGACGTCGAGCGCATCCGGGACGGCCGGTCGTTCACCACCCGCCGGGTCACGGCCGTGCAGCAGGGCCGGACGATCTTCAGTCTGACGGCCTCCTTCCACCGGCCGGAGGAGGCGGGCTTCGAGCACCAGCTGCCGCCCGCCCGCGAGGTCCCGGACCCCGAGGAGCTGCCGACCGTCGCCGAGGAGGTGCGTGAGCACCTCGGGGCGCTTCCGGAGGCGCTGGAGCGGATGGCCCGCCGGCAGCCCTTCGACATCCGGTACGTGGACCGGCTGCGCTGGACGCAGGAGGAGACGAAGGGCGCGGACCCGCGAAGCGCGGTCTGGATGCGTGCGGTCGGCCCGCTGGGCGACGACCCGCTGGTGCACACCTGTGCGCTGACGTACGCCAGTGACATGACGCTGCTCGACGCGGTCCGCATCCCGGTGGAGCCGCTGTGGGGCCCGCGCGGTTTCGACATGGCGTCGCTGGACCACGCGATGTGGTTCCACCGGCCGTTCCGGGCGGACGAGTGGTTCCTCTACGACCAGGAGTCGCCGATCGCGACGGGCGGACGCGGGCTGGCGCGCGGCCGGATCTACGACCGCGCGGGCAATCTGCTGGTGTCCGTGGTGCAGGAGGGGCTGTTCCGTCCGTATGCCGCAGGCCATACGGACTCCGTGGCGCCTCGCCCCTGAACCCCTGACGGCTGCCGCGCCCCCGGGGTGCGGCAGCACTCTCGCTTCAGCCGTCGGTCGGCCGGGGTGAGGGAAGCGTTCCCGAGCAGGTGGCCCGGCCGAACCCGCCGTCAGCCGTGGCGCTCTGGACGTGGCGCCCGCTGATGGCGAGGGTGCAGGTGGCGCGACTGCCGTGCTCGCCGAGGGTGATGCTGACGACCGGGTCCTGCCCCAGCGGGATCTGGACCGTGGTGCGCCAGGGCAGCCGGGCGCCGGAGACCGTCCTGGCCCTGCCGTTCTCGCTCGCCCCCTGATAGCTGAGATCGACTCGCCCCTCGCCGGTCACCTCGTACGTCACCGAAGCGGTCGGCACGCTCCGGCGCGGCTTCTCGTCGTCGCCACCCAGGATGCCGTAGAGGGCGAACCCGCCGCCGCACAGGGCCAGCGCCACTGCGGCCGCGATCACTCCGGCGCGGCCGGAGCCCAGGCGACGGAATCCGGCCACGCCCGCCCCGGAAGCGTCGGACCCGTCCGGCCCAGGTCCCCCGGGCTCCGCCAGGGGCTTGTGCACTTCCCGGGTGCTACTGCTCATGAAATCTCTCCCCCTGGGCGCGGCCCGAACACCGACGTGACGCCCCAGATCCAAGAGCGGCGGGCCAGCCTGTGTCAAGTGGCGGGCCATGTACGGCAGATGGGCATCAAACGACTCATCACCCGCCGATTTCAACCCATTTCAAGCGGGTGGAGCGAATGATCCGTTCGGTTGACATGTGCAGGCCGCACCGCTGTAGACAGTCTCTTCGCCAACTACCGTCCGGCGGTTGGGCTTTAGCCGCTTCGCGAAGGGGAACCGATGCACAGACCGAGAGCCGCAAGGCTCCTGGCCACGAGTGTGACGCTGGCGTTCATCGCCACTCTCGCGCCCATGACACCCGCGTTCGCACAGCCACCCGACACCGGGCGGCTCACCGACGGTCTCAAGAGCCTCTTCGAGGGCGACGGGGAGGAGAGGGCGAGCCCGCCCGGGCTTCCAGACACCGACGTGCCCCGCAACGAGCGGCTCGCCGAGGGCAGGGCCACCGCCAAGCCCAAGCGCGTCAAGGAGCTCACGGGGCGCAGGACCCCCCAGGCCCGCTACTGGCAGCTTTCCGACGGAAGGGTGCAGTCCGAGGTCTCCTCCGTACCCGACTCGTACGCCACGGGTCAGGGCGGGGACCGGACGTGGAAGGCCATCGACACCACGGTCCGGGACACCGACCGCAAGGGCTTCGACAAGGCCAACACCACCAACCTCACCCGCAGTTACTTCGGTTCGCGCCCCGGCGAGCTGGTCCGCTTCGAGCTGGACCGCGGCCACTGGGTCACCCTGGGCCTCAAGGGTGTGGACGCGAAGAAGCTGACCCCGCACGTGGACGGCAACACCGTCACCTACCGGGACGCCTTCGGCAAGGGCGTCGACCTCACGTACACCGTCGGCAACGGCAGCGTGAAGGAAGGCATCGTCCTGCGCGAGCGGCCGCGGGGCAGCCGCGCTCCCTCGTTCGACTTCGCGCTCACCACCCACGGCCTGAGCGCCGAGTCGGAGAAGAACGGCAGCATCTCGCTGTACAGCGAGAGCGCCGGGGCCGACCGGCCCGAGCTCGTCATCCCCGCGCCGTTCATGACGGATGCCAAACCGAACAGCAGCTCACCGTACGGGACTTCGTCCTCCGACGCGGTGCAACAGCGGCTCACCGGCAAGGACGGCTCCTACGCCGTCAGCCTGCGCCCCGACGCCAAGTGGCTCGCCGCCTCCGCGCGCACGTACCCGGTGACGGTCGACCCGACCATCACCATCGCGCCCACGCCGTCGCAGTCCGAGGACGTCATGATCTCCTCGGACGACGCCTCGGCGAACTACGACGGCAGCTGGCGGCTCTCCGTCGGCAACACCACCACCGGCAGCAGCAGGGCACTGCTGCGGTTCGGCCTGTCCGGCATACCCGCCGGCACCAAGCTGGACTCGGCCGACCTCAAGCTCTACTACGACCAGACGCACACCACCGGCTCCGAAGAGGTCGAGCTGGAGGCGCACCGCGCCACCGCCGCCTGGACCGAGACTGGCGCGACCTGGAACAACGCCCAGAACATCACCGGTGAGCTGTCCGGCACCTCCGTCCTGGTCGACGACGGCGACTCGGGCACCACCGCGGCCTGGGGCGCCTGGCCGACCTCGACCAACACCGCGTACACGCAGTACGCGGTCGGCCAGGACTACCGCTACAACAAGGACGCCACCGCCGGCGACACCTACACCTGGCAGCCCAGCCTTCCCGAGGACGGCAGCTACCAGGTCGACGTGCACTACGTCCCGGCCTCCGACCGCGCCACGAACGCCCCGTACACGGTGACGTACAACGGCGGCACCAAGGCGTACACGGTCAACCAGCAGGCGGGCAGCGCCGAGGTCTGGAAGACACTGGGCAGCCACCCGTTCAAGGCGGGAACCACTGGCCAGGTCGTCCTCGGGGACGGTCCCGCGTCGACGGCCACCACCGTCCTCGCGGACGCCGTCCGCTTCACCAAGGGCGGTGTGGTCACCAAGAAGGCCGACGAGTCCAACTCCTGGCACAGCTTCGCGGTGACCAAGACGGTCCAGCAGTGGCTGGACGGGACGTACACCAACAACGGCTTCGTCGTGAAGGCGGCCGACGAGTCCTCGACCGGGCCCAAGGGCGGCCCGCGCTACGAGGCCTCCGAGTACGCGTACAAGGGCGAGGTCGCCAACTACCCCAAGCTGGTGCTCACCTACGGCATCCAGGGCGTCGACGCCGACGCCCCGCGCGTCGTCCACTCCACGGGCGCCGAGCTGAGCTGGCCCGCGTACACCGACCCGTCGTCGACCGCCACCGGCGACGACATCGTCGAGTACCAGGTCCACCGCAGCGTGTTCCAGCACTTCACGCCGTCGTCACAGACGCTGGTCTCGCCGGTGGCCAAGGACACCCGGGACTTCACCGACAGCACCGCCACGCCGACCCCGGCGGACTCCGCCGATCCGCTCGGCAACGCCTACTACTACATGGTCGCGGTCAAGACCCGCGACGGGCGCGTACTGCCGTCCACCACGCAGTTGGTGCGGCTGCCCAAGGCGGGGCGCACGACCGTGGTGCTGCAGAGCGGGCAGAGCGACACCACGCTGTCGTCCGCCGAGCCGGCCACAGGGCACGACACCATCTCCGAGTCGGGCATCGCCCGGCCCTGGCTGTCCGTGGGCAACAACTCGACCACGTACGGCACGACCCGCGCCCTGGTCGGCTTCCCCGGTGTCGGTGACATCCCCGCGAACGCCCGGGTGCTCGACGCCGACCTGCACATGTGGGGCTTCACCACGACGACCGGTACACCGGGTGCGATCTATGAAGCCCGCGGTCTGACCCGGGACTTCAACGAGCCCGCCGCCACCTGGAACAAGGCGGACGCGACCACCTCGTGGAGCACGGCGGGCGGTGACATGGACGCCGTCGCCTCCGACACCGTCGCCACCGTCACCAACGACCCGGCGCGCCAGAGCTGGTCGCTCACCTCGCTCGCGCAGAGCTGGGTGTCCGACCCCGCCAAGAACCACGGCGTGGCGGTCCGGTTGCGCGACGAGTCGGCGAGCGGTCCTCAGGAGCGGACCCTGTTCCTGTCGTCCGAGGCCGAAGAGCCCCAACTGCGGCCGCAGTTGGTCATCACCTATCTCGACAAGTCGACGGAGAGCACGTACTTCGCGCCCTACACCCCGGCGCGGATGATCCCCGGCGACGAGTACACGGTCGACGTCACCCTCAACAACACCACCGCCAGCACCTGGCCCGCGGGCCAGCGCGCGTTGTCGTACACCTGGTCGCTGCCCGACGGCACGGACGCCACCACCGGCGGCAACCAGCTTCAGACGGCGCTCGCCCACGAGGTGCTGCCGGGCGACTCGATCACCGTCCCGGCGAAACTGCAGGCGCCGATCAACTCGGACTCGGGCAACAAGCGCCTTGAGTACGTCCTGAAGTGGGACCTCAGGAACACCGCGGACGGCACGTGGCTGTCCGCCACCGAGAACATCGCGCCGCTGGCACAGAACGTCCGCACCGAGGACCCGACGTCCAACCAGCTCGGCATGGAGGACTTCCTCTCCTACGCCGGCAAGAACACGGGCGCGGGCTCGTCGCTGATGACGAACCTGTACGCGGGCAACACGGTCTGGCAGTACAACGCGTTCAACAACCCGGGCCGCGGCCTCGCCACATTCGTGCGGTTCGCCTACAACTCGCAGGACACCTCCGACACGGTGCTCGGCGCAGGCTGGTCCGCGCAGGCCGCGATGCCGCTGCGGATGGGCGCCGCGCTCGACTTCCATCCCAACCCGAACCCGACCGAGGTGACGCTGCCCGACGGGGACGGCACCGCGCACGTCTTCCGCAAGCAGGGCGACGGCAGTTGGCGGGCCCCGGCGGGCGTGCACTATCTGCTGCGGCAGGGCGCGGGCGCGGACTGCACCCCGGACAAGGACGGCGACCCGCGCGCCTGGTCGCTGACCCGCCCGGACCGTGCCCAGTTCTTCTTCGACTGCGACGGCTATCTGACGTCGGTCGTCGACAAGAACGGCAACACGCAGTCGTACACGTACGCCGAGCGTAAATCCAACAACAAGCCGGTCAAGTTCCTCACCTACATCGAGGACCCGACGCAGCGGCAGTCGCTCACCGTCACGTACTGGACGAAGGCCGACACCAACAAGCCCAAGATCATCGACCATGTGAAGTCGATGACGGACATCTCCGGGCGGACGGTCACCTTCGACTACTCCGACGAGGGTCTGCTCACCACCCTCACCGACGGTGCGGGCAGCACACAGCCCAAGGTGTTCCGCTTCGACTACGACGCCGAACAGGGCAACAAGAACGTCAAGCTGGTCAAGGTCACCGACCCGCGCGGGAACCCGACCTCGCTCGACTACTACTACCCGAGCGAGGGCGACGACCCGAAGTTCCACTGGAACACGCAGACCATCACTGACCGGCTCGGCGGCACCACCGGTTACGTCTACGCCGACCCGGACGGCACGGCGGGCTCGGTCGTCGATACCGAGGTGACCGACGCCGAAGGCCATGCGACGAAGTACTCGATGGACGGCTACGGCCGGTCCACCGAGATGACCGACGCCAAGTCCGAGACCACGAAGCTGGCCTGGGACACCGACAACAACGTGACGCGTCTGGAGGAGGCAAACGGGGCGGTCACGACCTGGAAGTACGACACGGTCACCGGCTACCCGCTGGAGCAGAAGGATGCCGAGGCCAACAAGAACGGCACCGCGGCACAGACCTTCACCTACTCCTACGGTCTCGACGGCCACATCGCCGATATCTTCGAGAAGAAGTCCCCTGAGGGGCGCACCTACCGGTTCGGGTACGACCTGCTGGGCAACCTGACCTCGGTCACCGACCCGAAGGGCGTCGCGACGACGGGCGTCGACGGCGACTACACCTCCCGCACCGAGTACGACTCGTACGGTCAGGTCGCCAAGTCGACCGACGCCAATGGGCACGCCACCCTGTACAGCGGGTTCGGCCCGACCGGCTTCCCGACGACCATCACCGACGCGGCCGAGAACGACTCGCACTTCGCGTACGACGAGCGCGGCAACGTCACCACGGTCACCAACGCCCAGGGCGCCGAGGTCACCCAGACCTATGACGCCTACGGCCGTCCGCTGGAGAAGCGAGAGCCGAAGGACAAGGCGGCGGGGGACTTCATCGTCACTCCCGCACCGATTTACGACGCCAACGACAACATCACCAAGGCCCTCGCTCCCAACGGGACAGAGACCACGGCGGTGTTCGACAAGGCCGACCAGCGCGTGGAATCGGTGGATCCGCCGGACGAGGCCACCGGGCCGACGCGCCGGACCACATCGACGTACGACAAGGTCGGCAATCTCGTCTCGGCCACCGGACCGCAGGGCAACCTGACGGCCACCGAGGGCGACTTCACCGCCACGACCCGGTACGACGCCATCTACCAGGCCGTCGAAATGGTGGACGCCAACGGCAACAAGGCCTCGGTGGAGTTCGACAGCGTCGGCAACGTCGTCAAGGTGGTGGACGGTCGCAAGAACGCCACCGCGAACCCGGACGACTACACCACCCGCTACGAGTACGACCTCAACCACCGGGTGAAGCGCACGATCGACGCGCTGGAGTGGGCCACTTCGGTCCGCTACGACAAGGACGGCCTCCAGACCGGGCAGACCGACGCGGAGGGCAACGAGTCGCTGGCGACATACGACGAGCGCGGCGCTCTCGTGGAGTCGCGGGTGCCGGTGTCGGAGTCCTCCGGCAACATCACCCACCGCACCACCAGGTTCGAGTACGACCAGGCCGGCAACCGGACCAGGACGATCACTCCGCGCGGCGTCGCCACCACCGACGACGACACCGACTTCGCCTCGGAGACGGTCTACGACGAGCTGAACCGGGTGAAGGAGGAGCGGTCCCCCTTCGACAAGGACGACAGTCAGTACACGTCGCCCGATTCGACCTTCTACACCTACGACTCCGTCGGCAATCTGAAATCGGTGTCGGCGCCGCCGTCGGACGGTCAGACGGTCCGCAACGACACCGAGTACACGTACTACGACAACGGCTGGGCCAGGACGTCGAAGGACCCGTGGGACATCACCACGGCCTACGAGTACAACAAGCTCGGCCAGCAGACCAGGACGACGCTGACCTCCGCGGGCGGCTCCCAGCAGCGCACCATGACCTGGGACTACTACCCGTCGGGCAACCAGAAGGCCCGCTCGGACGATGGTGTACCCGTCGGCAAGCAGGTCGTCGTGGTCGACAGCTCGGACTTCAACAACACCGCGACGCTGGGCAACTGGACGCGGACTCAGGCCGAGCAGCAGTACGGCTACGACACGTACTCGCACCCCGCGGGCACGGGCAGCTCCTCGCTGTCGTGGCAGCTGAACATCCCGCAGGACGGCTCCTACGAGGTGTTCGTCCGGTATCCGAAGATGACGGGTGCCGCGTCGGACGCCAAGTTCAAGGTCGACCACGACGGCGGCAGCACCACCAAGACCATCGACGAGACCACGAACACCGGCACCTGGGTCTCCCTGGGGTCCTACGCGTTCGTCGAGGACGGCCCGCAGAAGGTCACCCTCACCGATCAGGCGAACGGCACGGTCCTCGCGGACGCGGTGAAGCTGGTCCGCTCGAACTCCGGTGACACGGACAACGAGAAGAAGGACTTCACCTACCGGTACAACGCCAACGGCAACATGGTCGAGGTCCAGGACCATTCGTCGGACGCGAAGATCGACACGTACAGAATCGCGTACGACGGTCTCAACCACATCTCGAAGGTCGAGGAAGTCGCCGGCGGCACGGTGAAGAACACCACCGCGCTGACGTACGACGAGAACGGTCACGCCGTCACGTCCACGCACGACCTGACCTGGACGAAGATCGAGTACGACGAGCGCGACCTGGTCAAGAGGGTGACCAACGCGGATTCCGCCACCGCGGGCAATCAGCAGATCACCTCGATGACCTACACCGGGCGTGGTCAGCTCCTGAAGCAGACCAAGCCCAACGGCAACACCCTCGGCATGCAGTACTACCTCGACGGGGCGGTAAGGCAGTCCCTTGAGAAGACGTCGGGCAACGCCGTGGTCGCGCAGCACGACCTGGAGTACTCGCCCAACGGGCACCGCTCCAAGGACACGCTGAAGCTGATGAACGCCGACGACAACTCGGCCCACATCAACAACACGTACACCTTCGACTACGACCCTCAGGACCGGATCACCACGGTCGCCAAGAGCGGCGACGACCCGTCCACCGAGTCGTACACGTACGACCGCAACAGCAACATCGTGTCGCAGAAGCTCGATGGCACCACCACCACCCAGCGCTACGACCGCAACCGGCTGCTCTCCGCCAGTGCGAACGGTGTCACGTCCACCTACAACTACGACCCGCTGGGCCGGCTCGACACCGTCAGTACCGGTGGCCAGAGCGTCGAGAAGCACTACTACGACGGCTTCGACCGTGAGGCGAAGGTCCGCCAGGGCGTCGGTGCCACCGCGGTGACCACGTCGTACGTCCACGACCCGTTCGACCGGACGGTCTCCCAGACCACCTCCGGCGACCAGGGCAAGACCACGGCGTTCACCTACCTCGGCCTGGACAGCACGCTCCTGCGGGAGACGGTCGACGGCAAGGCGGACAAGGACTACCAGTACATCGGCGGCGGCCGGCGGGCCACCCAGATCAAGCACAAGGAGGACGGGAGCAAGGAGTACTCGCAGTACGTCACGAGTCCGCGTGGCGACATCGAGGCGATCACGAAGGAGAACGGCAGCACCCGCTCCACGTACGGATACACCGCCTACGGCAGTGCCGACGAGTCCCAGATGACCGGCGCGGACAAGCCCGGCGGGGGCGCGGCGCAGGAGGACTACAACTCCTTCCGCTTCAACTCCTCGCGCTGGGACGGCGCTTCGGGCACGTACGACATGGGATTCCGCAACTACGACCCGGGCCTGAACCGCTTCCTGACCCGGGACTCCTACAGCGGTGCCTTCGCCGACATGTCGCTCGCCACCGACCCGTTCACCGGCAACCGGTACGCGTTCGCCGGCGGCAATCCGATCAGTTTCGTCGAGCTCGACGGGCACCTGTTCGGTATGTCCCTGTCGGACATCGGCCACGCGGCGCTCGACGTGGTCGGCCTGGTTCCCGTCGTCGGTGAGGTCGCCGACGTCGCCAACGGCATCTGGTACGCGGCCGAGGGAAACTATGCCGACGCCGCACTGTCACTGACCTCGGCGATCCCGCTGATCGGCTATGGCGCCTCGGCCGTCAAGGCCGGAAAATACGCCAAGAAGGGCCTCGACGCGGTCGATTCGGCCAACGACGCCCGCAAGGCCGCCAACACCGCGGCCGACGCACGCAAGGTGGACACCCCCGACGCGCCGACGACGAAGTCGCCGGACAAGCCGGAGGCGTCCACCTGCAAGGTGAACAGCTTCGTGCCCGGCACCAAGGTCGTCCTCGCGGACGGCACGGTCCGCGACATCGAGAAGATGAAGGTCGGCGACCAGGTCGTCGCCACCGATCCGGAGACCGGGCAGACGCAGTCCCGGTACGTCACCAACACCCGTAACCACGAGGGCGAGAAGGACCTCGTCACCCTGACCGTCGGCAAGGACGGCAAGGCCAAGCCGTTCAAGCTGACGTCGACGGCGGCGCACCTGTACTGGCTGCCCGACTTCGGCAAGTGGGTCGAGGCAAGTGCGCTGAAGCCGGGTATGTGGCTGCAGACCTCGGCCGGTACCTGGGTCCAGATCAGTGCGATCGATACGGCCCATCGTTCAGCTCGTGTCTACAACCTCTCCGTCGAGGGCGTCCACACCTACTACGTGGGCAAGGGGAGCACAGCAGTCCTTGTCCACAACTGTGGCTACAAGGACGAAGCCATTGCGGCGCAGAAGCGCGCCGAGGAACTCGCCGGTCAGCTCCACTTCTTCAAGGAGAGCATGGTGACCGTGGCGGTCATCGGCGTCCGGAAGAAAGGCACCACCGACGTCATCAACAAGGTGGCGATGAGTTCCGGGCAGAAGAGCAACCTCCTGACCCTCGGCAAGGGCGAGGAGTTCGTCGACGGTGCGCTGGTTCCCGGCAGGCTGACCAAGAAGGGCAAGCCCGCCTTCGAGCACGCCGAGGAAGCCGTCTTCAGCTGGCTGCAGAAGAACCCGGACTACGAGGTCCTCTATGGCGGTGCGTCCAAGAATGTCTGCTCGGACATCTGCGCGCCGCTGGTTCAGAAAACCATGAACCTCGGTGGTGAGGTTTTCCAGGGAGCGGCCGACAAGACCGACTTCCGGACGTTCTGGCGTCTGAGGCGTTAGGCGTCACCGGGTTTCGGCCACAAGCCGCGACCAGCCGCACAGAGCACGCCCGGCCGGGGACACTCCCGGCCGGGCGTTCGCGTGCGGGGAACGGGCTCAGCCTTCGTCGGCGAGGCACCACAGGTGGACCGAGGCCTTGTCCTTGGCGACCGTGTGCCACATGCCGGCGCCGGCGGAACGTGGGCTGCCCGCGACGGGCAGGGGGTAGGTGACCAGGCCCCGCACCGACATGCTCCGGGGATTCACCAGCCAGTGACGCGGGACCTCGGCGTATTCCTCGGTGCTGACGACAGCACCCTCCTCGTAGGGGTACGCACCCTCGTAGTCCCACCTGGCCATGTCGTCCCCGGGCACGGGAGGCACTGCCTCCCTGGCGTCCAACTGCCGCAACTCCGTTCCGTCCGTGGCCTCGTGGAGGTACAGGGCCCACTGCCCGGGATCAGTGCAGAGGAAGTGCCGCCCGGACGGACTGACCGCCTGGAAGATCTCTCCCTCGAGCCGCTCGACGGCGAGGGTGGTGCCGTCCCAGTGACCCCACAGAACCGGGGAGTCGTCGTCTCCTTCTCCGACGGTCAGCCCCATGTACTCGGCGCTCGGATGAGGAAAGTGCAGGGAGCCGGAGCCCACGGTCATGGTCTTCGCCCGCCCCAGGACCACTCCGTCGGCGGCGTTCACGACCAGCCACTCCTCGTCCGCCCGGTTGTCGGAGTAGTGCCGGACGTGCGCCCACACCAGCTTGCCGTCGGCGGAGAACGCGGCGGAACCGCGGTCGGCATGATGATGGCGTGGGTCGTCCGCGTACTCGGGGAACGGGGCACGGGTCCAGGCGCACACGGCGGTCGCCCAGCAGCCGTGCTGGATCTCCCACAGGACATCACCGCCGCGGTCCACGGCCCGTACACCGTGCACCCCCGAGAAGACGGCGATGTCGCCCCCGGGGGACACCGTGACGCGGCCGAACGGTCTGGGCCACGGCGCGGGGAAGCGGAATTCCTGCCTCGCTTCCCCTTCTTCACCGAGGTCGACCACGGCCACCTCGTCGTCCGCGTGCTGGACGAGCAGCCTGCGGCCCGGCCAGTGCAGTACCTCCGGAGCGTCGGCGCCGGCAGCGCCCAGCGGAGCCGGGACTGTGGCGACGAGACGTGCTGGGTGCTGCACGGCATCTTCATGTATGGGATCGGTGGGCATGCCTGGCATCGTTCCACAGGACAGGGTCTCCGTGTTCGTCCGGCAACCACCTACGCGAAGGCCGTCCCATCCGCAGTTCCGGAGCGTCCGCGGAGTCCGGATCGAGCGGCGCGGGGACGGTGGCGAGGAGGTGGGCGACAAGCACGGAGTCCTCCGGCAGGCGAGGGACGGCCTCAATGCGTTCACCGTACGGGGAGGGGCACGTGCCATCGGTCCTGCAGCAGCTCTGGGCGGCGAGCCGCGCCCGGTCAGATACCGGGGAGCGGGTCCTGCTCGACCTCGTGGCGGCGGGTGCGGATGTCCGGGGGCGCGGGGTGCAGTTTGGCGTCGCAGGCGGGGCCGAGGCCGGTGCGGCGTGACTGCGTACCGGTGAGCGGGCGGCCGCACATGCGGCAGCGCACCACCTGTCGGCGGGCGGTCCGGTCGGCGGCACCGTCCCCGGGCGGGGGCTCGCTGCCGGATTCGGAGAAGGGTTCAAAGGGTTCGGCGGACTCCACGAATCGATCTTCTCAAGACGCCCGTCCACCCTGCGGCTTCCGAACGGCACGGGGCGGAGCAGTTGCTCGCGCGCACAGGTCAGGAGGCGAGGATCCGGGCCTTCTGGGCCGCGAACTCGCTGTCGCTCAGCAGTCCTTGGTTCTTGAGGTCACCGAGCTCCTTGAGCTGCGCGATCTTGTTGCTCATCTCGTCCTCCGGCGCGAGCGGCGGAGGTTCCGCGGGGGCGGGCCGCGTCTGCGCCTGCGTCTGCGCGGCGTCCTGCCGCGCCCAGCGGCCCGCCTGGCGCCGGGAGACCCGGTTGGAGACCGAGGTGGCGGTGCCGGCGATCACCGCTGTACGGGCGACGCCACGAAGAAGGCCTGGCATGGTGCATCTCCTTTGACTGGCTCTGCGGGCGGCCGACGGGCCCTGCCGGGGGCGGCCCGGCAAGACCGTGTACGGCTCAGACCCTGGACTCGGCCGCGTCGAGCGAGGCCAGGACCTCTTGGATCGGGATGCGCCCGTTGGCGACCAGGCGGCCCCCTTGGCGGCGCAGGGCGGCCGCGAACGGTCCCGCCCACACGTTCTCGTAGACGAGGATTCCGGCGGCGCTGCCCGGTTCGAGGACCGCGCTCGCCTCGTCGATGTCGTCCCGGCCGAGCAGGCCCGATGAGACCCCTTCGAACACGGCCAGCTCGCCCTGGCCGTCCCCGGTCAGCTCGGAGAGTTCCACGCCCTCGACCGTTCCGTCCTGGTTCTTCCTGACGAACAACAGATCCAGGATGCGGATGATGCCCCGGTCGACCAGGTCGACCAGCAGGGGCATTCCTTCGCCCGTCATCCGGCTTCCGGCCGGGAACTCGACCACCAGGTAGTCGATCGGTCCCGTCTCGTCGCTCTCGCTGCTCACGCCGGCTCCTCAGCATCTCGACTGCCCCGGTTCCGCCGGGGGCCACGGCCCTGGCCATTCCATCAGCGGGTGGGCCGCGGCGCATCTCGGTCATGAACGTGGGTGGGCTGGGGCCCATTGCTCCATTGGAGGGACGGCGGGTCCCCTGCCCGGCCGAGCCGGCCCGGCGGCTGTCGGCCCGATCTCCGTCGCTGCCGTCGCCGTCAGCGGCGCTCCCGCTCGTCCGCCCGGTCCAGCGCCTCGTCCAGGGTCTGCGCGGCCGTGATGAGCGAGAGATGGGTGAACGCCTGGGGGAAATTGCCCAGTTGCTCACCGCTGGGACCGATCTCCTCGGAGAAGAGGCCGACATGGTTGGCGTACGTGAGCATCTTCTCGAAGGTGAAGCGCGCCTTGCGGAGCCGGCCCGCGCGGGCCAGGGCTTCCACGTACAGGAAGGTGCAGAGACTGAACGTGCCTTCGGAACCCCGCATGCCGTCCGGTGAGGCGGCCGGGTCGTAGCGGTAGACGAGGCTGTCGGACACCAGGGTGCGGTCCATGGCGTCGAGCGTGGCCAGCCAGCCCGGATCCATGGGGGCGAGGAACCCCACCCTGGGCATCAGCAGCAGCGAGGCGTCCAGCACCCCGCCGTCGTAGTGCTGGACGAACGCCTGCTCCGATTCGCTCCAGCCGCGCTCCATGACCTGTTCGAGAATGGCGTCCCTGGCTCTGGTCCACCGGACGGTGTCGGCCGGTCTGCTGAGCTGGGCCGCCAGGCGCAGGCCGCGGTCGAAGGCGGTCCAGCACATCACCCGGCTGTATGTGAAGTCCCGGCGTCCGCCGCGGGTCTCCCAGATGCCCTCGTCGGGCCGGTCCCAGGAGTCCACGAGCCAGTCCAGGGTCTGGGCGACGGTCTTCCAGCCCCGGTAGCCGGCCTGGACACCCACCTCATGTCCTTCGGACAGGGCGTAGAGGGCCTCGCCGTAGATGTCGAGCTGCAACTGGTCGGCGGCCGCGTTGCCGAGCCGTACCGGGTACGAGCCGCGGTAGCCCTCGAAGTGTTCCAGGATCTCCTCCGTCAGCAGGGGCTCCCCGTCGACGCGGTACATGATCCTCAGGGCTTCGCCCGTTGCGTCCCCGCGGTCGTGAATCCGGTCGCTGAGCCAGTGGGTGAAGGCGGTCGCCTCGTCGACGAACCCCAGGTCGAGCAGGGCCCTGACCGACAGCGAGCCGTCCCTGACCCAGGTGTAGCGGTAGTCCCAGTTCCGTTCGCCGCCCACCTGCTCGGGCAGGCCCATGGTCGCCGCCGCGACCGGTGCGCCGGAGGGCGCGTAGGTGAGGAGCTTGAGGGTGATGGCCGAGCGGTTGACCATGTCGGACCAGCGGCCCCGGTAGCGGGAGACGCGCACCCACCGCTGCCAGAAGTCGACGGCCTCCCAGAGCTGTTCGGTGACGGCGTCGGTGGTCGGCGTCGGTGGCGCGGGCCCGTCCGCGTCACAGACGGTGAGAACGGCCACCGCCAACTCCCCCACGTTCAGCACCACTTCACCGAGGGCGTCCTGGCCGTCGCGCGTCACGGGGAAGGTGGTCTGCAGATGTGCGGCGATGCCCGGTGCCCGGAACACGGCTCCGCCGGGGGTCGGTTCGAGCGTGTGGGAGGCACGGCCGTAGTCGAAGCGGGGCCGGCACTCCATCGAGAAGCGCAAGGTCCCGCGTACCACACGCACGGTCCGCACGAGGGTGTGCCGGTCGGTGGGGGCCTCGGCGCGTACCGGCGGCATCCAGTCGAGCATCTCGCCGACCCCGTCCGGCGACATGAAGCGGGTGACCAGGACCGCGGTGTCCGGGTAGTAGAGCTGCTTACAGGTGTGCTCGGGGCCCTCGGGGGCCAACCGGAAGAAGCCGCCGCAGTCGTGGTCCAGCAGCGCGGCGAAGATGCTGGGGGAATCGAACCTCGGGGCGGCGAACCAGTCGACGACCCCTCGCGAGGAAACCAGTGCGGCGGTCTGCAGATCGCCCACCAGCCCGTGCTCGGCGACAGGGGGGTATCGGTCCATGAGCATCCAATCCCAGACAGATCCCGGTCCCATCCACTATCCGTCCGGCGCCCGGTGATCGCCCGATGGGGCCCGCCGGGGGCCTGGATTGCTGGACGTGTCGGCTGCGGTGTTACTGGAGGGGGGATTCATGGAGGTTCAGGATGGACATGATCCATGTCCGCGCGGTGAGCCCGCCGGATCTGACCGACCGGGCGGTGAGCCTGCTCGCCGGTGATCCATGCGTGCTGAATCTGATCGTGCAGCCGGCCGCGTCACGCAACCCGGACGGCGACGCCATCGCCTGCGACGTGCTGACGGGCGCGGCCAACGAGGTCCTGCGCGGCCTGCGCGCGTTGCACCTGGACCGCCGCGGCTCCCTCGTCATCGAACCGGTGGACATGGCCTTTTCCGGCCGGGCGGCCGACGTCGGAGCCGAACAGCTCGGGCCGCTGGCCCGTGCACCGGTCTGGGAGCAGGTGGAGGCGCGCATCCGCTCCGAGGCCACCTACCCGCCGAGCTTCTATCTCTACTTCGTGATCGCGGGGATCATCGGTTCGGTCGGCATCGTCACCAACTCCCAGATCCTGATCGTCGCGGCGATGGTCGTCGGCCCCGAGTACGGTGCCATCGTCAGCGTCGCGCTGGGCATCGACCAGGGCGACCGGACCAGGATCCGGCGGGGGCTTCGGGCGCTGGTCGCGGGCTTCCTGCTGACGATCGTCATCACCTTTCTCTTCAGTCTCCTGGTGCGTGCGTTCGGCCTCGAATCGGCGGCGTTCCACGCGGGGCTGCGGCCGGTCTCCCATCTCATCAACACCCCCAACTTCTTCTCGTTCGCCGTGGCGGCACTGGCTGGTGTCGTCGGCATCGTGTCGCTCACCGAGGCCAGGACGAGCGCCCTGCTCGGTGTGTTCATCTCCGTCACGACCATCCCGGCCGCGGCGGATCTCAGCGTCTCCACCGCGTTCACGAGCTGGCACGAGGCATGGGGGTCGCTCGTCCAGCTGCTGGTCAACATCGCGGTGCTGATCGTGGTGGGCACGGTCGCGCTCAGGTGCCAGCGGAGGATCTGGCGGCGGGTCGGTCTCCGGCACGACCGGTCGAACAGGTGATGGCGGCAGCGGCAGGGAACATGACGATCGGGCGACCGGACCGCGATCGCCGCGTATCCGGGGCGCGGCCACGCGTTCGACCCCCGGCCGGACACGTGCGGGCGCATTGGTCCAGAGGAATGACGGTCGGGGAATCGACGCACGCGCACAGCGGGTGCGCAGCCGCCCTGTCCGCGCGCTGTGCTAACTCCTTGTGGACGTTGTGTCCGTCGGCGGCACAGCATGTTCCCCGATGGGTTCCGGCGCCGAGGAGACCATGAGCATGTCGGCCAAACCCGTCGCAGCACCCACCGCGGCGCCATCGGACCCCTTCAGGCTCATCCGCACCCGTGCTTACGTCATGCTCCTCCTGGCGGCGGCGATGCTCGGCGTCCCGGTCTCGGTGGTGGCGTTCGGCTTCCTCGCCCTCGTCCACAGACTCCAGTCGCTCACCTATGACGACCTGCCCAGGGCACTGGGCTTCGCGGGTACGCCGTCCTGGTGGCCGGTGCCGCTGCTCGCCGTGGCCGGCCTGCTGGTCGGGCTGACCGTCCGCCATCTCCCCGGGAAGGGCGGCCACCGGCCCGCCGACGGCCTGATGAACACGGGGGCGCCCGCGGCGGTGGAGCTGCCCGGCATCGCCCTCGCGGCGCTCGTCTCGCTCGGCGTCGGGGCGGTGCTCGGTCCCGAGGCACCGCTCATCGCTCTCGGCGGCGGTCTGGCCGTGTACACGGTGCGCCTGGTCAAACCGGGCATCAGCCCCAAGGCGAGTGCCGTGGTGGGAGCGGCGGGGAGCTTCGCCGCCGTCAGCGCGCTGCTGGGGTCACCGCTGCTCGGCGCCTTTCTCCTGATGGAGGCCTCGGGGCTGGGCGGGGCGATGCTCGGGATGGTCCTGGTGCCGGGCCTGCTGGCCGCCGGTATCGGTTCACTCATCTTCACCGGTCTCGGTTCGTGGACCGGCCTGGGGACGTACTCCCTGGCGCTCCACCATGTGCCGCACGCCCAGCAGCCCGACCTCGCCCAGTTCGGCTGGGCGGTCGCCGTCGGCCTCGCGGCGGCCTTCGCCGGTACGGGTATTCAGCGGCTCGCCCTGTTCCTGCAGGCCCACGTCGAGCGGCGGACGGTGGTGGCCACCGCGGTCATGGGTCTGATCATCGGTCTGATCGCGTTCGGGTACGCGCAGAGCACCGGCAGGGAGGCGTCCGGGGTGCTGTACTCCGGCGAGAGCGCGCTCGATCCGCTGCTCTCCGCCGGTGCGGGCTACTCGGTGGCCACGCTGCTGGTACTCGCCCTCTGCAAGGCGCTGGCGTACTGCGCGTCGTTGAGCAGTTTCCGGGGAGGCCCCGTCTTTCCGGCGATGTTCGTGGGAGCGGCGGGCGGAATCGCGCTGTCCCATCTCCCGGGGCTCAGTCTGGCGTCGGGCTTCGCGATGGGCATCGGGGCCATGTGCGTGGCGATGCTGAAGCTGCCCATGACCTCGGTGCTGCTGGCCACGCTGCTGCTGGGGTCCGAGGGTCTCACCGTCATGCCGTTGGTGATCGTCTCGGTCGTGGTCTCCTACGTCGTCACGCTCAGGCTTCTTCCTCCTCCAGCGGAGCCGCGCACAGCGCCCAGAGGATGAAGACGTTGATGGCGATGAGCACGATGGACCAGAACGGGTAGAAGGGCAGCCACAGGAAGTGGGCGAGTGCGGCAAGCCCTGCGAACACGATGCCCACGACGCGCGCCCACAGTGCCCCGGTGAACAGCGCGAAGCCGACGAGGACGATGACGATGCCCAGGACGAGGTGGATCCAGCCCCAGCCGGTGAGGCTGAACTGGAACACGTAGTTGCGCGTGGCGACGAAGACGTTGTCCTTGGTGATGGCGGCGATTCCCTCGAAGATCGCCATCGCACCGCCGAAGATCATCAGGACCACGGCGAAGGCGGTCCAGCCGTGCCGGAAGGGTTGACGCGAGGTCGGGGTGGCTTCGGGCGCCACGTTCGGCCCGCTGCTGGCACTGGCCATATCGGCCTCCTCTGGTAGCAGAAGCGAACCGGCGGACCCGAGTGGGCCCGGCCGGGACTTCCCCGAATCAGCGTGGCACGACAGCACCCGGTCAGCAGAACAAGCACGTCCGGCTGTCACTCATGCCCCTGCTCATCTCCGGTCAGAGATATCGTCTCCGTTGCGAGAGAGACCGAAAGGGCGGAGTCCGGCTCCGTCGATGCCCGGCTCGCCGTGCGGCTGGGCGAACTGCGGGCCGGGCGCGGCTGGTCGCTGGACGATCTGTCCCGGCGCAGCGGGGTGAGCCGCTCCACGCTGTCCCGGCTGGAGCGCGGTGAGCTGAGCCCGACCGCGGCCCTGCTCGGCACCTTGTGCACGGTCTACGGGCGGACCATGTCCCGGCTGCTGATGGAGGTGGAGGCCGAGGTGCCGCAGCTGGTTCCCGCCGCGCGGCAACCGGTGTGGCGCGACGAGGCATCAGGCTTCGTACGCCGCTCGGTCTCCCCACCGCACACCGGGCTGCGCGCCGAGGTCATCGAGGGCACGCTCGACGCCGGGGCCGCCATCGACTACGAGGACGCGCCCGTGTCCGGTGTGGAGCAGCACGTCTGGGTGCTGGAGGGGACGGTCGAGATCACCGTCGACGGGACCGTGCACACCGTGCGCAGCGGCGACTGTCTGCGCTTCCGGCTGCGCGGCCCTTCACACTTCCACTGTCCGGGCCCGGAGCGGGTCCGCTACGCGCTGGTGATCGTCCTGCCGTGAGAGCCGTGAGAGCCGTGAGAGCAATGAGAGTCATGGGCGCCGCGAGCGCCGTGGAAAGCGTGAAAGCTGTGAAAGCCCCGAAAGGAAGCCGTCTCATGACCGAGATCGTCCAGGTGTCCGGACCCGAACTGGTCACCTACGCCGATGAGTTGGCCGCCCTTCTGGTGGAGGCCGTGAACGGCGGTTCGTCGGTGGGATTCCTCGCGCCGCTGGACCGTGACGCGGCGGCCGCCTGGTGGCGGGAGAGGGCCGGGGCCGTCGACGCCGGGCACCTTCAGGTCTGGATCGCCCGGAACGCGGAACGGGTGGCCGGGACCATCGCGCTGGTGCGGGCCCCGTTGCCGAACTCCCGTCACCGCGCGGAAGTGGCCAAACTGATGGTCCGCCCGTCGGCCCGCGGCCGAGGCCTCGGCCGTTCGCTCCTCGACGCCGCCGAACGCTCGGCCGCCGAGGCGGGGGTCACGCTGCTGGTGCTGGACACCGAGACCGGCAGCTCCGCCGAACGGCTCTACCGCTCGACGGGCTGGACGGAGTGCGGATCGATTCCGGGTTACGCCGCCGATCCGGCAGGCGTCCTGAAACCGACGACCCTCTATTACAAGGCGGTCGGCGGGGCGGCCGGGTTCGTACCGATCAATGTGCAGGCGTGACAATGGCAGTGGAAGTCACCCTCACAAGGAGAGCCTCATGACGCTGTACGACATCCCCCTGCGCACGCTCACCGGCGAGCCCACCTCCCTGGCCGACTACCGCGGCCGGGCGGTCCTGTTGGTGAACGTCGCGTCGAAGTGCGGGCTCACCCCGCAGTACGAGGGTCTGGAGCGGCTCCAGAACACGTACGGGGACCGCGGCTTCACCGTGCTCGGCGTGCCGTGCAACCAGTTCGCAGGCCAGGAGCCGGGGAGCGCGGAGGAGATCCAGACCTTCTGCTCGACGACGTACGGTGTCAGCTTCCCGCTGCTGGAGAAGACCGACGTGAACGGCGAAACGCGCCACCCGCTGTACGCCGAGCTGACGGGGCTGGCGGACGGGGACGGCGAAGCGGGCGACGTCCAGTGGAACTTCGAGAAGTTCCTCATCTCGCCCGCGGGCGAGCCGGTCGCGCGCCTGCGCCCGCGTACGGAGCCGGAGGCCCCGGAGCTCATCGCGGCCATCGAGTCCCAGCTCCCCGCCTGACCGGTTCCGCCCTCGATCGCCGGACGGGCCGGATTCCGGCCCGTCCGGCGATCGAGGACACACGGGGCTCCGCGCTAGCGGATCGGCATGCCGGAGAGGGTGCGGGCGATCACCAGGCGCTGGATCTCGCTCGTGCCCTCGAAGATCGTGTAGATCGCCGCGTCCCGGTGCATCCGCTCCACGGGGTACTCACGGGTGAAGCCGTTGCCCCCGAGGATCTGGATGGCCTGCGCGGTGACCGTCTTCGCCGTCTCGCTCGCGTACAGCTTGGACATGGAGCCCTCGGCCGACGTGAACGGCTTCCCGGTGGCCGCCATCCAGGAGGCGCGCCAGACGAGCAGCCGGGCCGCGTCGATCTGCGTACGCATGTCGGCGAGCTGGAAGGCGACGCCCTGGTTGTCGATGATCGGCCGGCCGAACTGGGTGCGAGTCCTGGCGTAGTCGAGCGCGACCTCGTACGCCGCACGGGCGGTGCCGACCGCCATCGCGCCGACCGCCGGACGGGACGCCTCGAAGGTGGCCATCGCCGCGTTCTTCACCCGCTCGCCGCCGGACGCGGCGCGCTCGCGGGCCCGGGCCAGGCGCTGGTCGAGCTTCTCCTTGCCGCCGAGCAGACAGTGACCGGGGACCCGTACGTCCTCCAGGACGACCTCCGCCGTGTGCGAGGCCCGGATGCCGTGCTTCTTGAACTTCTGGCCCTGGGAGAGGCCGGGGGTGTTCGGCGGCACGATGAAGGAGGCGTGGCCCTTGGAACCGAGCTCCGCGTCGACCACGGCGACGACGACATGGACGTTGGCGATGCCGCCGTTGGTCGCCCAGGTCTTGGTGCCGTTCAGCACCCACTCGTCCTTGGCCCGGTCGTACACCGCGCGGGTCCGCATGGAGGCGACGTCCGAGCCCGCGTCCGGCTCGGAGGAGCAGAAGGCGGCGACCTTCACATCGTTCGCGTCGCCGTACATCTGCGGGATCCAGGTGCCGATCTGCTCCTCGGTGCCGTTGGCGAGGACGCCCACGGCCGCCAGGCCCGTACCGACGATCGACAGAGCTATGCCCGCGTCCCCCCAGAAGAGCTCCTCCATCGCCATCGGGATGCCGAGGCCCGTCGGGTCGAAGAACTGCTGGGCGTAGAAGTCGAGGGAGTAGATGCCGACCTTGGCCGCCTCCTGGATTACGGGCCAGGGCGTTTCCTCACGCTCGTCCCACTCCGAAGCCGCCGGTCGGATCACATCCGCGGCGAAGCCGTGAAGCCAGTCACGGACCTGCTTCTGGTCATCGTTGAGTTCGAGCGTGAACTCGGCCATTTTCCCCTCCACGTACTACCCTGAAAAACCACTCGTTACTTGCGGTAACCGCAGTCTGTTACCGGCAAGTAGCCTCTGTCAACCGCCCGGGTGCCGATCCGCATCCCGCAGGGCAGAGTGTTACGTTGCGCAGGCAGGACGCAATTGCACGGCCAGGGGTGGGGAGAGGCGACATGGAGACCACACGACAGGCCGAGCGGCAGAGGACAGCGGCCGAGAGCCGCCGCCGCGAGCTGCTCGAGGCCGCCGACCGCGTGGTGCTCAGGGACGGGCCCGGGGCCTCGATGAACGCCATCGCGGCGGAGGCAGGAATCACCAAGCCCATCCTCTACCGGCACTTCGGCGACAAGGGCGGCCTCTACCGCGCCCTCGCCAAACGCCACACCGATGCCCTGCTGATCGCTCTGCGGGCCGCCCTCGACGCACCCGCCGAGCGCCGTCGGCGCGTGGAGGCGACGCTCGACACCTATCTCGCGGCGATCGAGGCCCGCCCGCAGGTCTACCGCTTCCTCATGCACCCGTCCGACGACGCGGCGCCCTCGACCGAGCAGGGCTTCGATGTCGGACGGCACTCCGCCCCGCTGCTGCGCCGCCTCGGCGAGGAACTGGCCCTGGTGATCGCCGAGCGCGTGGACCTGGGCCCGGACAGTGAGGCCATGGCCCGCATATGGGGCCACGGCATCGTCGGCATGATGCACGCCGCGGGCGACTGGTGGCTGGGCGAACGTCCCTGCTCCCGCGAGCAGTTGGTGCGCAGCCTGGCGGATCTGCTGTGGGGCAGGCTGGCCGCCGTGGGCGACCGGCCCGGCGGCCCCGGGTTCTGAGGGAGTGCGATGGTCAGCCGCCGGTCGCCCAGGGCGCCCGGCGGGCCGCGCGCAGCGCCCGCGCCCGGCGCAGCCCGGTCAGCCGGTCCGTGTAGACCGTGCCTTCGAGGTGGTCGCACTCGTGCTGGAGGCACCGGGCGAAGAAGCCGGTGCCGGTGACCCGTACCGGCTCGCCCTCGACCGTCACGCCCTCGACCACGGCACGGTCGAAGCGCGGGGTGCCGGCCTCGATGCCGGGCAGCGAGAGACAGCCCTCCGGGCCGCGTACGGTGATGCCGTCCGCCTCGACCAGCTTCGGGTTGACGAGATGTCCGAGGTGCCGGACGTCGTCGTCGTCCGGGCAGTCGTAGACGAACACCCGCAGGGCGACGCCGACCTGATTGGCCGCGAGTCCGACCCCTTGGGCCGCGTACATGGTGGCGTACATGTCCTCGACGAGGCGGGCGAGGGAATGACCGAAGTCCGTGACGGGTTCGCAGGCACTGTGCAGCACCGGATCACCGAGCAGACTCATGGCACGAATCAGTCCGGAACTGCCGGGGATCGGGCGGTTTCGCATGGCGGCAATCGTACGTTCCACGTGACCTCCACCTTCCCGGCGGTGCCGCGGTGCGGTCGCCGCGCCGGACATCGATAGGCTGGGCGTGGACCGATGCAAGGAGGATCTAGGACGATGGCAGGCAACACGGAGCCGTTGTCGCCGCGGGCCAAGCTCGCCGTGACGGCGGGCAAGGCCGCGGCGGCGGTGTCGCGCGCCGCGGGGCGCGGCAGCGGATCGGTGATCGGCGGCCGGGTGGCACTCAAGCTCGACCCCGACCTGCTGGGGCGGCTGGCGCAGCACCTGGACGTGATCCTCGTGTCGGCGACGAACGGCAAGACGACGACGACCCGGCTGATCGCCGAGGCACTGCGGGCCGCGGGCCCGGTCGTGTCGAACGCGCTCGGCGCGAACATGCCGGCGGGCATCACCTCGGCGCTGGCGGGCGGCTCGGACTCGAAGTACGGCGTCATAGAGGTGGACGAGAAGTACCTCGCCGGGGTCGCACGCGACACGACGCCCAAGGTGATCGCGCTGCTCAACCTCTCCCGCGACCAGCTGGACCGTGCCGCGGAGACCCGGATGCTCGCGGAGAAGTGGCGTGAGGGGCTGTCCGGTTCCAAGGCTGTGATCGTCGCGAACGCCGACGACCCGCTGATCGTCTGGGCGGCGTCCTCCTCCCCCAATGTGGTGTGGGTCGCGGCCGGTCAGGCGTGGAAGGACGACGCCTGGTCCTGCCCGTCCTGCGGCGGTGTGATGCAGCGCCCCGGCGACGACTGGTTCTGCGGCGAGTGCGGTTTCCGCCGCCCCGCCCCCAGCTGGGTGCTGCACGGCGACTACGTCCTGGACCCGCACGGTTCGGCGTGGCCGATCCACCTCCAGCTGCCCGGCCGTGCCAACAAGGCGAACGCCACCAGCTCGGCCGCCGTGGCCGCCGTGTTCGGTGTGCCGCCGCAGGTCGCGCTGGAGCGCATGTACCAGGTGCAGGCCGTCGCGGGCCGCTACGACGTGGTCACCTTCCTCGGCCGTGAGCTGCGGCTGCTGCTGGCGAAGAACCCGGCGGGCTGGCTCGAAACGTTTTCCCTGATCGACCCGCCGCCCACCCCGGTGATCCTCTCCGTCAACGCCCGTGGCGCGGACGGTACGGACACCTCCTGGCTGTGGGACGTGGACTACACCCAGCTCGCCGGTCACCCGATCTTCGTGCTCGGCGACCGCAAGCTGGACCTCGCGGTCCGGCTCGAAGTGGCCGGTCTCGACTTCCGGGTCTGCGAGAACCTCGACGAGGCCGTGCAGCAGGCCCCGCCCGGCCGTATCGAGGTCATCGCCAACTACACCGCCTTCCAGGATCTGCGCCGTCGTGTCGGCAACTGACCCCGGCCCCGGCCACCTCCGGAGAGGACGAAGCATGAGCAACAACGGTCTGCGTCTGGTCTGGGTCTATCCCGACCTCCTCAGCACCTACGGCGACCAGGGCAACGCGCTCGTGGTGGAGCGCCGGGCCCGCCAGCGCGGTCTCGACGTGCAGCGCGTGGACGTCCGCAGCGACCAGCCGGTCCCGACGTCCGGCGACATCTATCTGATCGGCGGCGGTGAGGACCGTCCGCAGCGGCTGGCCGCGGAGCGGCTGCGCCGCGACGGCGGGCTCAGCCGGGCCGCGTCCAACGGCGCGATCATCTTCTCGGTCTGTGCCGGGTACCAGATCCTCGGCCATGAGTTCATCAACGACCTCGGTGAGCGCGAGCCCGGTCTCGGACTGCTCGACGTGGTCTCCACCCGTGGCGAGGGGGCCCGGTGCGTCGGTGACGTACTGGCCGACATCGACCCGAACCTCGGACTGCCTCCGCTGACCGGTTTCGAGAACCACCAGGGCGTCACCCATCTCGGCCCGACGGCACGGCCGTTCGCCCGGGTGCAGTTCGGCAACGGCAACGGCACCGGGGACGGCACCGAGGGTGCGTACAACGACACCGTCTTCGGTACGTACATGCACGGGCCCGTGATGGCGCGCAACCCGCTGATCGCGGATCTGCTGCTGAAGCTGGCCCTCGATGTCAACGCCCTGCCGCCGACGGACGACCGCTGGTACGAGGCGCTGCGCGCCGAGCGCATCGCCTCGGCGACCCAGCCCGCCTGATGAGTCGTATTTCGCTCAGCTGAGCGGCGTCCAGCAGGCGGACGCCCGGTTCGGTCCCGCCATCCTGCGCCGGTAGGGTGGCGGGGATCCAACCGGACGACGCGGTCCGGTCGTCGGCCCACTTTGCAAAGGTTTCCCGGGCAATGCGAATTGGTGTGCTCACCTCCGGCGGCGACTGCCCCGGCCTCAACGCCGTCATCCGTTCCGTCGTGCACCGCGCGGTGGTCGACCACGGCGACGAGGTCATCGGCTTCCACGACGGGTGGAAGGGCCTCCTCGAGTGCGACTACCGCAAGCTCGACCTCGATGCGGTGGGCGGCATCCTCGCCCGCGGCGGTACGATCCTCGGCTCCTCGCGGGTCCAGCCCGCCCATCTGCGGGGCGGCGTCGAACAGGCCAGGGGCCATGTCGCCGATCTCGGGCTCGACGTGATCATCCCGATCGGCGGCGAGGGCACGCTGAAAGCGGCCAATCTGCTCTCCGAGGCGGGCCTGCCGATCGTCGGCGTACCCAAGACGATCGACAACGACATCGCCTCCACCGATGTGACCTTCGGCTTCGACACCGCCGTCGGCGTCGCCACCGAGGCACTCGACCGGCTGAAGACCACCGCCGAATCGCACCAGCGGGTGCTGATCGTCGAGGTCATGGGCCGCCACACCGGCTGGATCGCGCTGCACTCGGGCATGGCGGCCGGTGCGCACGCCATCGTCGTGCCGGAGCGCCCCTTCGACATCGACGAGCTGACGGAACTGGTCGGCAGGCGCTTCTCGGCCGGCAAGAAGTTCGCGATCGTCGTCGTCGCCGAGGGCGCCAAGCCACGCCAGGGCTCCATGGAGTTCGAGCAGGGCACCAAGGACATCTACGGGCACGAGCGGTTCGCCGGTGTGGCCACGCAGCTCTCCGTCGAGCTGGAGCAGCGCCTCGGCAAGGAAGCCCGACCGGTGATTCTCGGCCATGTGCAGCGCGGTGGCACACCGACCGCGTACGACCGTGTTCTCGCCACCCGTTTCGGCTGGCACGCGGTGGAGGCCGCGCACCGCGGCGAGTTCGGCATGATGACGGCACTGCGCGGCACCGACATCGCGATGGTGCCACTGGGCGAGGCCGTGGAGACCCTGAAGACGGTTCCGGCCGAGCGGTACGCCGAGGCGGAGTGCGTGCTCTGAGCGACGCCCCTGCCCTACGAACTGCCCCCGGCCGCAGCTGCGGCCGGGGGCAGTTCTACTCTGGTCGGGACAACCGGCACGAAACGGGGACGTCCCCAGCGGGAGTGAACAGATGGATCACAGCGGGCACGGCATGAACATGGATCTGCCGCCGTTCACGCTGGGACGTGGGCTCCAATTCTCCGCGGACCCGTTCTTTCTCGTCGGCTGCCTGCTGGCCATCGGCCTGTACGGGTACGCCGTGCTGCGTCTGCGCAGACGCGGGGACGCCTGGCCGGTCGGCCGTATCGTCTTCTTCGTCGTCGGCGTGCTGTCCATCGCCCTGGTGATGTGCACCAAGCTGAACGACTACGGCATGGTCATGTTCAGTGTGCACATGGTGCAGCACATGGTGATCAGCATGCTGTCGCCGATCCTGCTCCTTCTGGGTGCTCCGGTGACCTTGGCGCTGCGCGCGCTGCCGGTCGCGGGACGGGGCCGCACGGGCCCGCGCGAACTGCTGCTCATGCTGCTGCACAGCCGGTACATGAAGATCATCACGCATCCGGTCTTCACGATTCCGCTTTTCATCGCCAGTCTGTACGCGCTGTACTTCACCCCGCTCTTCGACTTCCTCATGGGTTCGAAGACCGGCCACATCGCGATGATGGTGCACTTCCTCGCGGTCGGTCTGGTGTTCTTCTGGCCGATCATGGGCGTCGACCCGGGGCCGCACCGGCCCGGCTATGTGATGCGGATGCTGGAGCTGTTCGCGGGGATGCCGTTCCATGCGTTCTTCGGCATCGCGCTGATGATGGCGTCGACGCCGATGGTGGAGACGTACAAGAATCCGCCGGCCTCGCTCGGCATCGACGCGCTGAGCGATCAGAACTGGGCGGGCGGCATCGCCTGGGCGTTCAGCGAGATCCCGTCGGTGCTGGTGCTGATCGCGCTGGTCTTCCAGTGGTACCGCTCCGAGCAGCGGACGGCGAAGCGCTCCGACCGCGCCGCCGACCGGGACGGGGACCAGGAGCTGCAGGCGTACAACGCCTATCTCGCCTCGTTGCAGGCGCGCGGGCAGTAGCGGTGGACCTGCCTTCCGGGTGACGATGGCATCCACGGCCGTGCGGCCGACGAGGAGGGTGCGGGCATGTCCGGATCCACGAAGGCCATGGGACTGATCACCGTGGTGGCCCTGATAGTGGTCACCGCCTACACCGTGGCGCTGGGGAGCAGCGGCTGGCTCTGGTTCGGCTGGGTGGTGCTCGGCCTGATCACCCTGGGGATGGCCGCGACGCGCGAGTCCTGAGCCGGGCGGGTCACCCGGCTCAGAACGGGCTGGGCTCAGAAGCGGGCGACCACTCCGGTGGCGGCTTCCAGCTCACAGGCGTTGCCGAACGTGTGCTGCCAGTTGACCGCGCGCCCGTTCCACGTGCCGGTGGCGGTGGCGGTCACCGGGTCGAGTTCCATGGTGCACAGGTGCGGGTCGCCGGGCAGCCGGTCCATATCGCCTCCCGCCTCGTCGATCGCCGCGCAGGCGGCGGCCGCATGGGGGTGGTGGGCGCCCGGGGCGGCAGGGCAGAGCAGCCGGACGCCCCGGATCCAGGTGTTGTCGCTGCCCGAGACGGTGAGGAAGAGCCCGCGGTCCTCCATCGGGTCCCCGAACGGGTCGGCCGCGGCGGGCGCCGCGGCGGCGAGCGTGATCAGAGCAGCGGCGGCGAGGGTGGCGCGCAGGCGCATCGGGGAACTCCTGTGGCTCGGAAGATCTCGGGGCGTTCGTGGAGCGGACCGGGTGCGTCTCAGGCGTCCTGGACGTCCCGTGTCCGGGAACCCTTGCAAGATGATCTTTTGAGTCCGCACCGGACAAGGAGCCGCGCCGCGTGCTTCGCCCTCCGGGGGCGGCGGCGGGTCCGGCTGGAGTACCGGCGGGCGGGAGCCCTGCACCCGGATGGATGCGAGCTGCCGGCCGTCCCGAGCGCCTGCCCTCTCCCCGGTCGCGCGGCCCTCAACGTTCAGGGCCACAGGGCCGCCGGAGCGGTGGCCGGACCCGAGGAGTTCTTGTGATGGGCAACCGTTCGAGGGCGGCTGTCGCCGTGATCGCGGTGGGCGTGTTCGCGGCCGCTGTCGGCGGGTGCACGGACGGTGGCGGCGGCGGCAGCTCGTCGTCCGTCGGCGTCACACCGCCCGCCGCCTCCCCGGCCTCACCATCCCCCTCGTCGCCCCCGGTCGGCAGGGCGAGGGTCACGATCAAGGACTTCGCGTTCGGGCCGGCCCGTCTGACGGTCGCCCCGGGGACGCTGATCACCGTGGTCAACGAGGACTCCGCGACCCATACCGTGACCGCGACCAGCGGCAAGGCGTTCGACACCGGCGATGTCGCGTCGGGGCGGACGGTCACCTTCACCGCACCGGACAAGGCCGGCACGTACCCGTACATCTGCACCATTCACCCTTATATGAAGGGTTCGCTGACCGTCAGGTGACGCGCACGGAATCCCGAGCGGACTCAGCACCCGGTCGCGACCCCGGGTTGACCTCCCGTCACCAGCAGTTATACGTCGCGGACCGGTCGACTGCCGGTCCGTCAAGTTAACGAGCCCGTAAAGCAGTTGTGATTTGACTCTTGACAGGTGCGCATCACCACGCCACTTTGGGAGCGCTCCCACAATCAAGACTTGCACACACAGGCCGTCGTGCACCCGGGCGGTGAACCCGTCCGGGCCCCGGTCCCTGTTCGCTGCCCGGACCTGTTCCCGCACCGTTGTGCCGCACCTTCCTCCGTCTCCCCGACCCTCCCCCACGACACCCGCCACTGGAGGATTTGTGTCGATATCCCGTAGAACGTTCAGTAGTGCCCTGGGCGGCGGTCTGCTCGCCGTGGGCCTGGCCCGGGGCGTCGTGGTCGCCGCTCCGGCCGCCACTGCCGGTCGCGCAGGCGCCCGGAGCGCTGCGGCCGACGACCCGTACACCCAGGCGTTCCTCACCCAGTACGGCAAGATCAAGGCGGCGGCCAACGGCTATTTCAGCCCGGAGGGACTGCCGTACCACTCGGTCGAGACCCTGATGGTCGAGGCGCCGGACCACGGTCACGAGACCACCTCGGAAGCGGTCAGCTTCTGGATGTGGCTGGAGGCGGCGTACGGACGGGTGACCGGCGACTGGGCACCGTTCAACGCGGCCTGGACGGTGGCGGAGAAGACGATCATCCCGCAACACGCCGACCAGCCGACCAGCGACTCGTACAACCCCGGGTCCCCCGCGACCTACGCCCCGGAGTGGCCGCTGCCGGACAACTACCCCTCGTCTCTGGATACTTCGGTCTCCGTCGGCTCGGATCCGCTCGCCACCGAACTGGCCGCGTCCTACGGCACGATGGACGTATACGGCATGCACTGGCTGATGGACCTGGACAACACCTACGGCTACGGCAACAAGCCGGGCACCGGCGGCGAGTCGGGCCCGGGGCCCGGTCCTTCGTTCATCAACACCTACCAGCGCGGCGCGCAGGAGTCGGTGTGGGAGACCATCCCGCAGCCGACCACCGACCTCTTCGAGTACGGCGGCCCCAACGGCTATCTCGATCTCTTCGTCGGCGACCAGAGCTACGCCAGGCAGTGGAAGTACACCAACGCCCCCGACGCCGACGCCCGCGCGGTCCAGGCCGCCTACTGGGCCTATCGCTGGGCCTCGGCGCAGGGCAAGGAGAGCGAGGTCGAGGCATCCGTGGCGAAGGCCGCCAGGATGGGCGACTACCTGCGCTACGCCATGTTCGACAAGTACTTCAAGCGCGTCGGCAACTGCACGGACCCCAATTCCTGCCCCGCGGCTTCCGGCCGCGACTCCCAGCACTACCTGCTGTCCTGGTACTACGCCTGGGGCGGTGCCGCGGCCGGCAGCGGTGGCGGCTGGGCCTGGCGCATCGGCGACGGCGCCTCCCACCAGGGGTACCAGAACCCGCTCTCCGCCTGGGCGCTGTCCAACGTACCGGCGCTCACCCCCAAGTCGGCCACCGCGAGGACGGACTGGGCGAAGAGTCTGACCCGGCAGCTGGAGTTCCTCAGCTGGCTGCAGTCCAGCGAGGGCGCGTTCGCGGGCGGGTGCACCAACAGCTGGGAGGGGCAGTACGGCACGCCACCGGCCGGTACCCCCACCTTCTACGGCATGGCCTACGACTGGCAGCCGGTCTACCACGACCCGCCGAGCAACAACTGGTTCGGCTTCCAGGCGTGGGGCATGGAGCGGGTCGCCGCGTACTACTACGTCACCGGCAACGCGACCGCCGGGGCCGTGCTGGACAAGTGGGTCGCCTGGGCCTCCGGCGAGACGACGGTCGGCTCGGACGGCAGCTACCGCTTCCCCTCGACGCTGAACTGGACGGGGCAGCCGGACACCTGGAACCCGGCGTCCCCCGGGCGCAACGCCGGGCTGCATGTATCGGTCGTCGACTACTCCAACGACGTCGGCGTGGGCGCCGCGTACGTCAAGACGCTCACCTACTACGCGGCGAAGTCGGGCGACCAGGCCGCGGGCGCGCTGGCCAAGGCACTCCTCGACGCGATGGCGCTGAACGCCGACGACAAGGGCATCGCGGTGCCGGAGACCAGGACCGACTACCGGCGTTTCGACGACGAGGTGTACGTCCCGTCGGGGTGGTCGGGCACGATGCCGAACGGCGACACCGTCGAGCCGGGCGCCACCTTCATCGACATCCGGACCTGGTACCGGGACGACCCGGACTGGCCGAAGGTCCAGGCCTATCTGGACGGCGGCGCCGCCCCCACCTTCACCTACCACCGCTTCTGGGCACAGGCGGCGCTCGCGCTGGCCTTCGCGATCTACGCGGAGCTGCTGGTGGAGGGCACGGGCGGCTCGGACACCGAGGCGCCGACGGTGCCCGGTGGACTCGCCGTGACCGCCACCACGAGCAACAGCGTGTCGCTGTCCTGGTCGGCCGCGACCGACAACGTCGCGGTGACGGGGTACGACGTCTACCGCAACGGGGTGCTGGCGGGGAACGCGACGACGCGGACGTTCACCGACGAGGGCCTCGGCGCGGCCACCGAGTACAGCTATGCGGTGGCGGCGCGCGACGCGGGCGGCAACACGTCGGCGCTCTCCGCCGCCGTGACCGCTACCACGAAACCGGGCGGCGGCAGCGGCGCGGTGAAGGTCCAGTACAAGAACAGCGATTCCTCGGCCACCGACAACCAGATCCGGCTGGGTCTGCAACTCCTGAACACCGGCGGCACCCCCATCGACCTGTCCACGGTGACGCTCCGGTACTGGTTCACCTCCGAGGGCGGCGCAAACACCTTCGGCACGTACTGCGACTACGCCGCGCTCGGATCGTCGAACATCACCCACAGGGTGGTGGCCGCCACCGCCCCGAAGACGGGTGCCGAGCGCTGTCTGGAAGTCGGCTTCACCGCAGGCGCGGGCACGCTGGACGCGGGCGCGTCGACGGGCGAGGTCCAGCTGCGGCTGAACAAGACCGACTGGTCGAACTTCAACGAGAGCGACGACTACAGCCGCGCCACCAACACCGCGTACGCCGACGCCTCGAAGGTCGCGGCGTACATCGGCGGCGCCCTTGCCTGGGGGGTCGAGCCGTGAGGAGCCACCGCATGACGGACAGGGCGGCCGGGCGCACCGGCCGACGGCTGCCGGCGCTCGTCGCCACGGCGGCGTCGCTGCTGCTCGCCGCGGCAACGGTGCTCACGGGCGCCTCGCCCGCGTCGGCCGCGCCCATCACCGACTGCACCCAGTGGGGAACCACCGAACTGCAGGGAGGCGAGTACCTCTACCAGCAGAACGAGTGGAACTCCGAGGCCCGGCAGTGCGTGAGCATCGACCCGGCGACGGGTGCCTGGAGTCTCACCGAATCCTCGTTCGCGCTCCCGACGAACGGCGCCCCGGCCACGTACCCCTCCAGCTACAAAGGCTGTCACTGGGGTGCGTGCACGAGCGGCAGCGGACTGCCGCTGCGCGTCGATGAGTTGGGCAGCGTACGCACCGACTGGTCGACCACGCAGGTCTCCTCCGGCGCGTACAACGTGTCGATGGACATCTGGTTCAACTCCGTCCCGGTCACCGACGACCAGCCGGACGGCACCGAGCTGATGGTCTGGATGAACCACCGCGGCGGCGTGCAGCCGATCGGGTCGCGGACCGCCACGGTGCAGCTCGACGGCCGGACCTGGGACGTCTGGACGGGGCCCGGCGCCTCGGGCTGGAAGGTGATCTCGTACGTCCTGCAGAACGGCGCCACCGAGCTGACCGGCTTCAATGTGAAGGGGCTGATCGACGACGGTGTCACGCGCGGCGCCATCAACCCCGCCCACTATCTGATCGACGCGGAGGCCGGGTTCGAGATCTGGCAGGGCGGCCAGGGGCTCGGCATGAACGGGTTCGCCTTCGAGGCGAGCGCGGAAGGCGGCGGAAGCGACACCGAGGCTCCGTCGGTCCCGGCGGGCGTCGCCGTCACCGGAACGACCAGCAGCACCGCCTCCCTGTCCTGGGCTCCGTCGACGGACAACACGGGCGTCACCGGATACGACATCTACCGCGACGGGGTGAAGGCGGGCACCACGGCCTCGACGTCCTTCACCGACACCGGGCTCGCCCCCTCGTCCTCGTACGGCTACACCGTGCGGGCCCGCGACGCGGCCGGGAACAGTTCGGCGGCCTCCGCGGCCGTCACCGCGACGACCGGAGCGGGCGGCGGTACGACCGGCGCGCTGAAGGCGCAGTACAAGAACAACGACTCATCGCCGGGCGACAACCAGATCAGGCCCGGGTTGCAGCTGGTCAACACCGGCACGGTCCCGGTGGACCTGCGCGACGTCACCGTCCGCTACTGGTTCAGCGGTGAATCCGGTGCCACCACTTACGGCACGGCGTGCGACTACGCCGTCCTCGGCTGCGGCACCGTCACCCACCGCGTGCAGCCCTCCTCCGCCGCCGGCCCGGGCGCCGACCACTACCTGGAGGTCGGTTTCAGCGGCGGCACCCTGGCGGCGGGGGCCTCCACCGGAGAGATCCAGCTGCGGCTGAACAAGACCGACTGGTCCGGCTTCAACGAGGCCGACGACTACAGCTGGGCCACCAACACCTCGTTCACCGACGCACCGAAGATCGCCGTCCACGCCGACGGCGACCTGGTGTGGGGCACCGCGCCCTGACCGGCCGCCGCCCCGGGCAACACCCCCACGAACCCGCCTGCGGGGAAACCCCGCAGACGTACGAGAGGAGCACGGAGCCGCAATGAGAACCAGAGGCAGCACCCTGCACGGGATACGCCGAAAGCTGGCCGCACTCTCCGCCCTGGCGATGGGCGCGGCGCTGGCGGTGGCCATACCCTCGCCGGCGTCGGCCGCAGCCCGGGTCGACAACCCCTACGCGGGCGCCACCGCGTATGTGAACCCGGACTGGTCCGCCAAGGCCGCGGCCGAACCGGGCGGCAGCGTGATCGCCGACGAGCCCTCCTTCGTGTGGATGGACCGCATCGCGGCCATCGAGGGCGCGGGCGACGCGATGAGCCTGCGCGAGCACCTCGACACGGCCCTGGACCAGGGCGCGAACCTCTTCCAGGTGGTCATCTACGACCTGCCGGGACGGGACTGTGCCGCGCTGGCGTCCAACGGTGAGCTCGGCCCCACCGAGCTCGACCGGTACAAGAACGAGTACATCGACCCCATCGCCGACGTCCTCGCCGACCCGGCCTACGCGAATCTGCGCATCGTCACCATCATCGAGCCGGACTCGCTGCCCAACCTGGTCACCAATGCGGGCGGCAGCGCCGGGTCCACCGACGCGTGCGCGGCGATGAAGGCGAACGGCAACTACGAGAAGGGCGTCGGCTACGCGCTGCACACCCTCGGTGCGATTCCCAACGTCTACAACTACATCGATGCCGCCCACCACGGCTGGTTGGGCTGGGACACCAACTTCGCACCGGCGGCCCAGGAGTTCAAGAAGGCCGCGACGACGGAGGGCGCCACGGTCGCCGATGTCCAGGGCTTCATCGTGAACACCGCCAACTACTCGGCGCTGAAGGAGCCGAACTTCAAGGTCACCGACTCCGTGAACGGCACCACGGTGCGCCAGTCCAAGTGGATCGACTGGAACTTCTACGCCGACGAGCTGTCCTTCGCGCAGGCGCTGCGCACGGAGCTGGTCAACCAGGGCTTCGCCTCGAACATCGGCATGCTGATCGACACGGCCCGCAACGGCTGGGGCGGCTCCGCCCGGCCCACCGCCGCGGGCCCGCTGACCAGCGTGGACGACTACGTCAACGGAGGCCGCGTCGACCGGCGCATCCACGCGGGCAACTGGTGCAACCAGAGCGGTGCGGGCATCGGTGAGCGGCCCACCAGCGCTCCCGAGCCCGGTATCGACGCCTACGTCTGGGCGAAGCCTCCGGGCGAGTCGGACGGCAACAGCCAGCCCATCGACAACGACGAGGGCAAGGGCTTCGACCGGATGTGCGACCCCACGTACACCGGTAACGGCCGCAACGGCAACAACCTGACCGGCGCACTGGCGAACTCCCCGCTCGCCGGCCACTGGTTCTCCGCGCAGTTCCAGGAGCTGGTGCGCAACGCCTACCCGCCGCTGGACGGCAGTGGCGGTGGTGACGACACCCAGGCACCGAGCGTGCCCACGGGTCTGCGGGTCACGGGGAAGACCAGTGGCAGCGTCTCGCTGTCCTGGACGGCCTCGACCGACGACACCGCTGTGACCGCGTACGACGTGTACCGCGCGGGAGTTCAGGTGGGTTCCACCGCGTCGGCCTCCTACACGGACACGGGCCTGACCGCCTCGACCGCGTACAGCTACACGGTCAGGGCGCGGGATGCGGCCGGTAACGCCTCTGCGGTCTCCGCGGCCGTCTCCGCCACGACCGACCAGGGCGGCGGCACCGGGAGCGGCACCCTCAAGGTCCAGTACAAGAACACCGATTCGTCGGCCACCGACAACCAGATCCGGATGGGGCTGCAACTGGTCAACACCGGGTCGGGCGCGGTGGATCTGTCCACGGTGAAGGTGCGGTACTGGTTCACTCCCGAGGCAGGTGCGAGCACCTTCAACGCCGCGTGCGACTACGCGGTCGTCGGCTGCGGCGATGTGACCCACGGCGTGGTCTCCTCGGGCGGTCCGGCCGCCGGGGCCAGCCACTACCTGGAGGTCGGCTTCGCCAGCGGCAGCCTGGCCGCCGGGGCCTCCACCGGGGAGATCCAGCTCCGGCTGAACAAGACCGACTGGTCCAGCTTCAACGAGGCCGACGACTACAGCCGCGGAACCAACACGGCCTACGCCGACGCTTCGAAGGTCGCCGCCTACGCGGGCGGCACCCTCTCCTGGGGCACCGCGCCCTGACCGGGATTCCCGTCGCCGTCCGCACGGGCGGCGACGGGGCCGGGCCGGGCGAGGGACACGCCCGGCACGATCCGCCCCCTGCCGCTCTCCCGGCAGGGGGCGGTCGGTGTCAAGAAAACGCAAAGAGAGCACCGTCTCGGGCCAAGAAAGCGCCATTGGCGGCCGTTGACGGCCGCAAGCGGGAACGCCCTGAGCGGACCCGATCAAAGGACCGCGAAGCACATGTCCACTGCGACCTCAGCCCCCGCCAAGGCACCGAGTGCCGAGGAACCCCCCGATACCGGGGCCCGCCTCGCCGCACTCTCGCTGGACGCGACGGCCTCGGTGGCGTACGGGCCGAG
Source organism: Streptomyces sp. NBC_01217 (assembly GCF_035994185.1). Lineage (NCBI taxonomy): Bacteria > Bacillati > Actinomycetota > Actinomycetes > Kitasatosporales > Streptomycetaceae > Streptomyces > Streptomyces sp. NBC_01217. The sequence goes on from NZ_CP108538.1 coordinate 1,339,518, forward strand.
GCGATCGTCCTGGTCCTGGACTACGTCCTCAACGTCGCGGTCGCCGTCACCGCCGGGGTGGCCGCGCTGACCTCGGCCTTCCCCGGGCTGTACGACGACCGGCTGTGGTTCTGTCCCGGTGTGCTGGTGCTGATCGCGGTCGGTCTCCCGCGGTCCGCGCCGGTGAGCACCGAGGCGGCGGCCGCCCGGTCGCCGCGTACATACGCGAGGCGGCGGCCATGGACCCGGGCGTGCGGATCACTGTGCTCATCCCCGAGGTCGAGCCCGCCCATATGTGGCAGCGGCTGCTCCAGAACCAGCGGGGCGCGGTCGTCGCACACGCCGTGCGGCACGAGACGGACACGGTGATCTGCCGGCTGCGGTTCCGGCTGCCGGACCCACGCCCCGACGCACCCGCGGCAAACGCCCCGCTCACCGGTGATCACTTGATGTGACGTCAATGTCCCTTGGACGACCCGGATGATCGGTCCGGGTGAACACAGGGTCGGCATTGACCCGCCCAACGGTTACACAGGCCGACGGCTGCACATAGGCTGTCCCCCGCTGAGATGTGCGCTGACCTCGCTGAATGCAGCCCTGGAGCCGATCCGGTAGAGCTAGGAGCCGCCCCGTGTTCTACTACGTCCTGAAATACGTCATTCTCGGTCCGCTTCTCCGGCTGTTCTTCCGCCCCAGAATCGAGGGCCTGGAACACATCCCGGAGGACGGCGCGGCGATCGTCGCCGGTAACCATCTCTCGTTCTCAGACCATTTCCTGATGCCCGCGATCCTCAAACGGCGCATCACGTTCCTGGCCAAGGCGGAGTACTTCACCGGACCGGGAGTGAAGGGGCGGCTGACCGCCGCCTTCTTCCACAGCATCGGGCAGATTCCGGTGGACCGGTCCGGCAAGGACGCGGGACAGGCGGCGATCCGTGAGGGGCTCGGGGTGCTGGCCAGGGGCGAGCTGCTGGGAATCTACCCGGAAGGCACCCGTTCGCACGACGGCCGGCTCTACAAGGGCAAGGTCGGCGTGGCCGTGATGGCGATCACCGCGCAGGTTCCGGTGGTGCCGTGCGCGATGGTCGGTACGTTCGAGATCCAGCCGCCCGGACAGGTCGTCCCGCGCATCAAACGGGTCACCATCCGCTTCGGCGAACCGCTGGACTTCTCCCGCTACGCCGGTATGGAGAACCAGAAGGCGGCGATCCGGGCGGTCACCGACGAGATCATGTACGCGATCCTCGGCCTCTCGGGCCAGGAGTACGTCGACGAGTACGCGGTCAAGGTGAAGGCCGCGCAGGCGGAGCAGGCCGGTCCGGCGAAGAAGTTCCCGAAGTTGCGACGCTGACGGCGAATCCGCGCTCGGTGAACTCCGCTGGTCCCGGCCGCGGCCGCGCCCTAGCGTGCCTCTCATGAGCAGAGGAAACGCATGGGTTCTGGGAGCGACCGGACAGATCGGGCGGGCGGCCGTGCGGGCGCTCGCCGAGGACGGCTGGGAGGTGACGGCCGCTTCGCGCGGTGGCGGCCGGGACGCGCGGTGGGACGGCGCGGTGCGCACGACGGCCCTCGACCGGGAGAAGGACGGCGCGCTCGCCGCGGCGCTGGGCGACGGCTGTGACGTACTGGTCGACATGGTCGCGTACGGAGCGGATCACGCCCGGCAGCTGACCGGCCTCGCGGACCGGATCGGTTCGGCGGTGGTCATCTCCAGCGGTGCGGTGTACGAGGACGACCGGGGGCGTGGCTTCGACACGCAGAACGAGCCCGACGGGGCGCCGCGCTACCCGGTGCCGATCCCGGAGACACAGCGCACCGTGCAGGCCGGCGATGCCACGTACGGGACGCGGAAGGTACAGCTGGAGCAGGCTCTGCTGGCGGCGGGCGACGCGCTGCCGGTGACGCTGTTGCGGGCGGGGGCGATCCACGGGCCGCACTGCCGCTCCCCCCGCGAGCTGTACTTCGTGAAGCGGCTCCTGGACGGCCGGGAGCGGCGGGTGCTCTCGTTCGGCGGGGCGTCCCGCTTCCACCCGGTCCATGTCTCCAATCTGGCCGAGCTGATCCGGCTCGCCGCCGCGCGGCCCGGTTCGCGGGTGCTCAATGCCGGGGATCCGCAGGCGCCGACGGTCGCGGAGATCGGCGAGGCCGTCGACGCGGTGCTCGGCCGCAGGACCGAGACCGTGCTGATGCCGGGCGCGCCCGGCAAGGACGGCGTCGGCTCGACGCCCTGGAGTATCGCCCATCCCGTCGTGTACGACATGGCGGCCGCCGAGCGGGAGCTCGGGTACCGGGCGGTGACGGGCTATGCGCAGTCGCTTCCCGGGACGGTCGAGTGGATCGCCGCGCAACTGGAGGGCAGGGACTGGACGGAGGCCTTTCCCACCGTGCTGCGGGCGTACGGGGAGGAGCTCTTCGACTACGCGGCGGAGGACGTCTGGCTGGCGGGGTACGACCGCGGGGCCTGAGGCGGAGCCCGTGCACCCGGACGGGCGGCCGGTGGTCCGAGACCACCTGCCGCCCGTCCGGGTGGGGCGTGACCGTTACGGCTTGGGTGTGGCGTGCGGGGCGCACGTCACGTCGCTGCGGTCGGTCCTGCCGGTGAGCAGATAGGTGTCCACCCGCTCGTTGATGCAGGGGTTGGCCAGGCCTGTGACGCCGTGCGATCCGGCGTCCCGCTCGGTGATGAGGCGCGAGCCCTTGAAGCGCTTGTGCAGTTCGACGGCGCCCTCGTACGGAGTGGCGGCGTCACGCGTGGACTGCACGATCAGCACCGGCGGCAGGCCCTTGCCGGTCTTCACGTTCAGCGGGGTCTGCTGCTCGGCCCCCCAGGTCGCACAGGGCAGGTTCATCCAGGCGTTGGACCACGTCATGAACGGGTAGTCCTTGTGCAGCCGGGTGTTGTCGCGGTCCCACCGCTGCCAGCTGGTGGGCCACTTGGCGTCCGCGCACTCGACCGCCGTGTACACGGCGTTGCCGTTCTCCGAGGAGGCGTTCCCCGCGAGGTCCGACATGTCGGGTCCCGCGGCGTCGACCAGCGCCTGGGTGTCGCCCGCCCGGTAGTCGCTCCAGGTCTGGGCGACGAGCGCCCAGGTGGAGTCGTAGTACGGCGCGTTCTGGAAGAAGCCGATGAGCTCGGCGGGTCCGACGACGCCGCCGATCGGGCTCTTCTTGGCCGAGGCGCGCAGCTTCAGCCACTCCTGCTCGACCTTCGCGGGAGTGTTGCCGATGTGGAAGGCGGAGTCGTTCGCGGCGACCCATGCCTTCCAGTCGTCCCAGCGTCCCTGGAAGGCGATGTCCTGGTTGAGATTGGCCTGGTACCAGATGTTGTCCTTCGCCGGGTTGACGACGCTGTCGACGACCATGCGACGGACGTGGGTCGGGAAGAGCGTGCCGTAGACCGCGCCCAGATAGGTGCCGTAGGAGACGCCCAGGAAGTTGAGCTTCTTCTCACCGAGGGCGGCGCGGATGACATCCAGGTCGCGTGCGGTGTTCGGCGTGGTCATGTGCGGCAGCATGTCGCCGCTGCGTTCGGCGCAGCCGTCCGCGTACTCGGCGGCGAGCTTGCGCTGGGCGCGCTTGTCCGCCTCGGAGTCGGGTACGGGGTCGGCCTTCGGGGCCTTCACGAACTCCTGCGGGTCGACGCAGGAGATCGGCGCCGAGTGGCCGACGCCGCGGGGGTCGAAGCCGACGAAGTCGTACGCCTTCGCGGTCTTCGTCCACAGCGGGTTCTTGTTGGTGATCCGGGTGGGGAACCGCAGCCCGGAGCCGCCGGGGCCGCCGGGGTTGTACAGGAGCGCGCCCTGCCGTTCGTCCTTCGTGCCGGTGCTGACGTGCCGGTCGACGGCGAGCTTGATCTGCTTGCCGTAGGGCTTGGCGTAGTCGAGCGGTACGGACACCCAGCCGCACTGGATCGGAGTGGCCAGGGCCCAGTCGGCCGGGCAGTCCTTCCAGTCGATGCCGGTGTGGGCCGCCCGTGCGGCGGCGATCTGGACGCCGCGCGCCTGCGAACCGCTGTGGCGGCCGTCGGCCGTGGCCGTCGGTGCGGCTATCGCGCCCGCTATGAGCGTGCCCGCGATCAGAGTGCCGGCCGAGCCGAGCACTGCTGTGCGTCTCAAGTGGATCCTCCCCCATTGTCTGAAGCGCCGCAGGTAGCAGCGCAGTTCACATCGGGACCTCCCGTGGATCCTGTCGTCTGTGGGGTTCCTGAGAACAGGCCGCACACACACTTCTTTACCGAATCGATAACCGGACACCCATGTCCCGCTGAGCGGTGTTCATCCTGCCGGGGTGTCGAGTACGTCGTTCAGCGCGTCGTCGAGGACCGTGCGCAGCAGCCGCGCGTCGGGGGCGATCGCGGTGACCAGCACGGCCGGGCCGGCGAGCGGTACGAGGACGGCGGTCGGTCCCAGCAGCCGCGTCTCAAGGCGCTTGTCGTCGAACGACGGGTCCACGACGAGGAGTTGGCCGACGGCCCGGTGGCCGCCCAGGACGGCCGCGCCGTCCCAGCCGCCGGGTGCTCCCGGCCCGTACGCCATCTGCTGGTCGAGCAGCGGACGGCCGGCGCGGTGCACGGTGAGGCGGCTGATGAGAGTGCCGGTGCTCTCGCCGTGGCGGCCGAGGATCTGCTCCTCGCGCAGCATCAGCCGTGCGGTGGGGGCGAGTTGGACGCGTGTGGACATGCGCAGGGCGCTGCCGCGCGCGGAGACGAGCTGCTGAGGCAGCCAGCGCAGTTCGGCCCGCTCCCCCACGTTCAGCCCGATGTCGTACGTGGCGGGGCCGGTCGCTGTTCCCGCTCCCGGCAGGGCGACGGTGGCCGCCGCCGAGTCGACCGTGAGCCGGGCGCCTTCCTCGACCTGTGCCTCGATGGCGAGCCGGTCCCCGCCGAGCGGCGCGCTCATGGCGCCGATGACGGTGACCCGGGCGTACCGGCCGTTCGCGGCCCGGGTCCGGCGCAGGGCGAGCGGTCCGTCGCTCTGCAGCACGGGGAGCGAGGTGACGCCCCTGCTGTCGAGGACCGCGGTGATCCGGGCGGTGGCCTGGACGCTCATGCGGTCCAGTCGGCGAGCCGGGCCCGCACCCACTCGGCGACGGGCCCCACGCCTTCCTCGGAGGTGAGTGAGGTGAAGGCCACTGGGAGCGGTCCGCGCTGCTGTGCGGCGTCGCGGGCCATCCGGCCGAGGTCGGAGCCGACGTACGGGGCGAGGTCGGTCTTGTTGATGACGAGCAGGTCGGAGGTGGTGACGCCGGGGCCGCCCTTGCGCGGGATGTCGTCGCCGCCCGCCACGTCGATGACGAAGATCTGGGCGTCGACCAGGCCCTTGGAGAAGGTGGCGGTGAGGTTGTCGCCGCCGGATTCGACCAGGATCAGATCGAGCGGCCCGACGGTGTCCTCCAGGTCCTCGACGGCTTCGAGATTGGCGGAGATGTCGTCGCGGATCGCGGTGTGCGGGCAGGCGCCGGTCTCCACGGCCTGGATGCGCTCGGGCGGCAGGACGGCATGGCGCAGCAGGAAGGCGGCGTCCTCGCGGGTGTAGATGTCGTTGGTGACCACGGCGATGGAGAACTGGTCGCGCAGGGCCCGGCACAGGGCGGCGACGGTCGCGGTCTTGCCGGAGCCCACCGGTCCGCCGAGCCCTATGCGCAGGGCGCGGCGGGTGCCGTCGGGACGGGCGGCGTCGGCGCTCACGGCGGCGGGGCCGTGCGGGGTGTGGTCGAGGTGCATGGGGTGCGGCTCCTGGTTCTTGCGGTGCTACGAGGCGAACAGGCGGACCGGCCAGGCGGCGTGTGCCTCGGCGGTGATGTCGAGGAGCGGGGCGGAGGCGGCGGGCAGCGCGTCGATGGTTCCGTGCGCCGCGGCGGCGGCCTGTGCGGCGATCCGGTCGAGTTCGGGTGCGAGCCGGGCGAGGACGGCGGTGGCCTCGAAGGGGTCGAGGGAGAGCAGGCGGACGACGGCGGTGGCCGGTCCGCTGACGGTTTCGTAGGCGACGCAGTGCGCGGCGTCCTCGGGTCCGAGTCCCGCCGCGCGTGCGGTGAGGCCGAGCACGACGGGCTGGTGTGCGCCGCGCGGCCGGGCCAGGGCGAGCGCGGCCAGTTCGGGGCTGGGCCAGGTGGCGCGGGCCGCCCGCATCAGCTGCCGGCCGAGCTTGCGCGCGACGGTGCGCAGCGCGGGTGACGGGGTACGGGCGTCGGCGGCCTCGTCGAGCGCGAGCGGGTCGTGGCCGTGGGCGGCCGCCGCGGCGAGTGCGGCGGCCGTGAGCCCGGTGGTGTGCAGGCGGCCCCGGCAGAATTCGGCGAGGTCCGCCGCGTCGCGGATGCGTCCCTCCTTCACGGCCGGTTCGGCGCCGCCGGAGTGGGCGTGACCACCGGCGGGGAACCGGCCGTCGGCGAGGACGAGAAGTGCTGCGCGGCTCATCGCATGGTCCGCATCAGAAGAGGAAGTAGCGCTGGGCCATGGGCAGTTCGGCGGCCGGTGCGGGTTCGACCGGTTCTCCGTCGATCGTCACGGCGAAGCTGTCGGGGTCGACGTGGACCTGCGGAGTCGCGTCGTTCTCCCGCATGTCGGCCTTGGTGACGCCGCGCGTGCTGGTGATGGGCACGAACCGCTTGCCGAGCCCGAGGCGCTCGGGCAGCCCGTCATCGATGGCCGCGCTCGCCACGAAGTTGAGGGAGTTGGCCGCGGGGGAACGGCCGACCGCGCCGAACATCGGGCGCGGCAGCACCGGCTGCGGGGTGGGGATGGACGCGTTGGCGTCGCCCATCTGCGCGTACGCGATCTGGCCGCCCTTGATGACGGTCTGCGGCTTGACACCGAAGAACGCCGGTTCCCACAGGACCAGATCGGCGAGCTTGCCGGTCTCGACGGAGCCGATCTCCCGGTCGAGGCCCTGGGCGACCGCCGGGTTGATGGTGTATTTGGCGACATAGCGACGGACCCGTTGGTTGTCTGCCCGTCCGTCGCCGGGCAGTGCGCCGCGGCGTCGCTTCATCACATGGGCGGTCTGCCAGGTGCGCATGATGACCTCGCTGATGCGGCCCATCGCCTGGGAGTCGGACGAGATGATCGAGATGGCTCCGAGGTCGTGGAGGATGTCCTCGGCCGCGATGGTGGAGGGCCGGATCCTTGATTCGGCGAAGGCGAGATCCTCCGGCACGGCGGGGTTGAGGTGGTGACAGACCATCAGCATGTCGAGGTGTTCCTCGATGGTGTTGACGGTGTGCGGCCGGGTCGGGTTGGTGGAGCTGGGCAGGACGTACGGCTGCGAGACGACGCCGATGATGTCCGGCGCGTGCCCGCCGCCCGCACCCTCGGTGTGGTACGCGTGGATGGAGCGTCCGGCGATGGCCGCCAGGGTGTCGGCGACGAATCCGGCCTCGTTGAGCGTGTCGGTGTGGATGGCGAGCTGGGCGCCCGTCTCCTCGCACACGCCGAGACAGGCGTCGATGACGGCGGGGGTGGCGCCCCAGTCCTCATGGATCTTGAATCCGAGTGCACCGGCGCGCAGCTGGGAGTGCATGGCCTCGCGCGACATGGTGTTGCCCTTGCCGAGCAGACCGATGTTGACGGGGTACGCCTCCAGCGCCTCGAACATCCGGGCAAGGTGCCACGGGCCGGGCGTGATGGTGGTGGCCTTGGTGCCCTCGGCCGGTCCGGTGCCGCCGCCGACCAGGGTGGTGATCCCGGAGGAGAGCGCCTGGTCGACCAGGGTCGGCGAGATGAAGTGGACATGGGCGTCGATGGCGCCCGCGGTGAGGAACTTGCCGTTGCCCGCGATGACTTCGGTCTCGGGGCCGATGACCAGGTCGGGGTGGACGCCGTCCATGGTGTCGGGGTTGCCGGCCTTGCCGATCCCGGTGATCCGGCCGTCGCGGATGCCGATGTCCGCCTTGACGACGCCCCAGTGGTCGATGATCACGGCGCCGGTGATGACGGTGTCCGGGGCGCCCTCGGCGCGGGTGGTGCGGGCCTGGCCCATCGACTCGCGGATCACCTTGCCGCCGCCGAACACCGCTTCGTCGCCCGCGAGTCCGGGGCCGCCCGAGCGGTCCTCCTCGATCTCGACGAGCAGATCGGTGTCGGCGAGCCGGATGCGGTCGCCGGTCGTGGGGCCGAACAGGTCGGCGTGGACGGCTCGGTCGAGTTCAGCCATCGAGAGCACCTCCGGTCTCGCCGCGCAGGCCGGGGACGACGCGCCGTCCGGCGAGGGGGACGAGCTCGATGTCGACGGGTACGCCGGGTTCGAAGCGCACGGCGGTCCCTGCGGGGATGTTCAGCCGCAGTCCGCGGGCCGCCGCACGGTCGAAGTCCAGGCCCGGGTTGGCCTCGGCGAAGTGGTAGTGCGAGCCGATCTGGACGGGCCGGTCGGCGGCGTTGAGAACGGTGAGGCGGGTGACGGGGCGGCCCTCGTTGAAGGGCACGGGCCCGTCCGCGTACAGGATCTCTCCGGGAATCATCGGTGGCGCCTTCCGTCAGACGATCGGCTCGTGGACGGTCACGAGTTTGGTGCCGTCCGGGAAGGTGGCCTCGACCTGGACGTCATGGATCATCTCGGGCACCCCGTCCATGACGTCCTCACGGGTGAGCACCTTGCGGCCTGACGCCATCAGTTCGGAGACCGTACGACCGTCGCGGGCGCCCTCCAGCAGATGCGTGGTGATCAGCGCGACCGCCTCGGGGTGGTTGAGCCGCAGTCCGCGTGCCCGACGCTTCTCGGCCACATCGGCAGCAACATGGATGAGCAGGCGTTCTTGCTCATGTGGGGTCAGTTGCATGCTTCCACCTCACAGTCCTGTGCCCAGTACCGGCCCTGGGCGCAGCGAGACACCAGTCGCGCTCAACAGACTGTTGAACGCCGGACCGGTCTCTCGCGGAGAGGTATTGCACGTTAGAGCCGAAGTTTTTCCGGCGCGTTAACTGATCTTTTGCAGATCCATGGACATCAGGCCACGCAGGCCGCTCTCCAGCGCTTCGGGCTCGGCGTCACCGAACATCGCCAGCTGGGCGATGAATCCCTGCGCCGTGGCGATCAGTGTGCGGGCCACATGATCGGCGGAGACTTCGGGGGTGAGCAGACCCATGTCGCGGTACACCTCGACCAGCTCCGTCCACGCCGCCCGCAGACCTCCGAAGGCCTCCGCGAGCGTGGCGGCGAGCCGCTCGCTGCGCAGGGTCTCGGACCACACCTGGACGATGAGACCGGCGTAGGCCTGCCGGCCCATTTCACGCCCCGCGCCGTCGAACAGCGAGCGGGCCACCCGGCCGATCAGCACATCGGGAGCAGGCAGCGGCGTGACACGCGCCGCCTCCTCGAAGGCCTGCCTGACGCCACCGACCGCCTCCCCCGCGATGGCCGCGATCAGGTCCTCCTTCCCGCTGAAATAGCGGTAGACGGCCCCGGCCGACAGGCCGACCTCCTTGAGCACGTCCTGCATCGACGTGCCGTGAAAGCCGTCGCGCGCGAAGCAGCGCGCCGCGCCCTCGATGATCTGACGGCGGCGGGCGTCGAGGTGTTCCTGGGATACGCGGGCCATACCCGAAACCTAAAACGAACATTCCTTCTTGACAAGTTCCGACACCGGGTCGACAGTGACCACCAAATAAAACGAACGATCCTTCTCTTTGAATCGAGGCCTCTCGTGCCCGCTGCCCAAAACCGCCGCACGGTGGCGGTCATCCTGCTGATCCCCGTGGTGGTGATGCTCGCCCTGTGGGCCTTCGCCTGGCCCGCGGCCCGGATCGCGCCGCACGATCTGCCCGTCGGGGTGGCCGGTTCCGCGCCGGCCGCCGAGCGGCTCCAGCAGCAGTTCGAGCAGCGCGAGGGCGCTTTCGATGTCCACCGCTACGCCTCCGAGGCCGACGCCCGCCGCGCGATCGAGAACCGGTCCGTATACGGCGCGGCCGTGGCCACACCCCAGGGACCGCGACTGCTGACCGCGTCCGCGGCGAGCCCGGTGGTGGCCCAGCTGCTGCGCGAGGCCGTCACGGCCCGGGCCCCCGAGGGCGCTCAGGTACAGGTCACGGATGTGGTGGCGACGCCTGCCGGGGACCCGCGCGGCAGCGCGCTCGGCGCGAGCTTCCTCCCACTGGCGATCGCGGGCGTCCTGTCGGGCTCGGCGGTCACGATGCTGCGGCTGCGCGCGGGCCGGGCCGCGCTGGCGCTGATCGGCGCGGCCGCGTCGGCCGGGATCGGTGCGGCGGCGCTCACCGACAACTGGCTCGGAGTGATCACCGGCGACTGGTGGGCCGAGGCCGGAACGTTCGGACTCACCGCGCTGGCCATCGGCGGCACGGTGGCGGGGCTCGCCGCGCTGATCGGTCCGCCCGGCACAGGCATCGGCGCCCTGCTGATGGTGCTGCTCGGAAATCCGTTCTCCGGCGTCAGCAGCGCGCCCGAACTGCTGCCCCGGCCGATCGGAACGATCGGACAGCTGCTGCCGCCAGGTGCGGGCGGCTCACCGCTGCGGTCTGTGGCCTTCTTCGACGGCAGCGGCGCGGGTGGCGCGCTGCTCACGCTCGTGCTGTGGGCAGCACTCGGGCTGACGGCGGTGCTCATCGGCAAACGGCGCCGGACACGACCCCCGGCCACACCCGCGCTCCGCACCCCGGAGCCGGCCCTGGCGGGCTGACCCCGTTCGAGCACGCCGTGCACCCCCGTCGCAGCAGGCGCCGGGGGTGCACGGCATTTCGACGTCACGGACCATCAGCGCGGCACCCGGCCGCCCGGCTCGCCATGCGCTCAGCTGCCCGGATCGCGGTGCCCCCTGTGCTCGGCCGCGATGCCGAAACGCCGCCGTTCACCGGGAGCGGACACCGAGGAGCCGATCGAGGAGACCGAGCTGATCACCTGCTCCTCGGCAGCCGCCTCGTCCTTTTCGAGTCGCTCCAGGTCAGCGGCCGAAACGAGCGCCACGAGCGGCTTGCCGTGCCGCGTCACGACCACTCGCTCGCCGCCGTAGACGACACGGTTGATCAGTTCGGCGAGCTCAGCTCGGGCTTGCGTCACCGGAATCTCGTAGGCCATGCTCCCCATCATAACCTTCTGTACGTCCTGTACATTTTTCACAGAAGCTTGCACAGGGCCCCGTACAGACCCGGAGGAGAGGCTTCGCCATGCTGTTCCGCCCCACCGCCCGTTACGTACTGCCCGAGTTCACCGAACGCACGACCAACGGCACCCGCACCCTCGACCCGTACTCGAAGCTGCTCTCGGAACGGATCGTCTTCCTCGGCACCCCCGTCGACGACACCGCGGCGACCGATCTGATCGCCCAGTTCATGCATCTGGAACACGACGCCCCGGACCGGCCCATCTCCCTCTACATCAACTCCCCCGGCGGCTCGTTCAGTGCCATGTCCGCGATCTACGACACGATGCAGTACCTCAACTGCGAGGTGGAGACCTACTGCCTCGGCCAGGCCGGTTCCTGCGCATCCGCGCTGCTCGCAGCGGGCGCCCCCGGCCGACGGCACGCACTGCCCGGAGCCAGGGTCGTGGTGCGGCAGCCCGAGCTCTCCGAGCCGGTGCAGGGCCAGCCGTCCGATCTGCAGATCGAGGCACAGGAATTGGAGCGGCTCCGCAAGATGCTGACCACACTATTGGCTCGTCACACCGGCCGCGGCGACGAGCAGATCTCCTCCGACATCGAGCGCGATCTCATTCTCGACGCGGCGGGCGCCAAGGCGTACGGCCTGGTGGACCACGTCATGGAGAACCGGAAGTCGTCGCTCCCGCCGCACGGGACGAGGTGAACGCCCGATGCGACCACCGGAGTTGCCGCCGCTGCCCGCGCTGACGCGCGCCGAGGGGGAGTTCATCGACTGCTACCTCGAAGTCCTCGACCAGCTGGGCCGGATCAACCCGGCCCGCGGCAGCGACACCTACGGTGCGCTGCGCGCCGCACAGGCGCTGGCCTCGCGGGCAGGGGCGCTGCGGGACGCCCTGGCATTGATGCACGAGCGCGGCGAATCGCGGATCCACTCCGCCACCCTGGCGCGGGCGCTGCGCGTACTGGACGGGGAACGCCGGGCCGGCCGCGTCACCGTACCCCCCGCCCAGGCCAGATGATCACCGCATCGCATCCGGCCCCGGCCGGTTCCGGTCAACTCCCCCGCACGACACGCCCGGCACACGCATCGAAATTCCTAGCTCGTTCGGCGTAGGAAATCCTCTTTGTGAGAGATATTCCAACTTGCGCTTTTTGTGAGGGCGGTGAGCCGAATCTGTCATTCCACCCCTGGTACGGGACCGGACCGCGCGACCGCCGCAGTGGCCGGAATCGCCATCTCCACCCGAACGGGTCATTCGTGAGGAGTCGCATATATCGCCGATTCTTCTCGGATTTCCGGCAGCCGGTGAGTCAAGATCCCTGGGACGACAAGCCCCCGCCACCGCGGCGGGGCGGTCCGGGCGGACGCCGAGTCCTGCCGCTGTCCGGATGACTGGTCGACAGAAGTGGATCGGCAGGAATGGAGGACCCGAGCACAACGGGCCGGCCGGAACATCGGCCGGCCCTCGGGGTGAAGCCGCCGTGCGCGGCCGGGCAACTTCGCCAGCCCGAACCCGACAGGTCATCCTTCACAGGCGGCTGACGAAGGGTTGCGCATGACTGCGCAGGTTCATGTCCCGTCTCTGCTCGCCCGGGCCGGCACGGCCTCGGTTCTCACACTGGCCGCTGTCGGCGGCACCATGCTCGCCCCGGGCGCGACGAGCCAGGCCCAGGCGGCGACGCTCTCGATGAAGGCGCTCCACATCGCCGCGTCGAAGAAGGGGGCGCCGTACAGGTGGGGGGCCACCGGGCCCAGCCGCTTCGACTGCTCGGGGCTCACGGCCTACTCGTTCAAGAAAGCCGGCAAGAAGCTCCCCCGCACGGCCCAGCAGCAGTACAACAAGACCCGCCATATCCCGGCCTCGCGCAGGCAACGCGGCGACCTGGTCTTCTTCCATTACGGCCGCGCCATCTACCACGTCGGGATCTACGCCGGTAAGGGCAGGATCTGGCACTCGCCGCGCACCGGTTCGGTGGTCCGGCTGGAGAAGATCTGGACGAAGAGGGTCTACTACGGGCGGGTCCGCTGACATCCGTCCGGGCCGCTGATCCGCTTGTCGCGCAGTGCAGCACTCGTTGATCAGCGCGGCAGTCGTTGCTCAGTGCAGCAGGGGCCCGGACACCAGCACCAGCCCCAGCGCGGTGAGCGCCGCGCCGCTGCCGCCCTCGATGGCGCGGGCGGTACGCGGCCGGCGCAGCCACCGGCCCAGCCGGTCCACCAGGAGCGCCACGGCGGGGAACCAGATCAGCGCCAGCAGCACGACGATCGCCGCGAGTAGCAGCGTCCTCGGGAGCGGCGGCTGCCCGTCGGGAACGAACTGCGGCAAGAGGCTCAGGAAGAGCACCGGCGCCTTCGGATTCAGGGCGTTGGTCAGGAAGCCCTGGCGCAGCGCGCGTACGGTCCCCTGCCCCGCCGGTCCGTCCACGGCCTCACCCGCCTCGCGCGTGGCGCGGCGCCGTGCCGCGCACAGGGCGCTGATTCCGAGGCAGAGGACGTAGGCCCCGCCGAGCAGCTGGACGGTACGGAACAGCACGGGCATCGTCACCAGCACCGCGGCGAGCCCGGCAACGGCCAGCGCGGTGTGCACGAGCAGTCCCCCGGCAACACCCAGCGCGGTCGCCACGCCCGCCGACCGGGAGGCGAGTGCGTTGCGTACGACGACGGTGAAGTCCGCGCCCGGCAGCGCGACCATTCCCGCGGCGACCCCGGTGAAGGCGATCAGTTGTGCGTCCATGGGTCCACCCTGACCCGGCGGAGCCTTTAGCGTGTACTTGCAATCTTCTGGGTCTGCCAAAAGGAACGCTTAATGTACGACCCGACACGGCTCGCGGCGCTCGTGGCGGTCGCCGAGGCCGGATCGATCACCCGGGCCGCCGCCCGCCTCGGCTACACCGCACCGGCGCTCTCCCAGCAGATCGCCAAGCTGGAGCGGGAGTCGGGCGCCGCACTGCTGGTGCGCCATCACAGGGGGGCCCGCCTCACGGCCGCGGGCGAGCTGCTGCTGGGACGCGCCCGGCGGATCCTTGACGAGATGGACCTGGCCCGCCATGAGCTGGCCCGGCTCTCCGGGCTCTCCGGCGGGCGCCTGAGGGTCGGCACGTTCACCACTGCGGGCATCCATCTGCTGCCGCCGGTGCTGAGCGCGTTTCGCCGCGCCCATCCGGATGTGGAGCTGGCGGTCGCCGAGTACGAGCCGCCGGACGGGGTGACGGCAGTGGCCGAGGGCGAGGTCGACCTCGCACTGACCCATGTGTACGAGCCGGCGGCCGCGGCGGCCTGGCCCTCCGGGGTGTTCGCCGAACCGCTGCTGGTCGAGGAGCTGGTGCTGATCACGGCGGTCGGTCAGATGCTGGCCGAGGGGACCGGGAGACTGCCGGTGACGGAGCTTGCGGGGCGGCCTCTGATCAGCAGCGCGCCGAGGCATCCGCCGCGTCGTGGGGTGGAGCAGGCGCTGGCCGAGGCGGGGGCGACCCCTGCCGTGGTCTGCGAGTCGCCCGGTTATGCGCTGGTGTGTGCGCTGGTCAGCGCGGGCATCGGAGTGGCGGTCGTGCCGGAGATGGTTGCCGCGATGTCGTCGACGCCGCTGTCCGTGCGGCGACTGGAACCCGCTTCGTACCGGCGGACGATCTCGATGGTGCACCGCGGAGACCGGGCGAGCGCCGCCGCCGCGACACTCCAGGCGCTGTTGCGCAGTGGTTTCGGGCGGGCGGGCTCGGCTCAGCGGTCGAGCGGTGAGGCGGGGTGACCAGGCGGCCGGGAGGCGGGGAGCGGGCGGATCGGACGGCCGGTCAGCTCTGCACGGGGACGCTCCAAGGGAGCTCGATCCAGACCGTCTTGCCGCCGTCGGCGGTGGGGGTGACGGTGAGCCTGCCCCCGCACTCCTTGGCCAGACAGCGGATGATCACCATGCCGCGTCCGTTGTCCTGTTGAACGGCCGCGGGCAGCCGCCGGGGCCGGCGCGGGTGACTGTCCGTCACCCCCAGGTGCAGTTGTTCCTCCCGCTCCAGCCTCAGGTCCACGGTGAAGGTGGGCGACTGTCCGAAGGTGTGCTGGACGGCGTTGGTCGCGAGCTCCGAGACGATGAGCTGGATGCTGTCGGCGTACTCCGTGCCGGCGGCTAGGTCCTGTACGGAGTTCAGATCACGGTTCGGGTAATCCGCAGCGCGGAACCGTGTGCGCTTGATAGGCCATCAGGTATGGCACGTGGCGATGTGACCGATGAGCAGTGGTCCCTGATTGAGCCCCACCTCCCGCTGGGAGTATCCGGACCCATACCTGACCTGCGAAAACACTTCAACGCGACGATGTGGCGGTTCCGCACCGGCAGCCCCTGGCGAGACGTGCCTGCCGAGTACGGTCCGTGGTCGAGCGTCTACGACCGCTTCCGTATCTGGACGCGCGAGGGCGTCTTCCAGCACCTGATGGAGACGGTCATCGGTTATGCCGCAGAACGCGGTGAGGCAGACCTGTCGCTGGTCAGCGTGGACTCTGCTACCTCCCGCGCTCACCACCACGCCGCCGGGATGGTTCTGGACGAAGAGCAGTTGGAAGCGCTGGTGGAGGCCGCAGAGTCCGAAAAGGGGGCGGGAAGAAGGGACGGGAGCCGCAATACGATCAGGACGGGGACCCGGAACGAGCCGAGCGGCAGCGGTTGCGGCGACGCCGCCGGGCCCGTTTGAAGGCTGCTGAGCTCGGTCGTTCCCGGGGCGGGCTGACCAGCAAGGTGCACTTGTCAGCCGAACGGCGCTGCCGTCCACTGTCGTTCGTCCTCACCCCCGGCCAGGCCGGTGACAGCCCGCAGTTCGCGCGGGTCGTGGACAAGATCAAGGTCCGTGGCAGGAGGGGCCGGCCCCGCACCCGCCCGGACGCGGTCGCCGGCGACAAGGCGTACTCCTCCCGCCGCAACCGCGCCTACCTGCGCAAACGCCAAATCCGGGCGGTGATCCCGGAGAAGGCGGACCAGACGGCCAACCGCAAAAAGAAGGGCTCGCGCGGAGGCCGCCCCGTCAGTCACGACGCCGAGCTGTACAAGGACCGCAACACGGTCGAGCGGTGCATCAACCGGCTGCGCAACTGGCGCGGGATCGCCACCCGCTACGACAAGACTCCCGAGAGCTACCTGGCCGGACTCCACCTGTGCGGCACGATGCTGTGGCTACGCAGCATCACCCGACGAGCATGATCTGAACTCCGTACAGGACCTAGTCCCCAATCGGTCAGCGCGCCGGCCACATATCTCCGGGCCGCCGAGACCGAGACCGGGTCGCTCGGCAGAGTGACGCTTGCTTCTTGATGGTCTGCCATGGCGAGCCGCCCCTTTCCCACCTGGACCGGCCCGCGACCGGTCCCGGTTGTGCTACGCGCCAGATTGCCACCGATGCTGCCCTCCGTGACGGCGATCCACCAAGATATGCATATATCTGTCGCTCGATGCGGTGAACCCTGCCCCACAAGACCGTATGCAGGCGTCACACTGTCCGCTCGGCAGGAAAGGGAGGGAGGCCGCGGATGCACCACGGCCCTGCGGTACGGCGCCGCAAGCTCGGGGAGGAGCTGCGGAGTCTGCGCCATGCGTCGGAACTGACCAGTCGGGACGCCGCGCGGATGCTCGGCTGGCATCAGTCGAAGGTGAGCCGGATCGAGACCGGTGTCAGTGGGGTGCGGCCGGCCGATGTCACCCGGCTGCTGGACGCGTACGGCGTGGACGACACGCAGTTGCGGGCGCTCCTGGCGACGCTGGCGGGCTCGGCGGGCGGTGGCGGCACCGGATGGTGGCATGCCTATCGCGGTCTGATCCCGCCGCAGTACCGCGACTTCATCAGTCTGGAGTCCCAGGCGCGGACCGCACGGACCCTGGAGACCTCGGTGGTGCCGGGGCTCCTGCAGACGGCCGATTACGCGCGTGCGGTGACCCGGGCATCGCTGGACGGGCTGCCCGCGGGCCAGTTGGACTCCCTGGTGGAGGTGCGGCTCGCCCGGCAGGGGGTGCTGCGGACCGATCCGCCGCTGCGGCTCAGTGCGGTGCTCGACGAGGCGGTGCTGCGGCGTGAGGTCGGCGGGCGCCGGGTGATGAGGGACCAGCTGCGCCATCTGACCCGTGTGGCTCAACTACCCCACGTGGAACTCCAGTTGTTGCCGTTCTCGGTCGGTGGCCACGCCGGCCTCACCGGACCTTTCGTTATCTTCTCATTTCCGAACACTTCTGATCTGGACGTGGTGGTTCTCGACCATTTGACGAGTAGCCTCTATCTGGAGCGGAAAGAAGACCTTGAGGCGTACAGCTCGGCCTTCCACACGATGCAGGCACACGCGCTGTCGCCGCAGCACTCGTTGGATCTCATCGCCGCGATCGACCGCGACGGCCGGTGAGCCAGAACCGCCCGAGGGGGCCTCATGCCGGATTGCCTCGCACAGCACGAGTTACGGTGGCGGCGCAGCAGCCGAAGCACGGGTATGAACAACTGCGTGGAGACCTCGCCGTTCGGTGACGGGCGGCTGGCCGTGCGGGACTCCAAGGACGTGTCCAGGCCACCCCTGCGGTTCTCCGCGGCGGCCTGGACATCCTTCGTCTCCGGTCTGCACCGGGCTCCGGTCAGCTGACGGGAGCGGCCCGCAGCACGACGGCCACGGCGGCGGCGATCTGGTCCCTGGTCAGATCGGCTCGCGCGGTCAGCCGCAGCCGGGAGACACCGTCCGGCACCGACGGCGGCCGGAAGCACCCCACCGCGATTCCTTCGGTGCGGCAGTCGGCCGCCCAGCGCACCGCCGCATCCGCCGAGGGCGCCCGCACCGAGACCACGGCGGCGTCGGGGCGTACGGCGGTCAGACCGGCCTCGGTCAGCCGCTCGTGGAGGGCGGTGGCGACCGCACGGGCCCGGCCGGCGCGTTCCGGCTCGCGGCGCAGCAGCCGCAGGCTCCCGAGGGCGGCGCCCGCCGCGGCCGGTGCGAGGCCCGTGTCGAAGATGAACGTACGGGCCGTGTTGACCAGATGCTCGATGACCCGGGCCGGGCCGAGGACCGCTCCGCCCTGGCTGCCCAGGGACTTGGAGAGGGTGAGCGTGGTGACGATTCCCTCCCCGCCCGCGAGTCCGGCGGCGGCGAGTGCGCCCCGGCCGCCTTCGCCCAGCACTCCGAGGCCGTGCGCGTCGTCGACGAGCAGTGCGGCGCCCTCCGCCCGGCAGACACCGGCCAGTTCGGGCAGTGGTGCGGCGTCGCCGTCGACCGAGAAGACCGAGTCTGTGACCGCCAGCGCGCGCCCGCCGTGCGTCTGCAGGGCCTTGCGTACGGCATCGGGATCGGCATGCGGCACGACGGCGGTCTCGGCCCGCGAGAGCCGGCAACCGTCGACGATCGAGGCGTGGTTGCCGGTGTCGGAGACGATCAGCGATCCCCGGCCGGTGAGCGCGGTGAGGGCGGCGAGATTGGCCGCGTAGCCCGATGACAGCACCAGTGCCGCCTCGAAGCCACAGAAGTCGGCCAGTTCTCGTTCGAGTTCGGCATGCAGGGCGGTCGAGCCGGTGACGAGCCGCGATCCGGTCGCCCCCGCACCCCACCGGCGCGCGGCCTCGGCGGCGGCGGCGGTGATCTCGGGGTGCCGGGTCAGGCCCAGATAGTCATTGCTCGCGAGGTCCAGGAGTTCCGGTTCGGCGGGCCGGGGGCGGAGCGTGCGGACGAGTCCGGCGTCCGCACGGCGGCGCGCCTCGTCATCGATCCAGTCGAACGGGGCGAAGGGCATGAGCGGTCCCTTTTGTAGGCAGCTCACAGACCCTAACCGGGGGCGCAGCAGGTCATGGTGTGGCAATACACACACCCTCGACAGGCTCTGTTGTCCGGTTCCTCCTTGGCTGCAGGCCATGCCGTAGGCCAGGATCAACGCCATGGACCTCCTGAACACGCTGGTGGACAAGGGGCTGCGGCGCGAGCTGCCGACCCGCGAAGAAGCGCTCGCCGTACTGGCGACCCCGGACGACGATCTGCTCGAAGTGGTGGCCGCGGCCGGAAAGGTGCGCCGTCAGTGGTTCGGGCGGCGCGTGAAGCTGAACTATCTGGTCAATCTGAAGTCCGGGCTCTGCCCCGAGGACTGCTCCTACTGCTCGCAGCGGCTCGGCTCGAAGGCCGAGATCCTCAAGTACACGTGGCTGAAGCCGGACGAGGCGTCGAAGGCCGCCGCCGCCGGGGTGGCGGGGGGCGCCAAGCGGGTCTGTCTGGTGGCGAGCGGTCGCGGTCCGACGGACCGGGACGTCGACCGGGTGTCGCAGACCATCGAGGCGATCAAGGAGCAGAACGAGGGCGTCGAGGTGTGCGCCTGCCTCGGTCTGCTCTCCGAGGGCCAGGCCGACCGGCTGCGGTCGGCGGGCGCTGACGCGTACAACCACAACCTCAACACGTCCGAGGGGACGTACGGGGACATCACCACCACCCACACCTATGCGGACCGGGTGGAGACCGTACAGCAGGCGCAGGCGGCAGGGCTCTCGGCGTGCTCCGGGCTGATCGCCGGAATGGGTGAGAGCGACGCCGATCTGGTCGATGTCGTCTTCTCGCTGCGCGAGCTGGACCCGGACTCGGTGCCGGTGAACTTCCTGATCCCGTTCGAGGGAACACCGCTGGCCAAGGAGTGGAACCTCACCCCGCAGCGCTGCCTGCGCATTCTGGCGATGGTCCGGTTCGTCTGCCCGGATGTGGAGGTCCGGCTCGCGGGCGGGCGCGAGGTGCATCTGCGCTCGATGCAGCCGCTCGCGCTGCACCTGGTCAATTCGATCTTCCTGGGCGACTACCTCACCAGTGAGGGACAGGCGGGGCAGGCGGATCTGGACATGATCGCGGACGCCGGTTTCGAGGTGGAGGGAGCGGGAACGACGACGCTGCCCTCGCACCGTTCGCAGGTGGGTGGCGGCTGTGGTTCGCACGAGGGCGGGTGCGCGCCCTGCGGTGACGCGCCCGCGGAGACCGCGGCCGAGCCCGGCGATGTCCCGGCCGCGCGCACGGATCTGGTGGCGGTCCGCCGTCGCGGTGCGGGTACGGATCTCGCCCCCAATGCCTGAGGCTCTCTCCCCGGCCGAGCTGCGGTCCCTGGACCGGGCCCACGTCTGGCATCCGTACGGCCCGATGCCGGGACGTCAGGAGCCGCTGGTCGTGGAGTCCGCGTCCGGGGTCCGCCTCCGGCTCGCCGAACCGGCCCACGGGCAGCACGAGTTGGTCGACGGGATGTCGTCGTGGTGGTCGGCGGTGCACGGCTACAACCACCCGGTGCTCAATGAGGCGGCACGCGGCCAGCTGGACCGGATGAGTCATGTGATGTTCGGCGGGCTCACCCATGAGCCCGCCGTGCGCCTGGCCACCCGGCTGGTGGAGATCACCCCGGAACCGCTGCGCCATGTCTTCCTCGCCGACTCCGGGTCGGTGTCGGTCGAGGTCGCGGTGAAGATGTGTCTGCAGTACTGGAGCTCGGCCGGGCGGTCGGCCAAGCAGCGGCTGCTGACCTGGCGCGGCGGCTATCACGGGGACACCTGGCAGCCGATGTCGGTGTGCGACCCCGAGGGCGGCATGCACGAGCTGTGGTCGGGTGTGCTGCCCCGGCAGGTCTTCGCGGACGAGCCGCCGGCCGGCTTCGACGCGGAGCCGGACGCCGCGTACGTACAGCACCTGTGGGACCTGATCGGGGAGCACGCCGACCGGCTGGCCGCGGTGATCGTGGAGCCGGTGGTGCAGGGTGCGGGCGGGATGCGGTTCCACTCCCCCGCTTATCTGCGGGTGCTGCGCGAGGCGTGCGACGCGCATGACGTGCTGCTGGTGTTCGACGAGATCGCCACGGGTTTCGGCCGTACGGGAAAGCTGTTCGCCGCCGGGCACACGGGCATCTCGCCCGATGTCATGTGCGTGGGCAAGGCACTTACCGGCGGCTATCTGACGATGGCGGCGACGCTGTGCACCTCACGGGTGGCGCAGGGCATCTCGCGCGGCGAGGTACCGGTGCTGGCGCACGGGCCGACGTTCATGGGCAACCCGCTCGCCTCCGCGGTGGCGTGCGCCTCCATCGACCTGCTGCTCGGACAGGACTGGGAGAAGGAGGTCGAGCGGATCGGCGGCGCGCTGCGCGACGGTCTCGCCCCGGCCGCGAAGCTGCCCGGGGTGCGGGATGTGCGGGTGCTGGGCGCGATCGGCGTCGTACAGCTGGATCACGAGGTGGACATGGAGGCCGCGACCCGGGCGGCGGTACGGGAAAGCGTGTGGCTGCGGCCGTTCCGCGATCTCGTCTACACGATGCCGCCGTATGTGACGGGTGACGAGGATGTGGCACGGATCTGCCGTGCCGTGTGCGCGGCCGCGCGGGAGGGCTGAGATGACGGTTCTGGTGGTGACGGGTACCGGCACGGAGATCGGCAAGACGGTCGTGACCGCGGCCGTGGCGGCGGCCTGCCGGGACCGGCGCGTCGCGGTGCTCAAGCCCGCGCAGACGGGGCTGGCCCCCGGCGAGCCCGGCGATGCCGCCGAGGTGGCACGGCTGGCGGGCGGCCATGTGACCGCGGTCGAACTGGCGCGGTTCCCCGAACCGTTGGCACCGGCCACGGCCGCCCGCAGGGCCGGTCTGGCGCCGGTACGGCCGTACGAGATCGCCGAGGCGGCCGAGAAGCTGGCGGCCGGGCACGATCTGGTGCTGATCGAGGGCGCGGGCGGCCTGCTCGTACGGTACGACGACGAGGGCGCGACCCTGGCCGATGCGGCCCGGCTGCTGGGCGCGCCGGTCCTGATCGTGGCACCGGCCGGGCTCGGCACGCTCAACGCCACCGCGTTGACCTCGGAAGCTCTGCGGGCCCGGGGGCTGGAGTGCCGCGGTGTGGTGGTGGGCAGCATGCCCGCCGAGCCGGACCTCGCGGCGCTCTGCAATCTTCAGGACCTTCCGGTGGCCGCGGGCGCCCCGCTGCTGGGTGCGGTGCCGGCCGGTGCGGGGGCGCTGGCGCCCGCCGAGTTCCGCGCCAGGGCGGGGAGTTGGCTGGCGGCGGAACTGGGCGGGAATCGGCGGGCGGACTGAGCGGCTGAGCCGCGCGGGACGGGGAAGAATCAAGGTAGCCCTACCTTTCCGGTCGAGCGCCGTGTCGAGGAGGTCCGCCATGCGTCTGCGCAGCACGAAGATCCTTGAGGACGCCGTGCACCATCCGGTCTTCGCCCGGTTCTACGCCCGGATGAGCGTGGCCGCGGAGACCGGGGCGGGGCTGGCCGCGGTGCGCTCGGAACTGCTGGCCGGTCTGTCGGGCCGGGTCATCGACATAGGGGCGGGCAACGGCCTGAACTTCGCGCACTACCCGCCCGCGGTGTCGGAGGTGGTGGCGATCGAACCCGAGCGCACCCTGCGGCAGTTGGCGGTACGGTCGGCGCTGCGTGCCGGAATTCCGGTGGATGTGGTGCCGGGTGTGGCAGAGGCCCTGCCGGTGAAGAGCGAGGCGTTCGACGGGGCCGTCACGTCGTTGGTGCTGTGCACCGTGCGGAATGTGGAGCGTTCGCTCGCGGAGATCGTACGGGTGCTGCGTCCCGGCGGCGAGCTCCGTTTCTTCGAGCACGTGCGGGCCGATGACCGGGCCATGGCAACGGTTCAGCTGGCGCTGGACCGTACGGTGTGGCCGCTGGTGGCAGGTGGCTGTCACACGGCGCGCGACACCCTGGCCGCCATCGAGCGCGCCGGGTTCACGGTGGAGACGTACCGCAGGGTCAGGATGCCCGACTGGGGAATCCGGCTGCCCACATCGGCGTGCGTGCTTGGCGTGGCGCGGCGGCCGACCGTGGTGAGCTGACGCATCGGCGCGTCACCGCGTGCCCGCGGCGTCACCGATTCATCGGTCCACCGACGCGCACCGGCGGTGTCACAGGCTCCACTGGCGCAGTTCGTCGGCGATGGCCCGGACATCCGCCTTGCCCTCCTTCACGAGCCGGGCCAAGTCGCGCACCTGCTCGGGTGAAGTGATGACCTTCAGTCCGGAGGCGACGAGATAGCCGTAGGCGACGGCCGAGGAGAACAGGGCATTGGAGTGTTCGAGCGCGGGCACATGGAGCAGCAACTGCAGAAGGGATGCGGCCCTGGAGTGCGGGTCGCTGTAGACGGGGCTGCCGAAGATCTCGGCCTCATGGCGGGCCACCGCGGCCACTAGCGCGCCCCAGTCGACGACCTGTGGATCGCCGGGGGTCTTGTGCTCGGCCACCATGAGCAGCCAGGAAAGGTCGATCTGGAGGTTCAACGCGTGCCTTTGCGCTCCGGGCCGAACTCCTCGGCGAACACCGACTCGTACTGCTTCATGAAGTCGGCCGCGGCTTCGACAAAGGTGTGTCCGACCTCGCCCGCATCCTGCTTGACGAGCTCTTCTATGTAGCGGTTCACGCTCATCCCCCTTTGCAGCGCGCGCTGACGCGCGGCCTCGGCGGTGGCCTCGTCCACTCTCACGTTCAGCTGAGTCTTGGGCACTCCATCACGCTAGCGCGGGTCTGCTAGCACCGGCAAGAGGAGCCCTCCGGTGCCCCGTACATCTGTCGGGGAACGACGCCTGCGCCACGGCGCCCTGCCGGCAGCCGATTGCCGCAGCCGCACACTCCCGCCCGAAAGGCCCCTCCTGCCAGCCTCGCCCCAACGCGGTGTCGACCTTGCGGTGTTAAAAAGGGCAATGTGGCCAAACGTTTCGGCCGATTCCGGAACGCACCGGTTCGGTCACTCACGGACAAGCACCCCCGAAGCCTCGCCGGGCAGGTTTTCGCCCTGCAGGTGGCTGTGGTGGTGCTCCTCGTGGCGGCCGCGGTGCTGGCGCTCCTGCTGCAGTCCCAGCACGACACCAACTCGGAGGCGAGACACCGTTCGATCGCCGTCGCGCAGACGTTCGCGCACTCACCGGGCGTCCTGGCCGCGTTGAAGACCCCTGATCCCTCCAAGGTGCTCCAACCGCTCACCGAGGCCGCGCGGAAGGCGGCCGGCGTCGACTTCATCGTGGTGATGAACACCAAGGGGATCCGTTACACGCACCCTCAGCCGCAGCAGATCGGAAAGAAGTTCGTCGGCACCATCGGGCCGTCGCTGGCCGGGCAGGTGTACACCGAGAGCGTCAACGGCCCGCTCGGCCACGAGGTGCAGGCGGTCGTCCCCATCGAGGACCACGCGGACAAGGTCGTGGGCCTGGTGTCCGCCGGCATGAAGGTCGAGAACGTGACCAGCGTGGTGTCCCGGCAGATTCCGATCATCCTCGGTACCGGAGCGGCCGCGCTCGTCATGGCCACGACGGGGACCGCGCTGATCGCCAGACGGCTGCGGCGCCAGACCCACCGGCTGGGCCCGGCCGAGATGACCCGTATGTACGAGCATCATGACGCGGTGCTGCACTCCGTGCGCGAGGGCGTGCTCATCGTCAGCAACGACGGCCGGCTCGTCCTGGCGAACGACGAGGCCAGGCGGCTGCTGGACCTGCCGCAGGATGCCGAGGGGCAGCGCATCAAGGACCTGCCCGGCCTCGATCCCGGCACGGTGGAGCTGCTGACCTCGGGCCGCGCGGCCACGGACGAGGTGCACCTTGCGGGGGACCGCCTGCTCGCGGTCAACCAGCGGACCACCGATCGTCACGGCGGCCCGAAGGGGACGGTCGCGACGTTGCGTGACTCCACGGAGCTGCGGGCACTGTCGGGCAGGGCGGACCGCGCCCGCGAGCGGCTGCAACTGCTGCACGACGCCGGGCTGGGCATCGGCACCACCCTCGATGTGGTGAGCACGGCCGAGGAGCTGGCGAAGGTCGCGGTCCCCCGGCTCGCCGACTTCGTCACCGTCGACCTTGCCGATCCGGTCCTGCACGGCGACGAGCCGACGACCACGGGCGCGGACATGCGCCGCACCGCCGTCCGGGGCATCCGGGACGACCATCCGCTCTACGAACGCGGCACCCTGATCGACTTCCTGCCCTCCACGCCGCAGGCGAAGGCCTTCGGCAGTGGCCGCTCGGAGCTGGTGCCCGACCTGTCCGCCGCACCCGGCTGGCTCGCCCAGGAACCGGAGCGGACACACAGGGTCGTCGAGTACGGCATCCACTCGCTGATCACCGTGCCCCTCCAGGCCCGGGGCGTCATCCTCGGCATGGCCAACTTCTGGCGCTCGGAGAAACCCCAGCCGTTCGAGGAGGACGACCTGTCCCTGGCCGAGGAACTGGTCGCCCGGGCGGCGGTCAGCATCGACAACGCCCGCCGCTACACCCGGGAGCACGCACTGGCCGTGACACTGCAGCGCAGCCTGCTCCCGCGCGCCCTGCCCGAGCAGAGCGCACTCGATGTCGCCCATCGCTACCTGCCCGCGTTCTCCGGGGTGAGCGGCGACTGGTTCGATGTGATCCCGCTGCCGGGCAGCCGGGTGGCGCTGGTCGTCGGGGACGTCGTCGGCCACGGCCTGCACGCGGCCGCCACGATGGGACGGCTGCGTACCGCCGTGCACAACTTCTCCACACTCGACCTGCCGCCCGACGAGATCCTCAACCACCTCGACGACCTGGTCCAGCGCATCGACCAGGAGGAGGTGGAAACGACCGCCGGTGCCGGGATCACGGGCGCCACCTGCCTGTATGCGATCTACGATCCCGTCTCCCGCCGCTGTGCAATGGCGCGGGCGGGGCATCCCCCGCCCGCAGTCGTACGGCCCGACGGCAACGTGACGTTCCCCGATCTGCCGGCCGGGCCGCCGTTGGGCCTGGGCGGCATGCCGTTCGAGACCGAGGAACTGGAGCTGGCGGAGGGCACACAGCTCGTCCTGTACACCGACGGGCTCATCGAGGACCGCACCCGGGACATCGACGTGGGGATCGAGCTGCTGCGCGAAGCCCTGGCGTACCACCCCGACCGGTCGCCGGACGAGAGCTGCCAGGCGGTGCTCGACGACCTCCTGCCCAGCCGGCCCAAGGACGATGTGGCGCTGCTGATCGCCCGCACACGGGCGATCCCGCCCGACCACGTCGCCGACTGGGACGTGCCGTTCGACCCCGCCGCAGTGGCGGGGATGCGCGCCGCCGTGGCCGGGAAGCTCGACGACTGGGGCCTGTCCGAGCTGGCATTCGCCGTGGAACTGGTGCTCAGCGAGCTGATCACCAACGCCATCCGCTACGGCTCCGCACCGGTCACGATACGGCTGCTGCTCGACCGCACCCTGACCTGCGAGGTCGCCGACGGCAGCAGCACCTCGCCCCATCTGCGCTATGCCGCCGCACTGGACGAGGGAGGCCGCGGGCTGTTCCTCGTCGCCCAGCTGACCGAACGCTGGGGCACCCGCTACACCCCCCAGGGCAAGGTCATCTGGGCAGAACTGTCCCTGCCCCGCCCCGACGGGAGCGTGAACGCCGCGGCGTTCCTGGACATCCTCGACGCGGAACTCTGACCGCCGAGCGCAGAGAGGTCCGAGGAGCGGAAATCGTTCGCCGAGCGGGTCCGCGCTCTGCTTGGCTCGCCGGATGAGTGATCTCCACGTCCGTTGCGCCACCCTCACCGATATCGACGCCGTCCTGCGGTTCTGGCGCGAAGCCGCAGAAGGGACGAGTATCAGCGACGACCACGACGGAGTGTCCCGGCTCATCTCGCGAGACCCCGGGGCCCTGCTTCTCGCAGAGCGCGACGGGCTGCTCGTGGGAAGTGTCATAGCCGGTTTCGACGGCTGGCGATGCTCCGCGTACCGGCTGGCCGTACACCCGGACCGGCGCAGGCAGGGCATCGCCACCGCCCTGCTGGAAGCGGCGGAACAGCGGTTCATCGCCCTGGGCGGGCGACGGGTGGACGCCATGGTCCTGGAGGCCAATGAGCGGGCGCACCACACCTGGGCCGCGGGCGGCTACCACCGCGAGGACCACTGGCGGCGCTGGGTGAAGCCCCTCACGGACTGAGACGATCACCCGAGAGGGCGGACGACTTTGCCGATCCTTTACGATGGATGATCTCCCTACCGATCCTTCCGAAAGGTGTGAGCGTCCGCCCATGGGCGAGCCTCCCAGTAGTCACCATCGCCTCAGTCGACATCCTCGACATCTCCGACACCGAGCGATTCTCCTGCCCCTGCCCGATCATGGGACGGAGGTGAACCGATGACGGAAGTGCTTCTGCTGCTCGTGGCGGTGCTGCTCTCGCTCGCCTGTGGCGCCTTCGTCGCGGCCGAGTTCTCACTGACGACCGTCGAGCGCGGCCAGCTCGAACGGGCCGTCGAACAGGGCGAGCGCGGCGCCGCGAGCGCCATGAAGGCCGTACGGAGCCTCACCTTCCAGCTCTCCGGCGCACAGCTCGGCATCACCGTCACCAACCTGGTGGTCGGCATGCTCTCCGAACCGTCCATCGCGAAGCTGATCCGCGGACCGGTGGAGGCCGTCGGCCTGTCCCCCGGGGTGGCGTCCTCCCTGGCCCTCGTCCTGGGAACCGCGCTGTCCACCGTGTTCCTGATGGTCGTCGGTGAACTCGTACCGAAGAACTGGGCGATCTCCTCCCCGCTCGCCGTGGCGAAGTCCGTGGCGACCCCGCAGCGGGCCTTCACCTCGGTCTTCCGGCCGTTCATCAGCCACCTCAACAACACCGCGAACCGGATCGTGCGCCGCTTCGGCCTGGAACCGGCCGAGGAACTGGCCTCTGCCCGCAGCCCGCAGGAGCTGGTGGCGCTGGCCCGGCACTCCGCGAAGGCGGGCGCGCTGGAGGCGGACACCGCGGAGCTGTTCGTCCGCACCCTCAACCTGGCGGAGCTCACGGCGGAGAACGTCATGACCCCGCGGGTCCAGGTCACCGCGCTCGAAATACAGGCGACCGCCGAGGACGTGGCGAACGCCACCCGGGCGACCGGACTGTCCCGCTTCCCGGTGTACCGCGGCAACCTCGACACCGTCGTCGGCGTGGCACACATCAAGGACGTGCTGGCCGTCCCGGCCGAGCAGCGGCCCCGTACACGCGTCTCGGAGCTGCTGCGCGAGCCCCTGCTCGTACCGGAGACCCTCACCGTGGACCGGCTTCTGGACCGGCTGTCCAGCAGGCTCGCCATGGCCGTCGTCATCGACGAGTACGGCGGGACAGCCGGCGTCGTGACCCTGGAGGACATCGTCGAGGAGGTGGTCGGCGAGGTGCGCGACGAGCACGACCCGCACGAGACGCCGGACCTGGCAGCGGCGGGCGAGGACGCCGACGGACGGACCCTGTGGTCGGCCGACGGCGCCGCCCGCATCGACCAGCTGAAGAGGATAGGACTGCGGGTGCCGGAGGGACCGTACGAGACACTCGCCGGAATCATCGCCACCGAGGTCGGCCGCATCCCCGCCGTGGGTGATTCGATCGAACTGGCCGGCTGGCGGGTCGACGTGGTGGACGCCTCCGGGCGCCGTGCCGCGCGGGCGCTGCTGCATGCGCCGCTGCCCGGCGACGACGAGCAGGCAAAGGACGCACGATGATCGCCGTCCAGCTCTTCATCGGACTGATGACCCTGGTCTTCAACGCCTTCTTCGTCGGCGCGGAGTTCGCGCTGATCTCCGTACGCCGCAGCCAGATAGAACCGGAGGCGGAGAACGGAAACCGGCGGGCGCGCAGCGTCATCTGGGGCCTCGAACACGTCTCGGCGCTGCTCGCGGCGGCGCAGTTGGGCATCACCCTGTGCACCCTGGTCCTCGGCATCGTCGCCGAACCGGCCATCGCGCATCTGCTGGAGCCCGTCTTCGACGCGGTGGGCGTGCCGCACGGACTGGTCCATCCGATCTCGTTCGTGATCGCGCTGTCCGTGGCGACGTATCTGCACATGCTCCTCGGCGAAATGGTGCCGAAGAACATCGCCCTGGCCGAGCCCGTACGGACCGCACTGCTGCTCGGACCACCGCTGGTGACCCTCGCCCGGGCGCTGCGCCCGGTGATCTTCGCCATCAACGCCTTCGCCAACGCGCTGCTGAAACTCCTGCGGGTCGAGACGAAGGACGAGGTGTCCGCCACGTTCTCCGACGACGAACTGGCCCGGCTGGTGAAGGATGCCGGGGCTGCCGGGCTGGTCGACGACCGCGCGGCCGAACGGCTGCACCACGCCCTTGAGCTGGGCCGTCGCCCGGTGCGGGATGTGGTCATGCCGGTCGAGCGAGTGGTCTACGCCAGGATCGGGACGACGCCGGAACAGCTGGAACAGCTCTCGTACGAGACCGGTTTCTCGCGCTTCCCGGTGATGGACAGCGAGGAGCGGATCCTGGGCTACCTCCATGTGAAGGACGCCCTGGACGCCACACCGCGCGATGTGCCGTTCCCCGTGACGGCGATGCGCCCGATCGCCCGGGTACGGGCCGCCACACCGCTCGACGACGTACTGACCGCGCTGCGGCGCAGCCGTACACATCTGGCGGCGGTTCTGGACGAGGACGAGCGACTGGCCGGAATGGTCACGATGGAGGACGTGCTGCGCGAACTGGTGGGACGGCCGAAGGCGCGCTGACCGTTCGGTGGGCGCTGTGAGGCGGGATGGGGTGGGGCGTGGTGCGCGTTCGGCCGCGCCCCATCCGCGACCGTCGCGGGAGGAGGCCGGAGCCCACCGCGATACGATCGCAGCGCCATGGAAATGAATGCCTCCTACACCAGCCTTGTCGCGGTCGGCGACTCGTTCACCGAGGGCATGTCGGACCTGCTGCCCGACGGCTCCTACCGGGGCTGGGCCGATGTCCTCGCCGGACGGCTCGCGGTCCGCACGCCGGGATTCCGATACGCGAATCTCGCCGTACGAGGCAAGCTGATCAGCCAGATCGTCGACGAGCAGGTCGATGTGGCCGCCGCCATGCAGGCGGACGTCATCACGCTCGTCGGCGGTCTCAACGACACGCTGCGGCCCAAGTGCGACATGGGCATGGTCCGCGGACGGCTCGAAGAAGCCGTGGAGCGGCTCGCGCCCTCGTGCAAGAAGCTCGTGCTCATGCGCAGCCCCGGTCGCAACGGCCCGGTGATGGAACGTTTCCGTCCGCGGATGGAGGAGCTGTTCACACTCGTCGACGACCTGGCGGCCCGCCACGGAGCATCGGTCGTCGATCTGTACGGAGCACCGGCCCTGGGCGATCCCCGCTTGTGGGACGTCGACCGGCTGCATCTGACGGCCGACGGGCACCGCAGGGTGGCGGAGGCGGTCTGGCAGGCGCTGGGGCTGCCGCCGGAGAACGACTGGCAGACGCCACTGCCGGCCGCCGCGCCCCCGAAATGGGCGATACGACGCGTCGATGACCTCCGTTTCGCCCGCCGGCACTTGCTGCCGTGGATCGGTCGCCGCCTGACCGGCCGCTCGTCCGGTGACGGGCGGACGGGCGCCCAGTACAGCGCCGAACTGGGGAGGGCGTTCTGGGTCACCCCCGAGGACTCCCGTGACCCCGGCCCGGTGGCGACGTGGCGCCAGGTGGATGCGGCTCCGCTCTCGTGAGGCCGGTCGCGTCTCCCCGCTGCTCTCGTAGCGGGAGTCGAGTGACCCCGGTCTCGTAGCAGCCCACGAACCGGACCGCGGCGCCGGGCCGCGGTCGGCTCTGCCCCGGGGCGTCGCACGAGGCACGAGTGCCCACGTAGTAGGCGTGCTCGCAGGCCCGCGGCGTTGCTGGGCAGCGGCGGGACGCGTATCGACCGTCAACACCCGCACCACACATGACGCGCACGCACAAAACCACGGGTCGGGCGACCTCGGCGATCGGTGTCGGCCAGGCCCTGCTGCCGGGTCGCGGCAAGGGCTGCGGCGTCGTTCTCAGCCTTCCGCGCCGAGGTCGAAGACGATGCGGGCCTTGATCCGACCGCGCAGGACCTCGTCGACGGATTCGTTGACGGCGGCGAGCGGGCGGGTCTCCTGGATGACCCTGGTCCGGCCCGCCGCGTGGAGTTGAAAGACCTCGGCAAGGTCCTGGCGAGTGCCGACGATGGAACCGATCACCGAGGTGCCGTTGAGGACGGTGTCGAAAATCGGCACCTGGATGGTGCCGTGCGCGGGCAGGGCCACCATCACGAGCTTTCCGCCGCGCCGCAAGCCGGAGTTGACCGCTTCGAAGGCGGCCGGATTCACGGCGAGGGCGAGAGCGGCGTGGGCCCCGCCGTGCCGCTTCAGCTCGGCGCCGACGTCCTGGGTGCGGGCGTCGATGACGATGTCGGCGCCGAGTTCGCGGGCTAGTTCGAGCTTGTCGTCGGTGACGTCGATCGCGGCGACGGTGGCCCCGGCGATCTTCGCGTACTGCACCGCCAGGTGGCCGAGCCCGCCCACGCCCGAGATGGCGACCAGCTGGGCGGGCCGGACGGCGGCGACCTTCAGGGCCTTGTAGGTGGTGACGCCCGCGCAGGTCAGCGGCGCGGCGTCGAGGGCACTGACACCCTCGGGCACGACCTGGGCGAAGTCGGCCCAGGCCAGCATCTTCTCGGCGTACCCGCCGTCGCAGCCGTATCCCGTGTTGACCTGGCTCTCGCAAAGCGTCTCCCAGCCGGACAGGCAGTGCTCGCACCGCCCGCACGCCCTGCCCAGCCACGGCACGGCGACCCGCTGTCCGACGGACAAGTGCGTGACGCCGTTGCCGAGTTCCTCGACGAGGCCGACGCCCTCGTGGCCGGGCACGAACGGCGGTGTCGGCCTGACCGGCCAGTCACCGTTTGCGGCGTGGATATCGGTGTGGCACAGCCCGGACGCCTCGACACGGACGCGGACCTGGCCGAAGCCGGGTTCGGGGTCGGGGCGCTCCTCGATGACCAGGGGTTCACCGAACTCCCGCACGACTGCTGCCTTCATGGTGCCTGCTCCTTCAATGATCGTCTCGTGGGGTCGGACGCGTCAGTGGTGGGCGACGACGGCGACGGGTGCGGTGGCGTGGTGCAGCACCGCGTGGGTGACGGCACCGATGTGGGCGCCGAAGGGGTTGCGGCGCACGCGTCGGCCGACGACGACGAGAGAGGCGTCGCGGGAGGCGTCGATCAGTTGCCTGGCGGGGCTGTCGAGCCGGGACACCTCGACGACCTCGATATCCGGGTACTTCTGCTGCCAGGGGCGCAGGGCGTCGGTGAGTTCGGCGGCCTGCTGCCGGGCGATGTCGTCGCTCAAATCGACAGCGGCGGCCATGCTGTACGCGTAGTAGGGCGGCAGGCTCCAGCCGTGGACGGCGTACAGACCCGTGTGGCGGCGCCGGGCCTCCTCGAAGGCGAAGGCGATCACGGCGTCGTCGGCGCCGGCGGTGTCGAGGCCGAGGACGACGGGCCGGAAGGCGGTGTCCGCGGACGGGACACCCGCGGGATCCGCGAGGTGTTCGTCGGCGGCCTGTTCCCCGGCCCGTACGAGGACCACGGGCGTTTCGGTGCGGGCGACCACGGCCTGTCCGACAGATCCGACCAGGAAGCCTCCGAGCCCGCTCAGCGCGCGGGAGCCGAGGACCAGCAACTCGGCGTCGCGGGCGGCCTCCACAAGGGCGTCGGCCGCGGCTCCGGCCCGCTGTTCGGTGGACACCTCGACCCCGGGGTGGCGCGATATCAGGGTCTCGGCGATCTCGCGGGGGAGCCGCTCGGTCCAGTGCTGGTAGGTCTCGGCGTCGAACAACGGGGTCTGGGGCATCGGTTCGGGTACCGGCGGCCACACGTGGACGAGCTTGACCGGCAGGTCGCGCAGCGCCGCTTCGCGGGCCGCCCAGTCCGCGGCGGCGCGGCTCTCGGGCGATCCATCGAGTCCTACCGTGATCGTGCGGGACATGGTGTCCTCCTCCTGTGGCGGGTGGTGCTGTTTCAGCTTCTCGTTCACCGGGGTTCCGGGGCAGGGGCCGCTGGTCCCCGGCGGGGGCCGACCGACCCCATCGGCGCACTGGTGCGGTGGGCCCGCCGGCAGGCCCACCGCACCAGCGGTGTTCAGCGCAGCCATCCGTTACCGCGGACGAACGGGAGCCGGGCCCAGAGCCGTCCGAGTCCGAGGGTGTCGCCGGCGGAGGTGACGGCGAGGGCGATGAGCACCACGGCGTAGACGAGGTGGTAGTCGACGAACGGGTTCGTCGACATGCTCATCGAGCCGTCCGACAGGTGCTGGGCCGGTGGCCATTCGGCCACCCACATCAGCGCCATCATCGCGGTGCCCGCGAATGCCGTCAGGCGCAGGGCCACCCCTGCGGCCAGCGCGAGGCCGATGCCGAGCATGCCCAGCATGAACAGCCAGTCCGCCCAGGCGGCGCCGGCCCATGCGTGGAAGGTGGACTCCATCGGTCCGACGGCGACGTGGCCCAAGAACCCCTCGGCGGGCGAGCCGCCATCGATCCAGCCCTTGCCGGAAGCGGTGGCGTAGCCGAGTCCGAAGGTCTTGTCGAGAAAGGCCCACAGGAAGACGAAGCCCATCAGCAGGCGCGCCGAGGCGAGGACGTAGGCCCGTGCGGTGTGCGTGTCGCTGTGTGCCGACACGGCGGACTCGGGTGCGGCGGTGGTCCGGTTCCTGCGCAAGGACGGCAGGTGGAAACCCGCACTGCGGTGAGAGTGCTCGTGCACGGCCATGGTGGTGATCCCTTCGGGACTGTCCGGGGTGGTTCCTGACACCACTCACTCTGGTGCAGAAGCCGGTCGCGCGCCGGGTGCCGATGGGCCGTGATCGCGGGGCTGAACGGGCCCTCCATGGAGGGACGTTCGGCCACGCCGGAGCCAGGGGCCGGGCGGATCCCCGCCCGGCTGTGAGCGAGCACTGCGACGGACGAGTTCTCTCCCACGTGCTCCGCGGTGTTCCCCGCCAGGGACACGTGACGTGAACGGCCGTCAGAAGTGAGCGGCGTTCAGCTCCCGTCCGCCTCGCCGCGACCGGCGGCGGGTCGCCCGGTTCACGCGTCCGACGCGTCCGTGCCCTGTCCCACCGGTGCGTGCCACACGATGCGCGTACCCCTGCCTTCCGGACTGCTCAACTCCATGTCCCCGCCGAGTTCGCGCGCCCGTTCCGCCATGTTGCCCAGTCCGCTGCGTCGGCCTCCGGGCGCTATGCCCACGCCGTTGTCCGTGACCGTGAGCCGCACTTCTTTGCCATCGGTCTCCAGGGCCAAGTCGGCGCGGTCCGCCCGGGCGTGCCGGGCGATGTTGGTCAGGGACTCGGACAGAACAGCCAGGACGTGGTCCGCGGTCTCCCTCGGGACGTGTGTGTCGAGCAGGCCCTCCATGCGGACGCTCGGCGCGAAGCCCAGGACCGGTGCGGCGTCACCGGCCGTCCGCACCACCCGGGCGCGCAGCCCGGAGGACACGGTGTCGTCCCGGTAACGCAGGCCGAAGATCGTCGACCTGATGATCTTGATGGTCTCGTCGAGGTCGTCCACCGCCCGCAGGACCCGCTCGGAGGCCCTCTCGTCCTGGATACGCCGGCCGGCACTCTGGAGTGTCATGCCGGTGGCGAACAGCCGCTGGATCGCCAGGTCGTGCAGATCGCGTGCGATCCGGTCGCGGTCCTCCAGCAGCGCGATCTGTTCGGCGTCCTGGCGGCGCTCCGCCAGTTCCATGGCGACGGCGGCCTGCGCGGCGAAGACCTGCAGCGGTTGCGTCTCCTTCTCGGAGAACTCGGGTCGGCCCGCTTCCCGGACCAGAAGAACCACACCGCGCACCCTGTCGTCCCCGGAACCGACGGGGACGGCCACGGCCGGTCCCAGACCACCGGAACGCGGAAGGCCGACCGACATCCGCTCGTCCTGGGAGACGTCCGGGCTGCTCACCCACGTCCCCTGCCGGAAAGCCTGCCCCACGAGGGTTCCCTCCACGGGCAGCACCATCCCGCGCAGTGCCTCGGCCTCCTGGCCGATCGCGAGTTCCACGGCGAGCGTGTCCGTCCCGCTCACCGGCATGGCCACCACGCTCAGGGCGGAGCCGGTGATCTCTCTGGCCCGTTCGGCGATCAGCCGCAGCACCCCGCCCTGATCGGTGCCGGACATCAGGGTGTGGGTGATCTCCGCGTTCACCTGGAGCCAGCGCTCGCGCAGCCGGGACTCCTCGTAGAGGCGGGCGTTGTCGATCGCCACGCCGGCCGCCACGGCGAGGGTGGCCAGCACCGCCTCGTCATCTTCGTCGAACTGCTGCCCGCCCCGCTTCTCGGTCAGGTACAGGTTCCCGAAGACGTGATCCCGTACCCGGATGGGGACGCCCAGGAAGGTGTTCATCGGCGGGTGGTGGGCCGGGAATCCGTAGGAGGCGGAGTTCTCGGAGAGCTTGGTCAGCCGCAGCGGCTCGGGGTGGCGGATCAGCTCACCGAGGATGCCATGGCCTTCCGGGTAGGGGCCGATGCGGGCGATCTGCTCGTCGCTGACACCCACCGTGTGGAAGGCCGAGAGCCGCTTGCCGTCCGGGCCGATCACTCCCAGTGCGGCGTACTCCGCGTCGACCAGGGCCGCCGCGGCCTCGACGATGCTGTGCAGTGCCTGTTCGAGGTCCAGTTCCCGGCCGACCGACAGCACCGCCTCCAGCAGGCTGTGCACCCGGTCACGGGTGCCACGTGCCGCGTCCAGACGGGCCTGCAGCTCATCCAGCAACTCATCCAGCCGCAACTGCGGCAGCCCCCCACGGGCCTCCCGAACCTCTCTGGCACTTCCCACCGATGACCCTCCACACCCCACCGAACTGCGACAACCGTGCGCTCCCCCGCCACGGTAGCGGCTCGGCTCCGAGGGCGGTACGGGAACACTGTCACAGCAAGGGCGTGGGCCGGCCGGGGTGTTCAGTTCCCCGGCAGCCGGGTCGCGACATACTCGGTGAGGTCCAGCAGGCGGTTGGTGTAGCCCCACTCGTTGTCGTACCAGCCGAAGACCTTCACCAGTTCCCCGTGCGCCTGGGTCAGCGGTGCGTCCAGGACGCACGAAGCGGTGTCGCCGACGACGTCGCGCGAGACGATCGGGGCGTCGGACACCCTCAGCACGCCCTTCAGCGGGCCTTCCGCGGCCTCCCGGTAGGCGGCGTTCACCTCTTCCGCGCTCACCGGCCGGCCGAGTACCACCGTCAGATCGGTCAGCGAGCCGTCCTCGACGGGGACGCGCACGGCACTGCCGTCCAGTGTGCCGGCCAGCTCCGGCAGGACCAGGCCCACGGCGCGGGCGGCACCGGTGGTGGTGGGGATGATGTTCACCGCCGCCGAGCGGCCGCGACGCAGGTCCTTGTGCAGGCCGTCGAGGACGACCTGGTCGTTGGTGTAACCGTGGATGGTGGTCATCAGCCCCTTGACGAGCCCGAAGTGGTCGTCGAGCACCTTCACCATGGGAGCCACGCAGTTGGTGGTGCAGGAGGCGTTGGAGATCACGTGATGCTGTTCCGCGTCGTACGTGCCCTCGTTGACACCCATCACGATCGTGGCGTCGACGCCCTTGCCAGGCACGGACAGCAGCACTTTGCGTGCCCCGGCCGCCAGGTGCAGGCCGGCCTGCTCGCGCGTGCGGAAGCGGCCGGTCGACTCGATCACCAGATCCACTCCGAGGTCGCCCCACCCCAGGGCGGCGGGGTCGCGCTCGGCAGTCACCTCCATCCGGTGTCCGTCCACGGACAGCGAGGTCTCATCGTGCTCGACGGTGCGGTGCAGCCGCCCGTACGTCGAGTCGTACGTCAGCAGATGCGCCAGCGCCTCGGGCGAGGTGGTGTCGTTCACCGCCACCACCTCCAGCGGCACACCGGTGCCGGTGTCGGCTCGTTCCAGAGCGCAGCGCAGATAGTTGCGGCCGATGCGGCCGAAGCCGTTGATGCCCACACGCACTGTCATGTCGGTTGTCCTCCCCTGAAGTTCGGCGATCCCGGTCTGTTCCGGGACCGCTTTCAGCTTTGCGGTGGTGCACCCGTCGGGTCATGGGCCGTGCGGGGACGGTCCGGGGGACCTTCGGCCCCTCGGCGGCGGGACCGCGGCGCTCGGGCCGAAGACGCGGCTGCGGTCAGTGGGCCACCAGACCGTGTGCGCGGAACTGGCCGCGGACCCGGTCCACCAGTGCCGCGTCGGGGGTCGGCGTGTCTCGCAGGGGAAAGGGGACGTCCAGGGCGTCGTACTTGGCGGCGCCGAGCTTGTGGAACGGCAGGACATCGATCCGCTCGGCGCTGCCGAGCCCCGCAAGGAAGCCACCGAGCCCGTCGACCGCCTCCGGATCGTCGGTCCAGCCGGGCACCAGCACGTATCTGATCCACATGCGCTTGCCCAGTCGGTCGAGACGGGTGGCGAAGTTCAGTGTGGGGTCGAGTCCGCCGCCGGTCAGCTTCCGGTAGGTGGGGATGTCGAAGGACTTGATGTCCAGCAGCACAAGGTCGGTGTCGGCAAGGAGTTCGTCCGTGGCACGGAGGCCGAGGAAGCCGGAGGTGTCGAGCGCGGTGTGCAGACCGGCCTCCTTGCAACGGCGCAGCACGGCGCCGGCGAACGCGGACTGAAGCAGAGGCTCACCGCCCGTGAGAGTCACTCCGCCACCCGCCGTGGTGATGAACGCCCGATACTTGTCGATCTCCCCCATCACCTCGTCGACGGTGACCGCCCGCCCGTCGCGCATGTGCCAGGTGTCGGGGTTGGCGCAGTACAGGCAGCGCAGGGGGCAGCCACTGACGAACAGCACGAACCGGGTCCCGGGACCGTCCACGCCGGTGGACAGGTCCCAGGAGTGGATCCGGCCGATGGCCGCGCCGTGCACGATGCCGGTCACAGCGATCCGTGGAAGGTGCGGCTGATCACGTCGAGCTGCTGCTCGCGGGTCAGGCGGACGAAGTTGACGGCGTATCCGGAGACCCGGATCGTGAGCTCCGGGTACTTCTCCGGGTGCTCCATCGCGTCCTCCAGCACGGCCCGGTCCAGGACGTTGACGTTCATGTGGAAACCGCCCGCGGACATGTAGGCGTCGAGGATGCCGACCAGGTTGCCCGCGCGCTCCTCGGGTACGTGCCCGAGTCCCTCCGGAGTGATCGTGGTGGTCAGGGAGATGCCGTCGCGCGCCTGCTCGTACGGCAGCTTGGCCACCGACAGCGCCGAGGCCGCCACCCCGTGCCGGTCCCGGCCGTTCATCGGGTTGGCGCCCGGAGCGAAGGGCCGGCCGGCGCGGCGGCCGTCGGGGGTGTTGCCGGTGTGCTTGCCGTACACGACGTTGGAGGTGATGGTCAGCACCGACTGCGTGTGCTCGGCATCCCGGTAGGTGGGGTGCTTGCGCACCTTGGCCATGAACGACTCCACCAGTTCGACGGCGAGGGAGTCGGCCCGGTCGTCGTTGTTGCCGTACGCCGGGAACTCGCCCTCGGTCTCGAAGTCCACGGCCAGTCCCGTCGCGTCCCGGAACACCCTCACCCGTGCGTGCCTGACAGCGGACAGACTGTCCACGGCGACGGACAGGCCGGCGATGCCGCAGGCCATGAAGCGGTGGACGGGATAGTCGTGCAGCGCCATCTCGATGCGCTCGTAGGCGTACTTGTCGTGCATGTAGTGGATGACGTTGAGCGCGTCGACGTACGTCTGCGCGAGCCAGTCCAGCACGCGGTCGTAGGCCGCCGACAGTTCGTCGTAGTCCAGGTACTCGCCGCTCAGCGCCGGCATCTCGGGAGTGATCTGCTCACCGTTCATCTCGTCCCGGCCACCGTTGACGGCATACAGCAGGGCCTTGGCGAGGTTGACCCGGGCGCCGAAGAACTGCATCTGCCTGCCCACCGCCATCGCGGAGACGCAGCAGGCGATCGCGGTGTCGTCACCGGTGCGCGGGCGCATCAGCTCGTCCGACTCGTACTGGACGGCGCTGGTGTCGATGGAGACCTGGGCACAGAACTCCTTGAACCCGGCCGGCAGCCCCGGCGACCACAGCACGGTCAGGTTGGGTTCCGGGGCCGGTCCGAGGTTGTAGAGCGTCTGCAGGAACCGGAAGGATGTGCGGGTCACCAGCGGACGGCCGTCCACGCCTATACCGCCGATGGACTCGGTCACCCACGTCGGGTCACCGGAGAACAGGGCGTCGTACTCGGGGGTGCGCAGGAAGCGCACGATCCGCAGCTTGATCACGAAGTCGTCGATCAGCTCCTGGGCACGGGACTCGTCGAGGACGCCCTCCTCCAGGTCCCGCTGGAGGTAGACGTCCAGGAAGGTGGAGGTGCGGCCCAGCGACATCGCCGCGCCGTTCTGTTCCTTCACCGCCGCCAGGTAGCCGAGGTAGAGCCACTGGACGGCCTCGTGCGCAGTGTCGGCCGGGCGGGAGACGTCACAGCCGTAGGTCGCCGCCATCCGGGTCAGCTCACCCAACGCCCGTAGCTGCTCGGCCAGTTCCTCACGGTCGCGGATGACGTCCGCGGTGGACGGCCGGGCGTCCAGCAGAGCCCGTTCGGCGCGCTTCGCCTCGACCAGCCGGTCGGTTCCGTAGAGGGCGACGCGGCGGTAGTCGCCGATGATCCGCCCGCGGCCGTAGGCGTCCGGCAGCCCTGTGATGATGCCGACCCTGCGGGCCGCCCGCATCGTGGGGGTATAGGCGTCGAAGACGCCGTCGTTGTGAGTCTTGCGGTAGGTACTGAAGACCTTCGTCACGAACGGGTCGGGCTGGTAGCCGTACGCCTTCAGGCTGTTCTCCACCATGCGCAGACCGCCGTTGGGCATGATCGCGCGCTTCAGCGGGGCGTCGGTCTGCAGGCCGACGATCAGCTCGCGGTCCCGGTCGATCCAGCCGGGGGCGTGCGAGGTGATCGTGGACGGGGTGGCGGTGTCCACGTCGTGGACGCCCCGGCGCCGCTCCTCGGGGAAGAGCGCGCCGACCTTCTCCCACACCGTGCGGGTGCGGTTCGTCGGTCCGGTCAGGAACGAGGCGTCGCCGTCGTAGCACGTGTAGTTGGCCTGGATGAAGTCGCGCACGTCGATGCGCTCACGCCATCCCGTTCCGGCGAACTGCCGCCAGGCGTCGGCGGTCCGGGGGCCGGCTGTCACCGTCGCGGTCATCGCAGGTCCTTTCGTCGGGGCATCCGTTCACTGTCGATGCTGGTCGTCCGAGGTGCCGACGAGGAGTGCCGGACAGGGCACCGCACCGGTCCCCATCCGGCCCCGGCCCGCCGGGACCTTCGGTCCCACCCGTGCACCGAGCCGGAAAGCCCTGGCCGAAGGCGAGTTCGGCGCGGATGAGCGGGCCGACCGGCCATACACGATCGCGTGGGATACAGCGAGGTCTCCGACAGCCGTCGGCCCCCGTGCTCTCCACGACGCGGGTGGCCGGTGAGCAGGCTCAGTCATGCGGGACCACGGCGACGGGGCAGCCGCCATGGTGCAGCGCGGCATGGGCGACGGAGCCTGTGCGGGCACCGCTCCTGCGCCCGTTCGTGCGACGGCCCACCACGAGGAGCCCGGCGTCCCGCGCCGCGTGCACCAGCGTGACGGCGGCCCGGCCCCCGGTGACCGTCTCGGTCACCGGGACGGTCGGGAACTTTTCCCGCCAGGGGCGCAGCACCGCTGTCAGGGTGCGTTCCACGTCGGCCGGCGTCTGCGCCTGTGGCTGCGGGTCGAGTGACGGGCCGTCGGGCGTCGCGAACCGGAGGGGCACCGACGGGCCGGGCGCAGGCCGGAGCGGTATCCGGAAGGCATGGATCACCCGCAGGCCGGTGCCGCGCCGCCGGGCGGCGTCGAAGGCGAACTCGATCAGTTCGTCACAGGGATGCCCGATGTGCAGTCCCAGAACGACCTCGCGGCAGGGTGTTTGGGGGATCTCGTCCGGAGCAATGCCGTCCGCGGCCGGCAGGTGGTCGTCGGCAGCGCTCCGCCCTGCCCGCACCAGTACGACGGGGCAAGCGGGCCGGGCGACGACGCGCTGGGACACCGACCCCGTCACGAACCCGCCCACCCGCCCCGGTCCGCGTGTGCCGAGGACCAGCATGTCGGCATCGGCCGCGGTGGCGACCAGTGCGCCGACCGTCGCGTCGCA
This sequence comes from Streptomyces sp. NBC_01217, assembly GCF_035994185.1. Taxonomy (NCBI): domain Bacteria; kingdom Bacillati; phylum Actinomycetota; class Actinomycetes; order Kitasatosporales; family Streptomycetaceae; genus Streptomyces; species Streptomyces sp. NBC_01217. The sequence continues at coordinate 1,380,363 of NZ_CP108538.1, forward strand.
CACGAGGCGCTCGGTGATCCGCAGACCGGGATGGGCCGTGCGGACGCTGCGTACGGCCTCCTCAAGGGTCTGCTCGGCCCAGCCGTGCTCGGTGCTGTCCTGAGGAACGTACGGCGCCGGGCGCGCATGGGGGTGCCAGGCGTGCACCACGCTGAGCCCGGTTCCCCGCCGCTGAGCCTCCTGGGCCGCCCAGTGCGCGGCCGCGAGGCTCGCGGGCGACCCGTCGACCCCCACCGCGATGTCGTGAAGCATGGCGTGTCCCTCCCGAGTCCGTGAACCTCCCGATGTCTTCGAGCCTTCCTGCGGCGTGGGGGAACCGCCAGGGGTCGGCCGGCTCAGGCAAAGGGCCCTTGGGCCCTGCGGGGACGGACGGCGCGCACCGGGGCCGACCGGTCCCCCGGGGAGGGACTGCCAGCACCTCGCGCGGCACACGCTCCGGTCCGACGCTGGAACCACCACGCCCCACAGCTGAGGAGAGCGGCGTCATGGCTCGTTTTGTGTACGACTTCACCGAGGGCGGCCGTGACATGGCCGGCCTGCTCGGCGGCAAGGGCGCGAACCTGGCCGAGATGACCCGGCTCGGGCTGCCGGTGCCACCGGGATTCACCATCACCACCGAGGCGTGCAGGGCTTTCCTGGACACCGGCGGCGAGCCCGCGGGCCTGTGGGAGCAGATGTCCCAACGTCTGACGGGCATGGAGGCCGCCGCGGGCCGACTGCTCGGGCAGCCGGACGACCCGCTGCTGCTGTCCGTCCGTTCCGGCGCCCGGTTCTCCATGCCCGGCATGATGGAGACGATCCTCGACATCGGGCTCAACGACGAGTCCGTCCTCGGGCTGGCCAAGGTCTCCGGCAGCACCCGCTTCGCCTGGGACTCCTACCGCCGCCTCATACAGATGTTCGGCAGCACGGTCATGGGCGTCGACCCCGCACACTTCGAGCGGGCCATCGCCCTGCTCAAGGATCTGCGCGACGTCCCGGACGACATGCACCTGGATGCCGATGACCTGGCCCAACTGGTGGAGACGTACAAGAACCTGATCCATCTGGAGACCGGCGAGTACTTCCCGCTGTCCCCCGCCGAGCAACTGCGCCGGGCTGTCCTGGCCGTCTTCGAGTCCTGGAACGGCGAGCGCGCCCGCCTGTACCGGCGCCGCGAGCACATCCCCGACGACCTCGGCACCGCCGTCAACGTGCAGCGCATGGTCTTCGGCAATCTCGGTCCCGACTCCGGCAGCGGCGTCGCCTTCACCCGCGACCCGGCCACCGGACGCCCCGGCCTCTACGGCGACTACCTGGCCGACGCGCAGGGCGAGGACGTCGTCGCCGGCATCCGCAACACCGTGCCCCTGACCGAGCTGGGGCGCCTGGATCCCCGCTCGTACGCCCGGCTGCGCGAGCACATGCGGACCTTGGAGCGGCACTACCGGGACCTGTGCGACATCGAGTTCACCATCGAGCGCGGCACGCTGTGGATCCTGCAGACCCGGGTCGGCAAGCGCACCGCAGAGGCCGCCTTCACCATCGCCGCCGAACTCGCCGACGAGGGGCTCATCACCCCCGACGAGAGCCTCGCCCGGGTGAGCGGCGAGGGACTGGCCCGGCTGATGTTCCCGCGCTTCGACTCCTCCGCGACGAGCGAGCCCCTCGCCCACGGCCTGCCGGCCTCGCCGGGCGCCGCGGTGGGCGCGGTGGTCTTCCACTCCGCCGAGGCGGTACGGCGTGCCGCGGCCGGCGAGAAGGTGGTCCTGGTCCGCCAGGAGACGGCCCCCGACGACCTGCCCGGCATGATCGCCGCGCAGGCGGTGCTCACCAGCCGCGGCGGCAGGACCAGCCACGCGGCCGTCGTCGCCCGCGGCATGGGCAGGGTCTGCGTCTGCGGCGCCGAGGAGCTGGCCGTGGACGTCGAGGCCAGGCACTTCACCGCCCCGGACGGCACCGTCGTCGAAGAGGGCACGGTCGTCTCCGTGGACGGCTCCACCGGAGCCGTGTACGAGGGGTCGGTACCGCTGGCGGACTCGGAGGTCATGCGGTTCCTGGAGAGCGGTACCGATGACGAAACGGCCGGTGACACCCACGACGCCTTGGTCGGTGACACTCGCGACGCCTTGGCCGATGACACCTGCGGGAAGTCGGCCGGTGACGGACACGCGGAGGCGATCGGGCCGGTCGGCGCCGTGGCCCGCGCGCTGACGCGGGCCGACGCCGTCCGGCGGCTGAAGGTGCGTGCCAATGCCGATACCCCCGAGGACGCCGCCCGCGCGCGCCGGTTCGGGGCGCAGGGCATCGGACTGTGCCGGACCGAACACATGTTCCTCGGCGAGCGCCGCGAGCTGGTCGAGGAGATGATCCTGGCCCGCACGGACACCGAGCGCGAGCGGACGCTGGCGGCTCTGCTGCCTCTGCAACGGCAGGATTTCGTAGGCATCCTGGAGGCGATGGACGGCCTGCCGGTCACCATCCGCCTGCTGGACCCGCCGCTGCACGAGTTCCTGCCCGACCGCACCGAGCTCGCGGTGCGCATCGCAGCCGCCGAGGCCCGCGGTGACCTGCCGGCCGCGCACGACGTCGAGCTGCTGGCCGCGGTGAGCCGTATGCACGAGGAGAATCCGATGCTGGGCCTGCGCGGCGTGCGTCTGGGCCTAATGATCCCCGGTCTGGTCGCCATGCAGGTACGGGCGATCGGCGAGGCCGTCGCGGAGCGCACGCTGGCCGGCGGCACTCCGAGGGCGGAGATCATGGTGCCGCTCGTCGGGGACGTCCGCGAACTGCGGATCGTCCGTGCGGAGGTGGAGCGGGTTCTGGGTGAGGTGTCCGCCGCGGCCGGCGTCCCTGTCACCTGCCCCGTCGGGACCATGGTCGAACTGCCGCGGGCAGCGCTGACGGCGGGTCGGATCGCCCAGGAGGCCGAGTTCTTCTCCTTCGGCACCAACGACCTGACCCAGACCACCTGGGGTTTCTCCCGCGACGACGTCGAGGCCGAGTTCTTCTCCGCCTACCTCGACAAGGGCGTCTTCCCCGCCTCTCCGTTCGAGACGCTCGACCGCGACGGAGTGGGGCGTCTGGTGGAGATGGCGGTCGCCGAGGGCCGCGCCACCCGGCCGGACCTGAAGATCGGCGTGTGCGGCGAGCACGGCGGCGACCCCGACTCGGTGCACTTCTTCCACACCGCCGGACTGGACTACGTCTCATGCTCGCCGTTCCGCGTCCCGGTCGCCCGCCTGGAGGCCGGACGGGCCGCGCTCGCCGGGACCGACGTGAGCGACAGCCGGTGACCGGGCCCCGTGGCCCCTGCTTCCGGGCCCGACCGGTCCTGGGAGCAGAAGCGCGCAGCAGTCTTGAGGCATCGCCGGAACGATCACAAGGAGTTGAGCACATGACCGCCAAGGACATCGGCACCGATGGTGTCACCGCAGCCGTGCGGGTGCGGGTCGAGGGCGACGTGGACGAGGAGTCGCTCGTGTACCTGCGGGCGAAGATCGGAGCCGTGCTCGACCGTCCCGGGCTTCCGCCCGTCAGTGGTGAGGTGCGCGTCACCAGGGCGGCGGCCCACCACGTCGAGTTCCCCTGGGCCGCCGGCGCCGAGATCCAGGTGGGCGCCCACCTCGTCGTCGTGCACGTCCGCGAGGCGAGTGCCCGGGAACTGGCCGACCGGCTGCACGACCGGCTGCGCAGCCGCACGGAACGCGCCGCGCACCGCTGGGACGCGGCCCGCAGGACGGCCACGCCGCCCCCGTGGCGCGGCGGCCCGCAGCAGTAGTTTCCTCCAGCGTCCGCTCCCCGCCCGGCGGGGAGCGGGCCCGATCCGATTCCCGCTCTCCGCCGTGCTGGCGAAGGAGAAACCGCCATGACACCTCACACCGTCGGCCAGGTGATGACCAGCGAAGTCGTCCGGGCCCGCCGGACAACACCGTTCAAGGAGGTCGTCCGGCTGCTCGACCACCACCGCGTCAGCGGGCTGCCTGTGGTCGATGAGGACGACAAGGTTCTCGGCGTGGTCTCCGGGACCGACCTGGTGCGCGCGCAGGCGAACCGGGCGGGCCGGAGCCCTGTCCGAGCCGTCGTGGCACAGGACTTGATGTCGACGCCCGCTGTCACCGTCCATCCCGAACAGTCCGTCCCGGATGCCGCCCGGCTGATGGAACGCCGCGGTGTCGAACGGCTGCCCGTGGTCGACGAGGAGGACCGCCTCATCGGCATCGCGACCCGCCGGGACCTGCTCCGGGTCTTCCTGCGCACGGATGACGACATCCGCCGTCAGGTGACCGAGGAAGTACTCGTCACAGGCTTGGGACTGCCTCCCGAAGCCGTCCTCGCTTCCGTCCGCGACGGTGTCGTCACCCTCGACGGCAGCGTGGAACTGCGCAGCCAGGTCCCGGAGGCCGTCCACTCGGTGTGGCGGCTGGAAGGGGTGGTCGGTGTGGTGAACGGTCTGGCGTTCCACGTCGACGACTGCGCACCGCCCGAGACGTCCGGCCACACCGGGATCACGTGACCGGCCCGACCGCGGGGCGCGGGGAGGACAAGGCCGCCAAGAACATGTTCGCGCGGGAGCACGTCACACACAGCATGGGCCCGATGAAGACGGTCGGGGTCATGGCCCGCGACGACATCGAGGACGTGATCGAGGTCGCGGAGCCGGTGGGCGCGGTGTGCGCCATCACGCCCGTCACCAACCCGACGTCCACCACCGTCTTCGGAGACGGAGTCCAAAGCATGCGCCCAAGGTGAGCCCTCGTCGTTCAGCGCCGGCCGCAGCGGCTCCGGGCCGGCACGGTGTTCGGTGAGCGGGCGCATTCCCGTGGCCGGGTCGGTGGCGGCGAACCCGGGGCGTCACGCAGCAGCAGAGCGGTGACGAAGAGGGGCCCGGCCGGCCGGAGGTAGAGCAGAGCACCGGCGTGATCGTGGCCGCCGACACGATCGGGAACATCACCCGTCCACCGAGCCGGTCGCTCGGCGCCCCGACCGGGATCCGGCCCAGCGAGCCGATAACGACCGGCACCGCCACCGGCAGCGACTGCTCGAACGACGACAGGTCGAGACCGTCCTTGAAGCGAGGGCCGAGAGGGCCGAGCAGCGCCCACGCCCAGAAGTTCACGGCGAAACCGACCGTGGCCAGGGCCGGCATCAGCCCCTGCGGACGGACAGACGACCCCGGGTTCGGATCCGGCCGTCCCTGCGAACAGTCCCCTGTACTGCCCTGCTCGCGCGGCTCCCGCGCAACAACGGCTGCAATCGGCCGTCTCCACGGGCGCATTGAGGGATTGGGGCCGGTCGGCCCTACCTCCTCGCGGCGACCGCGGGAACGATGAGCTGATGTTCCAGAACGACACCTCTCGCTCACTCGACCGGCAGGAGTGCCTGCGGCTGCTCGCCAAGGCGCCGGTCGGCCGCGTGGTCTACACCCGGCAGGCGCTGCCCGCGGTCCTTCCCGTCAACTTCTCCCTGCACACGGACGCCTCAGTCCTGCTGTGCACCTCGTCGGACTCGGACCTCGTACGCGCCATCGACGGCGTCGTCGTCGCCTTCGAGGCGGACGAGTTCGACGCGACGGCCCGGTCCGGCTGGAGCGTGGTCGTCACCGGCCGGGCGGCCGTTGTGACCGACCCCGCCGAGCAGGAGCGGCTCTCGCAGGCCGGGCTCATCTCCTGGATGCCCCTACGGGACGCAGTGTTCGTACGGATCGAGTCCGAAATGGTCACCGGACGCGAACTCAGAGGACGACGCGGCACCCAGTGATGCGCGGCCTGCCGCGGTCCACAAGGCCAGGCTGCTGGTGCTGCGTCAGTTCGTCGGCTCGGGCCTCGTATCGGGCCTCGTGCGAGGAGTCTCCCTCACCGGCCCTATGGCGGGTACCAGGTACGGGTTGTGCGGACGCACGGGGTGCAAGGACGCCATCGGGGCCGTAGCCGAAATGGATCAGCAGCTGCGGGAAGCAGCGCCGCCTCGATCACGGAGAAGGTCTGTGGCAGGCACAGCGGAACGTCGATCGTGGGGTGCCTCAGGACTTCGACGTCGACAAAGCCCGGCCGGTGCTCCGGCTCACCTGCCGGCTTCCCGACCCCGCACGGTCGGAACGCATGGTGGAGCATGCGGGCCGAGCGTGGTTGCGCGCGCGGCCGCCACCGACTCCGCCACAGCCGGATCAATCACCGGGCCGGTGAACGGCATCCGGCTCATGTGCCAGACGTCCTGCCCCACGGCTCGCCGCGCGGCGTCAGTGTCCTTCTTGCCTGCGCCGATCCTGCGCCTGGGTGGCGATGACGGCGGCCTGTATACGTCGCTCCACACCGAGCTTGGCCAGCAGACGGGAGATGTGGTTCTTCACCGTCTTCTCCGCGAGGTAGAGCCGCTGGCCGATCTGGCGGTTGGTCAGCCCTTCGCCGATCAGCGCCAGAATCTCCCGCTCGCGCTCGGTCAGGCCCGGCAGGGCATCGGGCTCGGGCTCCGGCTCCTGGCCCTTGCGGAGGCGGGCCATCAGCTTGGCGGTGGCGCTGGGGTCGAGCAGGGACTGCCCGCGGGCCACCGCGCGCACGGCCGACACCAGGTCCGCGCCCTGGATCTGCTTCAGGACATACCCCGAGGCACCCGCCATGATCGAATCCAGCAGGGCCTCCTCGTCGTCGAAGGAGGTGAGCATCAGGCAAGCCAGTTCCGGCAATTGCGAGCGCAGCTCGCGGCACACGGTCACACCGTCGCCGTCGGGCAGACGCACGTCGAGCACAGCCACCTGCGGACGCAGCGCGGGGACGCGGACCAGTGCCTGCTCCACGTTTGCGGCCTCGCCGATCACGGTGATGTCCGGCTCGTCGTTCAGCAGGTCGTGCACTCCGCGACGTACCACCTCGTGGTCGTCCAGCAGGAAGACCCGGATCGGGTTGTCGGGTCCGGGTCGCTCTCTGTCCGCCATCTACGGCTCCTGTCCTGTGTCGGCCCTCTCGGGCACCGGAAACCGCCAGATGGGCGAGACCGGTCGTTCCTGTCACAGATCTTGCGCGATTCCGCGCCGAACGGCCAGGCCCGGTCGGCCCTTTCGCCCTGGTGTTCCCTTCCTCCCGAGCGCATCGATCGCCGCGGTCCACCCGGTGCCGACCGGTCCTGAACACCCGAACAGCCCGGGCGGGCCTTCACCGTTGGGCCGTCGGCCTGGACGGCTCCCCCGAAAGCCTTGCCGCCGTCGACCGGGTCGCCCGCGATGCGCAGCACCGTGCCGTGCCACCTCGGCCCGAAGCGCGCCGGCCGGAACCTCTGACGCCTGGGTGGCGCCTCCCGTCTGCGAGACAGTGGCGGCGGGAGGGGTACCGATCCCCTGAGGCACCCACTCCTCGGGGAACAGACGAGTGCCCATGCCCCGGACGGCGGCGTGCGTTCCGGCGGACCAGCCCGGAATGCGGAATCGCCCTCTTACGGGGTGCAGTTGGCCTGGGTGCTGCCGCGCCCGTCGGGCCGTTGGGCCCGGTCGGGTGAGCCGGCGTTGTCCGGCCGCCGATGCACGAGCGACCGGGGCACCTCCGCCGACGAGCGGGGGTGCCCTGGTCCGACGAGCGCGCGGCCCTCAGAGCAGCCAGCGGTTGCGGCTGACGAACGGCAGCCGCGCCCACACACTGCCCAGTCCCCACGTGGCGCCGGCACCCGCGACCGCCAGGGCTATCAGGACGATGGCGTAGATGAGGTGGTAATCGACGAAGGGGTTGGTCGACATGCTCGCCGAACCGTCGGAGAGGTGCTTGGCCGGCGGCCACTCGGCGATCCACATCAGCGCCATTATTGCGGTTCCGGCGGCTGCGGCGAGCCGCAGGCCGATGCCCGCGATCAGGGCGACACCGACGCCGAGCATGCCGAGCATGAACAGCCAGTCCGCCCAGGCGGCTCCGGCCCACTCGTGGAAGGTGGACTCCATCGGGCCGACGGCGACACCACCGAGGAAGCCCTTGGTGGGCGAGCCGCCGTCGATCCAGCCCTTCCCGGAGCCGGTCGCGTAGCCGAAGCCGAAGGACTTGTCCAGGAACGCCCACAGGAAGACGAACCCGGTCAGGAGACGGAGCCCCGCGAACACGTACGCACGGGTCGCCGTCGCGGCGGTGTTCGTCTCGTCGGCGCAAGTGGGGGCCGCCTTGAACCTGCGCGGGGACGGGAAGCGGAGTCCCCGGTACCGGTGGGGCTGGTCGTGCACTGCCATGATGTTCATCCCTTTCGAGGAATGTGACGCGCAGGATGTCGGACGGCTTTCGTTGCGCCTTCAATGTCCCGCGTCGTCGACGCCCGTCGGAGGGGCTGCAAGACCCGGATCGTGGGCCGAAGGGCCCCCTGTCCAGGCCCCGTTGGGCGTCGGCTCAGCCGCCCCAGGTCCGGTCGTGGTGGCGCGGGCGGGCGTCCTCCATCCGCCGGCGTACGGTCGCGGCGCGCACGGCGAGACCGGGGACGGGGTCAATGACGTCCATGACCAGGCGGTAGCGGTAACGGTCGAGGTCATTGCGGACGACCATGTCGAAGGGCGTAGTTGTGGTGCCGATCTCCTTGCAGCCGCGTACGTGCAGGTTTCTGTGTACGGTGCGGCGGTAGGCCAGGGGGTGGATCAGCCCCGGGTATCCGTGGCAGGCGAAGACGACCGGCTTGTCGGTGGTGAACAGACCGTCGTACTCGAAGTCGCCTGCTTGCCGTTCTCCGTGCCCGCCCACTCCCGGATCCCGGCGCCCGCACACAGCGGACCTTCGCCTGCCCCATCGTCAGCCAGTCCAAGCAGGGCTGCTTGCTCGCCACCATTGACGAAGCCGGGGTGCGACGTGGCTCGGTACGCCGCCGGGAAGGGGGAACTACCGGAACAGTCTGCCCTGTTCGCCACGAGGTAGATCTGGCCGACGGACAGGTGGTTCGCGGCGCGCCAGTGGATGTGCAGCGTTCTCAGCTGGGCGTCGGTGAGCGGGCAGATGCCTGCTGCGTGTCGAGGACGTCTGAGTTCCCACGCGGAACGGGGTTCGATCGGCGATGCGTGCGGGTCCGTACGTCCTCGCCCGGCCCTGTCCGCCGGGCCCCCGACAGGACCGGTCGGACCATCCGCGTCGCCGCCGTGCTCGTCCTCAGGTCGTCGGCACGAGCACCACTGGGCAGTGGGAGCGGTGCAACAGGACATGCGCGACCGGGCCGAGCGGCGGACCGGGCCAACCCGCGCGCCGATGCGTGCCGATGACCACGACGTCGGCCTCGCGGGTACCCGCCAGCAGGCCGTGGGCCGGTCCGGTGCGGACCGTACGGCTGTCGACCTCGACCTCGGGATACTTTTCCCGCAGTCGGGCGATGCTGAACCGGGGAACGGATTCGCCTCCCCGGTCGTTCCGGGCCTGGCGCTCCTGGCCGCGGCTCATCGCGGCTACCGGCGAAGGCAGTTCGGGCGTGATGTGCCGGTGCGGCGCACAGTGCACGACACGTAGCCCGGCCCCGCGCCGGGACGCCTCCTGGAAGGCATAGGCGGCTGCGGCGTCATCGGCGCCGCTCCCCAGGCCGAGCAGCACGTCACGTCCCTCGTCGCGAGGGTGCTCCCCACGGACGACCAGCAGGGGACCGTGCACGTGCGCGGCAAGGCGCCAACTCACCGAGCCGGCCAGCAGGCCGGAGACACTGCCGAACCCCCGGGTGCCCACAACGGTGAGAACCGCGCCCTCGCTCTCCCCTGCCAGTACCCGCACAGCGCCGCCCTCCACGGCCCTGGTCTCCACCGGCAGACCGGGATGACGCTCGTGGACCCGCGAGGCGGCCGAGGCCAGAATCGGCCCCGCCTCGTCTCGATCGGCCACGGCGTAGACGACGCGCAACGGCGCGCCGCTGCGCACCGCCTCCTCTGCGGCCCGGTCCAGAGCCCGTACAGCGACCAGTGAACCGTCCACTCCAACAACCACATGACGGCCAGTCATTGTCCTGTTCCCTTCTGTTTCGTGCGCAGGGGCGCTCGTTTCCTGGGAGTGCCGAGGGCGGCGACAGGATCGATGCATGTCGGCTGGATGTCGATGCTCTCTGCGGCTCCCCGGCAATGCTCGTCGTCCGCGGACGCCGCGGGCAGGGGCCGACGGAACCCATCCGCACGCCGTACGGCCCCGTTCCGTCGGGCCGTACAGCCCCGGACCCGGCCGGAGGAGAAGGAAGTGGGGGCAGGGGGGACGAGACGTTCAGGCGGTGAAGTCCACCCCATAGAGCGTGCGTCCGCCGACGAGCCCACGCACGGTGACCAGTTGGGGCCGGGCCCCGTCGACCTGATCCGCCTCGAAGGCGGGCAGGGCACGACGCCTGTTGCCGATGCGGCCGACGGGCACCTTGGCCAACAGCCGCAAACACTCCTGCCGCCCGAGTTCGCGAGACCCGCCCGGAGATTCGACAGACACGCACCGACCGGAACGTGCGGGACGGGCTGCTGTCCTGGGTGTCTGGGTGCCGGGCCACGGTCCGGTGAGGGCCCGATGGTTCCGCTACCGGGCCCGGACGGCCACACCTCACCGCCTGAGCGGCGTACGAGAACGCAGCCGTGACGTCCTGTCCTCCAGCCCCCGGCGGGGCTGAGCCGAACGACCCGACCCCATCTGTGAGTTGACCCCGGTCGGCCCTCCCGCGCTGCCTGGTCGGCCCCTGTCAGAGCTCGCCTGCGGCTGTCACCTTCGTGAACGTGACGACGCGGACGAGAGGCAGACCGATGGACGGCAGCGGGCGTATGAAGCGGCGGTTCTGGCGATGGCACAACAACCCGCTCCGGCGGCGCTACGACATCCTCGAAGCCTGGACCATGCTGGCCGTGTGGGCGCTCATCGCTGTGGGCGGTACCGCCGCCGGCCTGGTGACGGCCCATGCTGCCGACGAGGTGTTCGCCAAGCAGCGCGCCGATCGGCATCCCGTGCGCGCTGTTCTCCTCGACGACGTCCCACGAAGCGTGACCGGGGACGGAAGGAACGGCGACAAGATAGTCGCGCCAGTCCGATGGACAGACCCTGACGGCTTTGCCCACACCGACAAGGCCCTGGTGAACACCGGTCTGAAGGCCGGATCCAGAATCGTCGTCTGGATGGACGGCCGGGGCGAGATCACTACCGAACCACCGACTTCCACGGAAGCAGCCGTCGAAGCCGGCGTCCTGGCCATCGCGGCCGCGCTCGCCTTCGCCGGCCTCGCCTTCGGCGCCGGAACTCTCGCACGGTGGAGTCTCGACCAGCGGCGCATCGACCAATGGGACAAGGAGTGGGACCTGGTGGGCCCACAGTGGGGCCACAAGACCAGGTGATCTCACGCCTTGCTAAGAGAGGCACAACCAGCCGTACCAGCACACGGGCGGAGTGAGGTGGGCGCCGGGTGGGTTCGCGTGAGTTCGGGTGGGACATGGTGCGGGGCTGTCCGCAGATGCGCAGGCCCGTGTTCGCCCGTGAGCAAGACGGTGCGGGCTCGCCTCAGACCGACAACAACACGCGAATCACGACCACAGCAACCTCATGACCGGCTTCACGGAAATCGCGACTGAGCCGCTTTCAGCGGTAGCCGACACACCCGGTGGACACTCTCGGGCGCTCGGGTGTGAGCCGCCCCTCCATGACCACATCGGCCGAGACGAAATCTCGGATCAGCGCGTGCCGTGATGTCCGACGCGCGGGTCGACCGGCCGCCTCGCTGGACGCGCGGGAGGCACAAGTGGATGCATATACCGTCCGAGGTCCGGCCAGGGCGTCGATCTCGCCGCAGAGCGCGGTGGGTGAGCCGCCCCAGGGCCAGGGCCTGTCCGCCATGCGGGAGCGCACCGACGGGACATCAATTCGCAGGTCATGGCAGACGCTCGCGGTCACCACAGCAACAGGCCGAACAAGGTACAGCCAGCGTTCACCAAAGGATCGTGGCGGCGTCGTTCGCACGTATTGGTCGGCCTTTGTGATCGGGTGTGCGCCTAAGAACAAAATGGGCGCAGCGGGGGATTTTCCCCGCTTCCTCTCTTGACCCGAGGTACCCATGAGATTGATGGTCTTGAACCATCGGCGTACGAGACCATGGCTGGTCGTGCTCGCCACGGCGACCGCACTGGCCGCCGCACCTGCCATCGCGTACGCGGACAGCGGCCCCGTCGCACCAATCGTCGTTGCTCCGGCCAACGTTGATCCGGTCACCGGTGTGCCCGTCAACGGGGACCGGATCAACGGTGCGCCGGTCACCGGTGCGCCCGTCGGCGGTGCGCCCGTCGGCGGTGCGCCCGTCACCGGCGGAATCCCCTTGACCAACACGTCCGAGAAGATCGGCCCGGGGATCAACCTCCAGCACGTGAAGGCGCTCGACCAGAAGGGCTGGTACGACGCGCAGTTCCTGACCGTGGACCTGTCCAACCGCGCGGTCGGCACGGACCTGCTGACCTCCGGACCAGTCGCGTCCGGCGGGCCGCTGAGCGAGGCCGCCAACAAGGCCGGTGCCGTCGCGGGCGTCAACGGCGAGTTCTTCGACATCGGCAACTCCAACGCGGCGCTCGGGGGCGAGGTCCAGAACGGAGAGCTGATCAAGTCCGCCGACATCAGCGGCCGTCAGCACGTGGGTGTCACCAAGGGCGGCATCGCCCAGCTCGTGGACCTCGCGGTCAACGCGAACGCGTACTTCGCGGGTGCGGACCACAAGGTGCTGTCGCTCAACGCCGCGAACGGCGGCGGGGTCCCCGCGGACGGTCTGATCGCGTTCACGTCGGCGTGGGGCGACTACAACCGCAACCGCGGCATGACAGGCGTGGCCAACGACCAGATCGCCGAGGTGCTGGTCAAGAACGGCTCGGTCGTGTCGGTCACGCCGAACGGTCCCGCGGGCTCGGGGACCATCGCGGACAACGGCTTCGTGCTCGTCGGGCGCGGTGCCTCAGCGACCGCGCTCCGCGCGCTGCAGCCCGGCGACCCGGTGAAACTCGACTACGATCTCGCCGACAGCGCTGCCAAGACGATGAAGTTCGCGCTCGGCCACGGCGGCACCATCGTTTCCGGCGGCAAGGTCGTCAGTGGCCTCGACACCTCGATCGCCCCGCGTACCGCGCTCGGCTTCAAGAACGGCGGCAAGACGCTCGTTCTCGCCACCTGGGACGGCCCGGGCGGCACCGGCAAGGGCGGCGTCGGGATCGACAAGGAGGCGCGTGACCTCGCCGCGATGGGCGTGGAGACCGCGGTCAACCTCGACGGCGGCGGCTCCACCACGATGGTCGCCCGCGCGCTCGGCGAGGACGCCGCGACCGTCCGCAACGTCCCGTCCGACGGCCAGGAGCGCAACGACCCGAACGGCGTGGGAGTGTTCGTCGCGAAGGGCGACGGCAGGCTGGACCAGCTCCTCGTCAGGCCCGCGCCAGGTGCGGCGTCGGCCGACGGTGGCGTGAAGGTCTTCCCGGGACTGCACCGCAGCCTCGTCGCGGAGGGCGTCGACAACCACGCGACGCCTGTGACGGTCGACCCGAAGTCCGTGCAGTGGAACGCGAACGGAGCACCCGTCAAGCGCGGCATGCTCACGGCCCCGGCCCATGCGGATCGCACGATCACGGTCCGTGCGCATGTGCGTAACAACAAGGCGGAGGAGAAGGTCTCCGTCCTCGGCACGCTCAACAGCGTGGAGATGTCGTCCCAGCGCTTGTCGATCGCCGACGCGACGCCTGACAACGCTGTCACCGTCTCTGTGACCGGCCGTGACGCCCAGGGCTACACGGCTCCGATCGACCCGCAGGACCTCTCGCTCGACTACGATCACAGCGTCGTCGACATCAAGTCCGTGGACGGCAAGCTGAGCATCACCCCGCTCACCAACGCGGGGACGGTCCTCAAGGCCTCGGTCGGCGGCAAGTCGGTCCAGCTCCCGATCACGGTCGGCGTGCAGACCAAGACGGTCTACGACTTCGACGACGATGTGCTCGCCCACTGGGTCAACAACAGCACCGCGGCCACGACGTTCTCTGCGGCCCCCGACGGCCTGCGGATCGACTTCAACGCGATGCGCAACGTGGGCATCGCGGTGAAGTCGGCGGCCGGGCGCATCCCGGTGCCCGGGCAGCCGCTTCGCCTGCGGGTGCGGCTCAAGTCGAGCATCAGCGTACCGAACGGTCTGACCTACATCGGCTACGTCGATGCGGACGGCAAGAGCAACGGCTCCTACGGCACCGGCCTGATCGCGAGCGACGACTGGCAGAACGCGTCGTTCACGCTGCCGGCGAACACGAAGTTCCCGATCGCGGTGTCGGGCTTCCAGGGCATCAACACGAGCGCCGCGCAGCAGAAGGCAGGCACGTTCGTCCTGGACCGCGTCGAGGCCGATGTCCCGACGTCGATCGACCAGCCCACCCAGCCCGCCCAGCCCGACCTGCAGCCCGACCCGCTCGTCTCCTACGACGGCTCGCTGCTCCGGGGCCACGACACGTGGAAGTTCGCCACGCTGTCGGACGTGCAGTTCACCGCCGACAACCCGGCGTTGACCGAGGTCGCGACGGCCGCCATCCAGCGGATCCGCAAGACCGATCCGGACCTGATCGTCCTCAACGGTGACGTCACCGACCGCGGCCTGCCGCAGGACCTCTCCCTTGCCCGCAAGGTACTCACCGACGCCGGGTGCGACCTCATACCGGTCGGCCAGGAGCCGGCGGCGAACAGCACGCCGAACCCGAAGTCCGGCTCGGTCCCGTGCTACTACGTGCCGGGCAACCACGAGTCCTACGGCCTCAACAACGTCCAGCAGGACCTGACGAACTTCACCAAGGAGTTCGGCCGGCCGTACCGGACGTTCGACCACAAGGGCACGCGATTCATCCTGCTCGCCAGCTCCGTCGGATCACTGCGCGGGACGGCGTGGGACCAGCTCCCGATGCTCCAGAAGGCACTCGCCGACGCAAAGAACGACGGCTCGGTCCACAACGTCATGGTGTTCGCCCACCACCCGGTGGACGACCCTGCCGAGACGAAGTCCAGCCAGCTCGGCGACCGCGACGAGGCCGCGCTCATCGAGCAGATGCTCACGGACTTCCGTGGCTCCACGGACAAGGGCGCCGCGATGGTCGGATCCCACGCCCAGATCGCCAATGTCCACCGCCTTGAGGGCGTCCCGTACACGGTGCTGCCGTCGTCGGGCAAGGACCCGTACGGCACGCCGGACCGCGGTGGCTTCACCGGGTGGGTCAACTGGTCGGTCGACGCGGACCGGAGCGCGAACGAGCAGTGGCTCCAGACCGATGTCCGCGCCTTCGCGCAGTCCATCACGCTCAACACCCCGGCCTCGGTCGAGGCCGGCGAGACCGCGCAGCTCTCGGGCAGCATCGTGCAGCCGCAGGGCGTGGGGACGGGCACCCGTGTGGTGCCGCTGCGGTACCCGATGTCCGTCCACTGGAGCGGCTCGTCCAACCTGGCGATCGGCAGCGGGAAGCACGCCATCGACCAGGCCCGCGACAAGGGCAAGGTCGCGATCCTCGACCCGCGGACCCGGACGCTCACCGCGCTGCGCAGTGGCTCGGTGACCGTGTCGGTGACGAACGACTCGATGCGCGCCTACACCGACGACAGCTCGCTCGCGCCGATCACGACCTCGAAGACCATCGAGGTCCGGCGGGCCGCGTCCAAGTGACCGTAACCACCATGGGCACGCAGCCGTTGCGGATCGGCTCCTGAGCGGTCCGGTCCGCCGCGCGCAGCGGCCTGGCCGGGGGCGAGCACGCATGTGTTCGCCCCCGGCGCCCGTTTCCCGGCCGTGGCGCGTCTCGGGATCCTTCCGCCTACCGCTGGAGCCTGGGCTGGTTCTACGCGGCCGGCCGGCTCGTCGATGCGGGACTCGTCCTGCACCGGCCGCTGCCGAGACTCGGGCGGTATCTCGCCTACCTTCCCGAGGACCCGGTCGTCGACCGGTATGCACCCGATTTGGAGAAGGCGTGGCTGCGGCCGATGCTCGCGCACCTGAAGGACCAGGGCGCGTTCTCGGTGAAGATGGGCCCGCCGGTGGTGGTGCGCCGCTGGTGTGGGTCGGGAGTGAGGTGCTCGTCCGCGCGCCCCGCGCCTGGACCGCGCCCTGAAGAAGGTCGCCCGCAAGGATGGCGCGTCGTCTGCTGGACGGCATTCTCGTGCGCACCCGTCGCCGTACCGGAACCACGAACCGTAAGAACTGCAGCGGCAGACACACGGCCCACGGCCTGCTGTTCCTCGCGCTCACCGACACCCGCGGCCACCTGATCCGGATCTCCGCGGCCAACCCCGGACGCTCCAGCGAGATCACCACAGCGCGGCACAACAAGCTCACCGCGCACCTGCGCGAGGCCGGACTCGGAGCTCTGGCCGAACTCGGCTTCGTCGGCCCGGACGAGGACCCCGACGACAACCCGGTGATCATCACCGGCTGCAATGCCACCCGCAACCACCAGCTCACCTACGCCGAGAAGGAGGCAAACGGCCTGCTCAGCCGCGAACGCGCTCCCGTCGAACATGGCTTCGCGAACCTCGAGACCCAGCGATTCCTGGCCACGGTCCGGATGAACGCCCGGCACGCGACGACCCGCCTGCGGACCCTCCTCGTCCTGGCGAACACCGAGGGTCCAGAGGTGACAGACGATCTCCGCCACGCGATCATGCCCACCACCGGCACGAGTACGCCACTCCCGACCCACACCAGCCCCATGACCTGCGAAATCAGGTGGGAACGACCTCATTGAGTCACCACGTATCCAGCGCGCATGTCGTCGCCGATAGGTTTCTTCGCCGGCAATGCGTTGTGCAGCTGGACTCGACCCGCCCACTCACATGAGGTAACCGCTCTGGCCATGGGGGCGCGCCCAGTACCGCGGGAAGATCCGAGCGCGACCCGTCAGCGACAACGGCGGGCGTTGAGCCGGGCGGCCTGGCGCGTCAGGTGGTCGCGCTCGGCGAGGTTGGGTGCCTTGTGGGCCGCCTCGGCGTACAGCCGTGCCGCCGTCCCCAGGTCGCCGTCGCGCTCGTGGAGGTACGCCGCCACCGCGGTGTGGCGGGGCAGTGAGGCGTCCAGCGCCGCGAGCGCCGCCAGGCCGGAGCGCGGTCCGTCGGCCTCCCCGACGGCGACCGCGCGGTTGAGCCGGACGACAGGGCTGTCGGTCAGGCGCGTGAGCTCGTCGTACCACTCGACGATCTGCACCCAGTCGGTCTCCTCGGCGGTGGGCGCGTCGGCGTGGAGGGCCGCGATGGCGGCCTGGGCCTGGAACTCGCCCAGCCTGTCGCGGGCGAGGGCCGCCTGGAGGATCCCGATGCCCTCGGCGATCAACGCAGTGTCCCACCTGCCGCGGTCCTGCTCGGCGAGCGGCACCAGGCTGCCGTCGGACGCGGTCCGGGCGGCACGCCGGGCATGGTGGAGCAGCATGAGGGCGAGCAGCCCGGCCACCTCGGGGTGGTCGATGCGGGCCGCGAGCTGCCGGGTGAGCCGGATGGCCTCGGCGGCGAGGTCGACGTCACCGGAGTAGCCCTCGTTGAAGACGAGGTAGAGGACGCGCAGCACGGTGGCGACGTCGCCGGGACGGTCGAAGCGCGCGCCGGAGACGGTGCGCTTGGCCCGGCTGATGCGCTGCGCCATGGTCGCCTCGGGCACCAGGTAGGCCTCAGCGATCTGGCGGGTGGTCAGCCCGCCGACGGCGCGCAGCGTGAGTGCGACCGCCGATGCCGGGGTCAGCGACGGGTGGGCGCACAGGAAGTAGAGCTGGAGCGTGTCGTCCACTGCAGGCGTCGGCCCGGGCGCCGGCTCCTCCTCGACGCGGTCCTCACGCCGTCGGCGGGCGGCGTCGGCGCGGGTCGCGTCGAGGAACTTGCGCCAGGCCACGGTGACCAGCCAGCCCTTGGCATCGCGAATGGGGTCTCCCCTGCCCGAGCGAAGCCGAGAGCTTGGGGAAGGGTCGGCGGCCCAGACCCGGAGCGCCTCGACCAGAGCGTCCTGCACGGCGTCCTCGGCCGCCGCGAAGTCGGCTCCGCGGCGGACGAGGACGGTGAGCACGCTCGGCGTGAGGCTCCTGAGCAGGGCCTCGTCCATCGGTGACGTCACTCCGTGATGGTGGGCGGCGCGGCCAGGAACGGGCGCACCTCCAGCCACTCGTGGATCGGCTTGCCGCCCGCCCCAGGGGCGGCCGACAGCTCCCCGGCCAGCTCGACGGCGCGCTCGTAGCTGTCGACGTCAATGATCATCCAGCCGGCGATGAGGTCCTTGGTCTCCGCGAACGGTCCGTCGGTGACCGGCGGCCGCCCCTCACCGTCGTAGCGGACCCACGCTCCCTCGGGGGCGAGCGCCTGACCGTCGACGAACTCTCCAGTCTTCTCCAGCCGGGCCGCGAAGTCGTTCATGTACTGCACATGCGCCGAGATCTCCTCCGGGCTCCACTGGTCCATCGGCACGTCGTTGACCGAAGCCGGGGCGCCTCGGTAGTGCTTCAGCAGCAGGTACTTGGCCATCGTGGTTCTCCTCGGTGCTCGTACGACCCATTGTGGTCGCGTTCACCCCTGGGACGGAGCCGGACGCGGGTTCTCGACATCGCCGTCCGATTTTTTTTGGGCTTTCGTGGATGAGCCTGGGTGAGCCGTCTCACGGTGTCCGGTCCCGGAAGGGACGCAGGTCCCGGCCGGGGCCGCCGGCCTGGATGTTGAACCGGTAGCGGCCCAGGAAGTTGATACGCCGGTCCTTGAGCGGATAGAGCCGGGCGCCGTCCTCGTCCTTGATCTCGTGGTCTTCGGCGTGCAGCTGAGCGACGGCGGCGTCGAGGTGGCGGGTGTTCCACAGAACCACGGCGTTGAGCACGAGGCCCAGGCTGGCCGGCCGGTCGTCCTGGCCCTCGCGATACGCCTGCCGGATCCGGCCCCGGCGGCAGTACCCCAGAGAAGGGGTGCTCGGCAAAACGGGCCCGCTCTGCGCTCGGGCTACGGTCCTGCATGGGCTCGGCTCCCTGGATCAGGAGGCTTTCGTCTCACACGTGTCTCACACGCTGTGTGTGGGACGGTGAGTCCAGGAGCCTGGGGCCTGGAGCCTGGACCTTATAGACCTTATGGACTTTGTGGGCGCTAACGGGCCGCTGAAGACGACAGGTAAGCTCTGGACACGTGACTGCTGTGTCTGCGAAGCCTCGCATCCCCAATGTCCTGGCCGGCCGCTACGCCTCTACGGAGCTGGCCGTCCTCTGGTCCCCCGAGCAGAAGGTGAAGCTGGAACGCCAGCTGTGGCTGGCGGTGCTGCGCGCTCAGAAGGATCTCGGGATCGAGGTGCCGGATGCCGCCCTCGCCGATTACGAACGCGTCGTCGACCAGGTCGACCTGGCCTCCATCGCCGAGCGCGAGAAGGTCACCCGCCACGACGTCAAGGCCCGGATCGAGGAGTTCAACGCCCTCGCCGGCCATGAGCAGGTCCACAAGGGCATGACCTCCCGGGACCTCACCGAGAACGTCGAGCAGCTGCAGATCCGGCTCTCCCTGGAGCTCATGCGCGACCGTACGGTGGCAGTCCTGGCCCGGCTGGGCAAGCTGGCGGGCGAGTACCGCGAGCTGGTCATGGCCGGCCGGTCCCACAACGTCGCCGCGCAGGCGACCACGCTCGGCAAGCGTTTCGCGACCGCGGCGGACGAGCTCCTGGTGGCGTACGGACGTCTTGAGGACCTGCTGGGCCGCTACCCGCTGCGGGGCATCAAGGGGCCCGTGGGTACCGCCCAGGACATGCTCGACCTGCTGGGCGGCGACGCCGGAAAGCTGGCCGACCTCGAGCAGCGCATCGCCGGGCACCTCGGTTTCGCACACGCCTTCACGTCCGTCGGCCAGGTCTACCCTCGCTCGCTCGACTACGACGTGGTGACGGCACTGGTACAGCTGGCCGCGGCGCCTTCGTCGGTCGCGAAGACGATCCGGCTGATG
This sequence comes from Streptomyces sp. NBC_01217, assembly GCF_035994185.1. Lineage (NCBI taxonomy): Bacteria > Bacillati > Actinomycetota > Actinomycetes > Kitasatosporales > Streptomycetaceae > Streptomyces > Streptomyces sp. NBC_01217. Next base: position 1,400,216 of record NZ_CP108538.1, read on the forward strand.
GCCGGGCACGAGCTGGTGACCGAGGGCTTCAAGCCGGGCCAGGTCGGCTCGTCCGCGATGCCGCACAAGATGAACACCCGCTCCTGCGAGCGCGTCAACGGCCTGATGGTGATCCTGCGCGGCTACGCGTCGATGACCGGCGAACTGGCGGGCGACCAATGGAACGAGGGCGACGTCTCCTGCTCCGTGGTCCGCCGCGTGGCGCTCCCCGACGCGTTCTTCGCATTCGACGGTCTGATGGAGACCTTCCTGACGGTGCTCGACGAGTTCGGGGCGTTCCCGGCCGTCGTCGCCCGTGAGCTGGACCGCTACCTGCCGTTCCTCGCCACGACCAAGGTCCTGATGGGTGCTGTGCGTGCCGGGGTCGGCCGTGAGGTCGCCCACGAGGCGATCAAGGAGAACGCCGTCGCCTCGGCCCTGGCCATGCGCGAACAGGGCGCCGAGCGCAACGAACTGCTCGACAAGCTGGCCGCCGACGAGCGCATCCCGCTGGACCGCGCGCAGCTGGACGCCCTGATGGCCGACAAGCTCTCCTTCACGGGAGCGGCCGGCGACCAGGTCACCGCGCTGATCTCCCGTATCGAGGAGATCAGCAAGCAGCACCCCGACGCCGCCGGATACACGCCCGGCTCCATCCTCTGACGGCCACCACCACAACCCGATGACACCCGAAGAGCTCCAGGCCGCCCGCGACCGCACCGTTCCCGATGTGGTCGCGGGCGGCCTGCGTGTGCTGTTCTGCGGAATCAACCCGAGCCTGATGACAGGGGCGACGGGTCATCACTTCGCCCACCCCGGCAACCGCTTCTGGCCGGTACTCCACCGGTCCGGATTCACTCCTCGGCAGCTGAAGCCGGCAGACCAGACCGAACTGCTGCGATACGGCCTGGGCATCACCAACGTGGTCGCCCGGGCCACCGCACGTGCGGACGAACTCTCCGCCGAGGAGTTCCGCGAGGGCGGACAGATCCTGGCAGCCAAGGTCGAGGAGCTGCGACCGCGATGGCTGGCCGTCGTCTGGGTCACCGCGTACCGCACGGCCTTCGGTAGACGAACTGCCCGGATCGGTCCTCAGGACCACACCATCGGCAGCACCCGCGTCTGGGCCCTGCCCAACCCCAGCGGCCTGAACGCCCACTGGACCGCCCAGACAATGGCGGAGGAGTACGGCCGCCTCCGCGCCTCCGCCGAATGCGACGACTTCAGCCTCTCCGAGTGCCTCTGACGCTTCGGCGCTTTCACCTCAACTCGACGCCGATGGGCGGCGGTCGCCTGCCCCATCGCAACCAGCTGGTGTCCGGGCCAGCCGCTGCAGACGGCTGGTGGATCCTGCCTTCGTCACGGATATCCCGTCGCATCGCAGCAACCCGCAGCCCTCGCCCCTCGCCCCTCGCCCCTGCACGTTATGGCGGATCAATCTCCGTCACCACAACGCTCAGCTCACAACCGGGACCTTCCTCCTCCAGGTAGAGCCCCATGGCGACCCACCGGCCCCCGATCCGCCAGAGCTGGAGATACTCGCAGCCCGCAATCGTCTCGGCCCACGCCTCCGGAATCTCCTCACCGGCCATCATCCGCTCCTGCACACTCCACAGACTGATCGTCTGCGGCTCGCCCCAGCGGCCGGTGAGCAGCGTCAGCAACGTGTCATGCTCCGCGAGGCACTGGGCCCGGTGTTCCAGTCGCGCCGCCTCGTCGTCGTCCCAGTGGTCGATGTCCGCATGCAAGGACGCTGTGTGATAGCCGGGCCCGCTGACTCCCGAGCCTGACCGGATGCGCTCCGCGGGGAAGTCCCGGGTGCGCATCCCGTCGATGAGGCGGAGGTGATGTGCGGTGGTCATGCCGCTAGTAAACCGTCCAGCACTGACAAGCCGCCCTGCGTCATGAGGTTTGAGGGGCTTTCAGCCAGCTTGCCCCGTCCTTGAGGACGTCGCATCCGGGGCTATGCGTCCCGGTGCCGGATCGCCCACCAGCCGGCCAGCAGGGCGGCTACTGCCCAGGCCGCTGTCACCGCGAGTCCGCCCCACGGTCCGAGACTGCCTTCGGGGTTCTGGTGGAGCACCAACTGTCCCGCCCGGTCGGGCAGATACTGTGCGGCACCACCTGCGACATCGCCGACCACGAAGGAGACGATGAGTACGAACGGAAGGAGCAGGCTGAGCACGGCCACGGCGCTTCGGAGCAGTACCGTCAATCCGGCCGCGAACAGGGCCATCAAGGCCAGATATAGCCCTCCGCCGAAGGCCGCCCGCAGGGCCCCCGGCTCCCCCAGGTCCATGGCGTACTTCCCCATGAACATCTGCCCCATCAGGAAGGCGCCGAAGCTGGCGGCGAGGCCGACGACGAGAGCCAACGCACCGACGAGCGTCAGCTTGGCCACGTAGAAGCGATTGCGGCGCGGCACGGCGGCGATCGATATCCGCTGGGCGCCGTTGAGGTATTCGGAGGAGATCGCGGTCGCCCCGAAGCCGATGGCCGCGATCTGGCCGAAGTTCAATGCGTAGAAGGCATTGAAGAGCAGCTCGGCGTCCGCGTTGTCCGCCTCGGCCTGGCCGACGGTAGCGGATGTGAGCACCGTGACGGCAAGCGTCACAAGAAGGACGGCTATCAGGGATCCGATGACGGACCGCACCGATCTGATCTTGATCCACTCGGAGTGCAGCAGTGCTGTGGTCGACATGGTCAGGCCTCCTGACGCTTGGTGGACGAGGTCGCTGCCGACGCGAATTCCGTGGAGTCGGCGGTGAGGTCGAGATACGCCTGTTCCAACGTCGTCTGTTCGTCGATGAGTTCAAGGACGGAAATGCCTTCGGCGGCTGCTATGGCACCGACCTCCCCCGCTTTCGCGCCGTCGATCGACCAGCGCCCGTCGTCGCCCTGCACGGGCTCAAATCCCTTACGGACCAGAGCACCGCGCAGCCGAGCGGGGTCGGTTGAGCGGACTCTTGCCCGGGGTCGACTGCGGGAGTCCAGGAATTCCTGCATGGACATGTCGGCGAGGAGCCGGCCCCGGCCGAGGACCACCAGGTGGTCCGCGAAAGACGATGTCTCGTTCATCAGATGGCTGGAGACCAGGACCGTGCGGCCCTCTCGGGCGAGCCTCTTCATCAGCTCCCGGATCCAGATGATGCCCTCCGGATCCAGCCCGTTCGACGGTTCGTCCAGCATGACGACCGCCGGGTCGCCGAGCAGGGCGGCCGCTATGCCCAGCCTCTGTCGCATGCCGAGTGAGAACGTCTTGATGCGCGTTCCACCGACCTCGCCGAGGCCTGCGTCCTCAAGGACTTTCTCCACTCTGCTTGCACCCATGCCGTTGCTGACCGCGAGGGCCAGCAAGTGGTCGCGCGCGGTACGCGAGCCGTGGGCGGCCTGGGCGTCGAGCAGGGCGCCCACCCGGCGCAGCGGTTCGTCGAGCGCGGCATAGGACTGCCCGCCGATCGTGGCTGTCCCGCCGGTGGGCCGGTCCAGGCCGAGAACGAGGCGCATGGTGGTGGACTTGCCCGCGCCGTTGGGGCCGAGGAAGCCGGTGACGCGGCCGGGTCTCACGCTGAACGTAAGGCTGTCCACGGCGCGGGTCGTGCCGTAATCCTTGGTCAGCTCTTGGACATCGATGCTGGTCATGTCCCCAGCCTCGCGGTCGCACCCGGTGCCTGGCCTCCCCCGGAGGTGGGGATCATCTCCCCCGGTCGGGGGAGCCGCTGGGCACACGTGGGCTGACACGATGGCGGCATGTTCCGCTATCTCCGCCGATTGGCCACCTCTGCCACCTACACCCGATGGCTGCATCTCCTCATCCCCGGAGCGGTCTGCAGCGTGTGGCTGTTCATCTCCATGGACACGCCGTGGTTGCTCGCGCTCTTCGCCGTGCCGGTGGGGTTGTTGCCCGGTATGCGACTGGCTGAGGGTGTTCAGGCACAGCTCCTGCTCACGCCCGCGGAGCGGGGCAGGTCCGGCGCTGCGATCTCCACAACAGCCGCCGCCACCTGGGCGGATCGCTGGCGAACGGTGTTGTGGCTGGAGATACGGCTGCTGCTCGCCCTCGTCATATGGTTCGCGACGGTGTGGCTGCCCGCGACGGCGGTTGGCCTCGTCCTCGCCGCAACGGACGTTGGTCCAAGCAATGAATGGCTGGTCCGCGGGGTGGAGCCGCACTGGTGGTACGCACTCCTCGCGCCTTTGCCCATCCTCGTGCTGCTGGCCGTTGTCGTCGCGAGCGGCGAGCTGATCACAGCGGCCGCCCGTGGGCTTCTCGGCCCTTCACCGGTGCAGCGGTTGACCGTTCTGGAGGAGAGGACCGAGCAGTTGCTGGAACGCAATCGCATAGCGCGGGAGCTGCATGACTCCATCGGGCACGCGTTGACGGTCGCGGTCGTGCAGGCAGGTGCGGCCCGGGCGGCCCACGATCCGGAGTTCACCGAGCGGGCACTCGCAGCGATCGAGGAGACCGGCCGGGACGCGCTCGATGATCTGGAGCGGGTGCTCCGTGTGCTGCGCGAGTCGGGAACGCCAGTGGGGCAGCAGCCGACGCTCGCGGAGGCGGACCGGCTCCTGGATTCCGCGCGTGGTTCGGGGGCGAGGATCGACGCGGACGTGTCCGGTCCGCTGGAGCAGGTTCCCGGGGCGGTCTCCCGCGAGGGGTATCGCATCCTTCAGGAGTCACTCACCAATGTGCTCCGTCACTCAGGGGCGGTTCCCGTCCGGGTACGAATCAGCGTCGCGAAGGGTCGCCTGGAGTTGGAGGTGGCCAACCCGCTCACCGATTCGATGGGCACGCGGGGTGGTGGGAGCGGTCTGCGAGGCATCCGTGAGCGGGCCGCGCTGCTGGGTGGAAAGGCCAAGACGGGTCCGGACGACGGCGAATGGAGGGTGCACGCCAGCCTTCCATTGAACGGCCTAGGCTGACCCGATGCCGGTTACCGTGCTTCTGGTCGATGACGAACCTCTCGTCCGCGCGGGGCTGCGCGCGGTTCTTGAGGCGCAGCCCGATATCGAGGTGGTGGGTGAGGCGGGTGACGGCGCCGCGGTGATTCCATTGCTGCGTCAGTTGCGCCCCGATGTGGTGGCCATGGATGTCAGGATGCCACTGATGGACGGCATCGAGGCGACACGGGTGGTGCTGCGGACCGTGCCGGAGCCACCGAAGATCCTGGTGGTCACCACGTTCGAGAACGACGAGTACGTGTACGAGGCGTTGCGCGCCGGAGCGGACGGTTTTCTCCTCAAGCGTGCTCGGCCCGCCGAGATCGTGCATGCGGTGCGCCTGGTCGCAGAGGGCGAGTCGCTGCTGTTCCCGGCGGCGGTCCGGCAGCTCGCTGCCGAGTACGGCACGAGCAAGGCGCGGGCGGCGATGGAGCGGGCATCACTGACGGAGCGGGAGGCCGCGGTCCTCCGGCTGATGGCCCGTGGCCTGTCGAACGCGGAGATCGCCGCCAAGCTCGTGGTCGGCGTCGAGACGGTGAAGACCCATGTCAGCGCCGTATTGGCCAAGTTGGGTGCGAGGGACCGTACCCAGGCGGTGATCGCAGCGTACGAGTCCGGATTCGTCTCGCCGAGCTGATGGCCCAGACCGCCGGTTGCCCTTTTCGACACCTGGTCGCCCTGTACCCGGGCAACGAGTACCATCCGCCTGACATGCGCACGAGCTGGGAGGACACACCGTGGGCCGGCTGACCGGTGGGGATCCGTCGCTGCTGCGACGGATCAATTCCGCGGTGGTACTGCACGCCCTCCGGGGCGCCGGCTCTCCCACCCTCACGGACCTGACCCGGATCACAGGTCTGTCCCGGCCTACGGTCGAGGGCGTCATGGAGGGGCTCTTCGAGGCCGGGCTGGTCGTGGAGTCGGTGCCCGACGGCGGGGAGACCCGACGCCAGGGGCGGCCGGCCCGCCGGTTCCGGTTCCGGGCCGAGGCCGGGCATCTGCTGGGCATCGAGATCGGCCCGCACCGGATCTCCGCACTGCTGTCGGGCCTGGACGGCCGGATCATCGGGGCGGGCTCGCGCGAGGTGTCGGAGACGGCCTGCGCCGACGAGCGGCTCGACAAGGTCAGGGCCGTGGTCGCCGACGTCCTGCGGCGCACCGGCGTGGCCCGGAGCAGTCTGCGCGCGGTGGGGGTCGGCAGCCCTGGCATCGTGGAGGCCGACGGGACCGTACGGCTGGGTACCGCGCTGCCGGACTGGACGGGTCTGGCGCTGGGTGAGCGGCTGAGGCGCTCCTTCCGCTGCCCCGTCCTCGTGGAAAACGACGCCAATACCGCGGCAGTCGCTGAGCACTGGAAGGGTGCGGCGACCGAGTCCGACGACATCGTGTTCGTCCTGGCAGGGCTGAGTCCGGGTGCCGGTTCGCTGATCGGCGGGCGGCTGCACCGCGGTTTCGGCGGTGCGGCGGGGGAGATCGGCGCGCTGCATCTCCTCGGCCGCGAGGCGACGCCGGAGAAGCTTCTGTCGACGACGGACACGCCGCTGGATCCGTTGGACGAGCCTGCCGTCGCCGCCGTGTTCGCCGAGGCACGGCATGGCGACGTCCGGGCGCAGGCGGCGGTCGAGCGGTTCATCCAGCGCCTGGTGCACGATGTCGCGGCGCTGGTGCTGGCGCTGGATCCGGAGCTGGTGGTGATCGGTGGCTGGGCGGCCGGGCTGGACGGTGTGCTGGACCCGCTCCGCCGCGAGCTGGCCCGCTACTGCCTCCGGCCGCCTCGGGTCGCGCTGTCGCTGCTCGGGGAGGCGGCGGTGGCCACGGGTGCCCTGCGGCTGGCTCTCGATCATGTCGAGGAGCAGCTCTTCGCGGTGGAGGGAACGGTGACGGCCCGCCGCTGAGTGCGACGGGCCGTACGGAGACTTCACAGGCCGGTGGAGCCGGCCGTGTTCAGGAGGCCTGGCGCTCCTCGCTGTGATGGCTGATCTCCAGGTCGCCCGAGTCACCGAAGGTGAGGCGGCAGGTGTCGGCCCGGTAGGTGGCGACGGAGAGCGCCGCGGTGCCGCCCGACACGAGGTAGCGGGTGGTGACGACGAGGACGGGGGCGCCGGGAAGCCGGTCGAGCTCCTTGGCGTCGTCCACGCGCGCCGAGCCGAGTTCCACCGAACGGTCCTGGCCGTCGAGGCCGAGGCGGTGCAGTTCGCGCAGGACACTGCGGGCCCGTGCGGGCCCGGACGGGGCGTCGATCGCGGAGAGTTCGGGCACGGACGACGACGGGACGTACAGGAGTTCCGCCGCGACCGCCTGCCCGTGGGTGACCCGGATGCGACGGACGATGTGCACCGGCTCGTCGCTGTCCACGTCAAGAACGGCCGCCACGGACGCAGGTGCGACCGCCGTCGTGCAGTCCACGGGCTGCCATGCCTCGCCGGTACCCCCGCCTGACCAGTCGCGCTGTGCCGTGGAGACGGCGACGCCGACGCGCGGCGGGGCGACGGTGGTCCCGACGCCGCGGCGGCGCTGCAGCCTGCCTTCGAGTTCGAGCTGTTCCAGAGCCTGTCGTAGCGTGGCCCGTGCGACTCCGAACCGGGCGGCGAGCTCGCGCTCGTTGGGCAGGATCTCGCCCACCGCAAAGTCTGAGTCGAGTGCCTCACTGAGCACGGTCTTCAGGTGCCAGTACTTCGGCTCCTGCACCGTTTCCAGCTGCGTGGTCCCCACCCTGTCCTCCGCAATCGCCCAGCGGCTATTCCGCGACGTTATTTATTAAAGGTTCCTGTCTTAACGTTCAGACCATAGGACGGGACACCCCCTTGGTCAAGACCAATCCTCCTTCGGTCACGCAGCGAAACGGGGCTCTGCCGCAGAGCGTTCACAGGACGTTCGTGGTGCCGTGAGGCGCCCGCAGCACAAGACCCCGCGGCCGACCTCGGTCCAGGGGGCTTCGAACAGGGACAACGAAGGGACTGCTGCGCAGCCGGAGGCGCTTGCGACGGCTGAGAACGCGCCCGGCCGCTGTGAGGTCCTGCTACTCAGCGATCAGGTTGGTGAGCTTGTCAGGATTACGGACGATATATACGCACTGAATGAGCCCACCCCTGATCTCCACCTGGAAGACGGAATCGGGTTTTCCGCCCGCGAGCACCAGCACGCCCGGTCGACCGTTGAGTTCCAGGAACCGGAAACCGAGGTCCGGGATCTGGTCGTGGGCGACGGCGAAGAGGAAGCGGCCGACCTTGTCGGCGCTTTCGATGATCCGCAGCGGCGCCTTGGACTTTCCGCCGCTGTCGCCCACGAGCCGGACATCTGGCGCGAGCAGGGACAGCAGCTCATCGATGTCGCCCCCGGCCGCCGCGGCGAGGAATCGCTCCGTGAGGTCACGGCGCTGGGCCGGGTCGACGTCGTAGCGCGGTTTGCGCTCCTCGACATGGCGTCGCGCACGTCCCGCGAGCTGCCGCACCGCGGCCTCGGCGCGATCCAGGGTGGCGGCGATCTCGGCGTACGGGAATCCGAACGCCTCGCGCAGGACGAAGACGGCCCGTTCCAGCGGTGACAGCGATTCGAGGACGACAAGCACGGCGACCGATACGGAGTCGGCGAGCATGGCCTGTTCCGCGGTGTCGGGCGCGGCCGGTCCGAAGTCGGTGACGAGGGGCTCCGGCAGCCACGGCCCGACGTACGCCTCGCGCCGCGACTGCACCTGCCGCAATCGGTCGATGGCGAGCCTGGTGGTGATCCTGACGAGAAAGGCGCGCGGCTCCCGTACATCATCACGCGGTGCGGACGACCAGCGCAGCCAAGCCTCCTGCACCACGTCCTCGGCATCGGCGATCCTGCCCAGCATGCGGTAGGCGACCCCGGTGAGCACGGGGCGGTTGTCCTCGAAGACGTCGGTCGCGGTGTCGGCTGTCACCTCTCCATCCCAGCCGACACTCCACACACTGTCCACCTCGGACTGCCCGGCCCCTTGAACTACAAGCTACCGAGCGGTAATTATTGTTGACGAGACGTCTGAGTCACCCCAGGCATGGTCCGTTCATGCCGGATCGCCCGGGAGCACCAGCATGGCCGCCACGGTCTCGTTCGACGTCGACTCACCGAATGGGCCTCGGACCGTGTCCGTGGCGTATGAACGGACTGGTTCCGGTGAGCCGTTGCTCCTGCTCCACGGTATCGGCCACCACCGTCAGGCCTGGGATCCGGTGATGCCCGTCCTGGCCGCGGAACGGGATGTGATCGCGGTCGACCTGCCCGGTTTCGGTGCCTCGTCGGCGCTGCCCGACGGTGTTCCGTACGACCTGGCGAGCGTGGTCCCGGTGCTCGGTGCGTTCTGCGAGAAGATCGGCCTGGACCGGCCGCATGTGGCGGGCAACTCACTCGGCGGTCTGCTGGCGCTGGAGCTGGGCAGGACGAAGCTCGTGCGGTCGGTGACCGCGCTGTCGCCCGCCGGTTTCTGGACGGAGAGCGAGCGTCGCTATGCCTTCGGAACGCTGCGGGCGATGTGGCAGGGCGCGTTGTCGATACCGGTGCCGATGATCGAACGGCTCTCGCGCAGCGCGGCCGGACGCGCCGCGCTGACCAGCACCATCTACGCCCGGCCCGGGCGCCGTTCACCCGGTGCCGTTGTCGCCGAGACCGTCGCCCTGCGCGAGGCGACCGGTTTCCACCAGACGCTCGCCGTCGGGCGGGGTGTCACGTTCACCGACGATGTGCCCGGACTGCCCGTGACCATCGCCTGGGGCAGCCACGACCGGCTGCTGCTGCGCCGGCAGGGAGTCAGGGCCAAGCACGCCATTCCCGGTGCCCGGCTGGTGCGGCTGCCCGGTTGTGGACACGTGCCGATGAACGACGATCCGGCGCTCGTGGCACGCGTCGTCCTCGACACCAGTAGCTGAATCGGCACCCTGCGCGGTGCCGCCCCGGGGCAGCACGCCCGAGCCGAGCGCCACCCCCAGTCCGACCAGCAGACTGCCACCGGCCTGCGGAATCCCGTACGAGCCGGTGCCGACGAGCGGTGCGGTGAGCGCCGCGGATACCGGGATCAGGCCGGAGAAAAGTGTGGCCCGTTCGGCGCCGATGCGCTGCATGCCCATGTACCAGCAGACGAATCCGACGACGGTGACCACGGCCGCCTGCCAGAGCAGCGCCATGGCCTCGCCGGGTGTGGGCATGCGCAGTACGGCCCCGCCGTCGAGCAGCACACCGAGCAGCGCGGACTCCGCGGCGGCGATACCGCACACGGTGGCGGACAGCAGCCTCGGTCCCAGCGGGCGCAGCACCGGTACGGCGAGGACGGCGAAACCGACCTCGCCGGCGAGCGCGCCGGCCGACCAGAGGGCACCCGCCGTGTCCGTGCGGCCCCATCCCTGGACGGTGAGGGCCCCGGCTGCGACCAGCACGGCCGCGTACAGAACCGGGCGCATCGGCCGCCGGCCGTCCAGCAGCGGTACGAGGACGGCGACGAGGATCGGGGCGCAACCGACGAACACCCCTGGAACGGCGGGTTCCGCGGAGCGTTCGGCGCCGAGTACGGCCAGGTTTAAGCCGACCATGCCGACGGCTGCGAGGAGCACGAGCCGTCCCCACGCCCGCAGGGTCAGGACGCGCAGTGTGGCGGCCGGGCGGGCGTCGTGGGAAAGGAAGGGCAGGAGCAGGAGCGCCGCCAGGCCGTAGCGCAGTGCCTGGCCGCCCGCGTAGGGGTAGTCGCCGAGGACGCTGTTGGCGGTGAAGGAGGCGCCCACGAGGATGCAGGCAATGGCCGCGAGGAGCGCCCCGCGCAGGGAAGTGACTTTCATGGGGCCGACGTTAGGAATCCGGGCGGTCCGGTTTAAGGTCCACTTTCATGTCGTCTTCGGGGACCAATCCGCCACCAGAGCGGGTGGAGTCCGGGGAGTTCGTCTCCGTCGCCTGGGAGTTGCTGCTTCCCGCCGCTTCGGCCCCGGCCCGTCGGCGCGGCCGCGCACTCCAGTCGGCACTGCGCGAGGCCGTGCGTTCCGGCAGTCTCGTTCCGGGTACGAGGCTGCCGTCCAGCCGTGCGCTCGCCGCCGATCTGCGGGTGTCGCGGGGACTGGTCACCGAAGCGTACGAGCAGCTCACCGCAGAGGGATATCTGCGCAGCGAACAGGGCGCGGGCACCTGGGTGAGCGGGGTTGTCCGACCCGCCATACCCGGGGCGCGCGATCTCGCACCACGCGCGCTGGGCGCACGTGTCGACTTCCGGTCCGGGACGCCCGATCTGTCATTGTTCCCGCGCAGCGCCTGGGCCGCCACGTATCGCTCGGTGCTGCGCCGACTGCCGCACAGCGCGCTCGGCTATCCCGATCCGCGCGGGCTGCCCGAGCTGCGGGAGGCTCTGGCCGCCCTGCTGACGAGGCGCCGTGGAGTGGTCGCCGATCCGGAGCGCCTGGTGGTGTGCTCCGGCGTGGCGCAGGCAATGACTCTGCTCGGATTCGTGCTGCACGGGCGGGGCATGCGGACCGTCGGTGTCGAGGATCCCGGCAGCCCCGAGCACACCGCGCTGTTCGCATCCGCCGCCATCGCCACCACCGGGCTGCCGCTGGACGACGAAGGGCTGGCTGCCGAACCCCTCGAACGCTCGGGCGTGCGCGCCGTCGTGACCACTCCAGCGCACCAGTTCCCTACCGGAATCGCCTACTCCGCCGCCCGTCGCAGCAGGCTTCTGGACTGGGCACGCGCGACGGACGGGCTGATCGTGGAGGACGACTACGACGGCGACTTCCGCTATGACCGCGCACCCGTCGGCGCGTTGCAGGGTCTCGACCCGCAACATGTCGCGTACACCGGTTCGGTGAGCAAATCGCTTGCTCCCGGACTGCGGCTGGGCTGGCTGCTGGCACCGGCGACGATGACCGACGAAATCGTCGCCCGCAAGCGCACGATGGATCTGGGCAATCCGGCCGTCGACCAGGCGGTCCTTGCCGAATTCATCGGCGGGGGCGGCTACGACCGGCAGCTGCGCCGCTGCCAGCGCGCCTACCGTGAGCGACGCGACGCGCTGACCGCGACGCTGGCGAAGTACTTCCCCGGCACCGAGGTGAGCGGGATCGCCGCCGGTCTGCACATCATCGCCAGGCTGCCCGGACGTCACGGCCCCGAACCGGTGTTCATGGCGCGAGCGGCCGCGGCGGGAGTGGCCCTGCGGCCCCTGAGCGACTTCGGCACCGTCGCCTCCACGGACCGAAGGGTGAGCCTGGTTCTTGGATACGCGCAGCTGGCTCCCCAGGACATCGTGCAGGGGGTTCGGTTGCTGGCGGCGGCTCAGCGGGGCACGGCCGGACCGGACATCGGCGGGGGCCGGGTATTCATCTGAGGTTGGTGTGCGCGCCGCCGACGGGCACAAGGGTGGGGTCGGTCGACCGGCCACCCGTCCGTCCGCTCACTCTGCCCCGGAGGCGCCTCGATGTCGTACCGTCCGCGTATTCCGTCCCTCGACCGCCGCGGTGTGCTGCGCGGTTCGCTCGCCGCTTCGGCGGCGCTCACCCTTCCCGTGGTGGGCGCCGCGGCCCCCGCCTTTGCGCTCTCCGGCAGGCCGCGCGCGGCGTGGGGCGTACAGGTGGGCGATGTCACCGCTTCGTCCGCGCTGGTCTGGGTCCGGTCGGACCGCCCGGCCCGGATGATCGTGGAGACGTCGGCGACGGAGTCCTTCCGGCGGGCCCGCACATGGCACGGTCCGCTGGTCGGTGCCGGCACGGACTTCACCGGGACGACGCCGCTGTACGGGCTTCCGCCGGGTGAGCAGGTGCACTACCGGGTGACCCTCGCCGCCCCCGAAGACCCCCGGCGCACCGGCGAGCCGGTGTACGGGACCTTCCGGACCGCGCCCGCCCGGCGCCGGGACGGGGTGCGTTTCCTGTGGTCCGGCGACATCGCGGGCCAGGGCTGGGGCATCAACCCGGACATCGGCGGCTATGTGGTGTACGACGAGATGCGCCGTCTCGACCCGGACTTCTTTCTCTGCAGCGGCGACAACATCTACGCGGACGGTGTGATCGAGCCGAGTGTGCCCCTGCCCGACGGTCGCGTCTGGCGCAATGTCACCACGGAGGAGAAGTCGAAGGTCGCCGAGACCCTGGCCGAGTACCGGGGGAACTTCCGGTACAACCTCCTCGACGACAACCTTCGACGGTTCAACGCGCAGGTGCCTTCGATCGTTCAGTGGGACGACCACGAGGTACGCAACAACTGGTATCCCGGACAGATTCTCGACGACCCCCGCTACACCGAGAAGGACGTGAATGTGCTGGCGGCCCGTTCGGTGCGGGCGTTCACCGAGTACTTCCCGGTGTCCACGCTGCATGCCTCGTCCGGCGAGGGCCGGATGCACCGGGTGGTGCGGCACGGTCCGCTGCTCGATGTGTTCGTCCTCGACATGCGGTCCTTCCGCGACGCCAACTCCCCCGGCCGCCGGCCCGACGACACCATCGGCATCCTCGGTGCCGAGCAGCTCGGCTGGCTCAAGCGGGAGCTGTCGCGGTCCCGTGCGGTGTGGAAGGTGATTGCCGCGGACATGCCGCTGGGGCTGGTGGTCACCGATGGTGCGACGGACTTCGAAGCGGTCGCGCAGGGCGATCCGGGCGCCCCGCTCGGCCGTGAGCTGCAGATCGCGGAGCTGCTCCGGTACATCAAGCACCGGCGGATCACCGGCACGGTCTGGCTGACGGCCGATGTGCACTACACATCGGCGCAGCACTACGAGCCCGGGCGGGCTGCGTTCAAGGACTTCGCGCCCTTCTGGGAGTTCGTGTCCGGGCCACTGGCCGCCGGTCAGTTCCCGGCCAACACACTTGACGCGACGTTCGGTCCCGACCGGGTCTTCGTGCGGGCGCCCGACCGCGCGAATGTCTCGCCGATGGAGTCTCCGCAGCTCTTCGGTGAGGTCGACATCGACGGCGACAGCGGCGAGTTGACCGTGCGGCTGCGGGCGCAGGGCGGCTCCGTGCTGTTCAGCAAGACACTGCAGCCGGGGCGCGTAGGGCAGTGACCGGTACGCCGACGATCGGCTCCGGGCAGCGGTCCGGAGCCGATTGTCAGTGGTGGGTCATGCGCACACCCCGCGCCATCGCATCTGCCACCACTGGGGCGACCAGCCGGGGTCCTGGCTCGCCACGCTTCCCGAGGGCGGCGAGACTCTGGCCGCGTGGTTGTTGCCGACCATCGCCGCCTGTGCGACCAATGGCCTACGGGACACGGCCCAGCAGCTGACCGGGGCGGGTCGAACTCGGCGGGCCGGCCGCCGAAGCCATCCATCTGGCCGTGGCCTACGGGTTGGGCGCCCGGCATCCGGAGGACCGCCTGTCGGCGGTGGATGTCCTGTTGATGCTCGCCGCCCAGCACCGGCTGGACGCTCCGTCGCTCGGCGAGAAGCCGGCGATCCTCCTCGACCACAGCCTGGTGAAGCCCAGCCGCCTCGCGGGCTGAGCGACCCGCTCTCCGTGGCGGCCGAGTGCGCGGAGCACCGCGGTGCGGTGGGTGGCGAGCCGTTACCCGGGCGCGCCGAAGCGGCGGCGCGCGGCGGGTCCTCGCAGCTCGTACGTCGGGCGGCGCGCCTGAAGGCGGCCTGGGAGCGCAAGCGGGGTCCGGCACTGATATGACCGCCCACGGCATCCATGACTGCCACCACGTCCATGACCGCCACGACATCGTGGCGTAACCCGCAGCGTGCCGTCCGGGCCGGATGCTCGGGGTCCGGGCCCGTACGGGAGCCATCCTGCTTTCGGCTCAAGGCCCGGGCTATGAGGGCCTGCCGGCCGCCGCGCACCATGTTCAGCCAAGGCATCAATCGACTAAAACCAACGATAAGGGACTAGATCCGCACTTAACCCATCAGTCACAGAGCGTTCGTGATCAGGCAACACCACTCAGTCACAGTGAAGGCATGACTGATGTGACATCCGCCAAGACTGTCCGCCGCGCGCACCACTGGCGGCGGGACGTGACCGAGCTGGCTGCGCTGTTCACCGCGGTCGCGGTCGCCGACGCGATCGCCAACCTGATCGGGCACCAGCCGGACGGACCGTATCTGCTGATCGCCTCGGCCGTGGCCCTGGCGGTGACGGCCGCCTTCCACACCTGGTGGGCACGGCGCCACAGCCACGCCCCGCCGCCGACCGGCTTCGACCTCGCTCTCGGCGACGACAGCGCGGCCCCGTCCCACCGCGCCGCCGCGGCCGCGCTCGTGACCACGCCCACGGCCGCGGGCCCGGCCCCGTCCCCCGAGGACACGGTGCTGTGGCGCATGCGTACCACCGTGCGGGACATCCCCGGCAGCCTGGCCGCGCTGTGCATCGCGCTCGCCCGGCACCGGGTCGACATCCTCACGCTGCAGACGCACCCGCTGGCAGAGGGCACGGTCGACGAGTTCCTGCTGCGTGCCCCCGCCCCGCTCCAGGCCCAGCAGCTGAGCCGGGCGATCTCCGCCGCGGGCGGCGGTTCCACCTGGATCGAGCGGGCCGACACGCACGACCTGGTGGACGCCCCGACACGCATCCTGGGCCTCGCCACGCGTACCGCCCTGGACGCCGCCGAACTCCCTCTCGCCCTGCGCCAGTTGCTCGGCCGCTGCACCATCCACTCGCTGCCCGCCGTCTCGATCACCGGCCGCGCAACGGGTGAGACCGCGCCCGTCGAAGGTGTGCTGGAGGAGACGGTGATGCGGCTGCGCGACCCGTCCGGAGGTGCCATCACCGTCGAGCGGCCCTACCTTCCGTTCACTCCCACCGAGTTCGCCCGGGCCCGCGCCCTGGTGGAGCTCGACGCCCGGCTCGGCCCCCGCGTGCCGCGCAGCGAGCAGGTGCTCACCCTTCCCGAGGGCAACGAGATCACCGTGCGCCGCGCGGACCGCAGTGACCTCGAAGCGGCCCGTGCCATGCACGACCGCTGCTCCGAGCAGACGCTGCGGCTGCGGTACCACGGCCCGGTCCGTGACGCCGACCGCTACCTGGACCACCTGCTGAGCCCACGCTTCGGGCGCACCCTGGCCGTCCAGACGGCCTCCGGCCGACTGGTCGCCCTCGGCCACCTGCTGTGGGACGGCGACGAGACCGAGGTCGCCCTCCTCGTCGAGGACGACTGGCAGCGCCGCGGTATCGGCTCCGAGCTCCTCGGCCGCCTGGTGACGCTCGCCATCGAGGCGGGCTGCGAGAGCGTCTACGCCGTCACCCAGGCGTCCAACACCGGCATGGTCGCGGCCATGCGTTCGCTGTCCCTGCCGCTGGACTACCAGATCGAGGAGGGCACGCTGGTCATCACCGCACGGCTGGACGCGACACCGGTCCGTTCGCTGCCGCCCTACGAGCAGGCCGGCCGCTGACACCCCGGTGAGGAAGGCGCGCGGACCGGTCTCCTCAAGGCCGTCCGTCTCCTGAAGGACCGACCGCCTCCTGTGCGCTCAGCGCCTGGCACAGATCGGCCCACAGGTCCTCGACGTCCTCAAGTCCGACCGACATCCGCAGCAGCCGGTCCCCGACGCCGGACGCCTGCCGGTCTCCCTCATCCACAATGCGGTGGCTGATGGAGGCCGGATGCTGGATCAGCGTGTCCACACTGCCGAGGCTGACCGCGGGCGTGATGAGCCGTACGGCCGAGATCACCCGGTGCGGATCCCCGTACACCTCGAAGGAGACCATCGCCCCGCCCAGCTTGGGGTAGTGGACCCGGGCGACACGCGGATCAGCCATCAGTCTGCGCGACAGTTCGACGGCGCTCGCGGAAGCCGCCCGTACCCGGACGGGGAGCGTGGCGAGGCCGCGCAGCAGCAGGTACCCCGCCATCGGGTGCAGCACCCCGCCGGTCGCGAAGCGCACCTGCCGCAACCGGGCCGCGAACTCCTCGTCGCAGGCGACGACCCCGCCCATCACATCGCCGTGTCCGCCGAGGTACTTCGTGGCACTGTGCAGCACGATCCGTGCCCCGTGCTCGACGGGCCGCTGGAGCACCGGCGTGGCGAAGGTGTTGTCGACGAGCAGCGGCACGGATCCGCAGGCATGCGCGATCGCACGGATGTCGACCTCGGCGAGCGTCGGGTTGGCGGGCGTCTCCACCATCACCAGACCGGTGTCCGGACGGATCGCCTCCGCGATACCCGCCGGATCGGTCCAGGTCACCTCGGTGCCCAGCAGGCCGGCACCCAGAAGGTGATCGCTGCAGCCGTAGAGCGGGCGGACGGCGACCACATGGCGCAGTCCCATGCTCGCCCGGACCAGCAGGACGGCGGTGAGCGCCGCCATACCGCTCGCGAACGACACGGCGCTCGCCGTCCCTTCCAGCCGGGCGAGGGCGGTCTCGAAGCGGGCCGTCGTCGGGTTGTCCAACCGTGCGTAGACGGGCGGTCCATCCAGCTTGGCCCCGGTGGCGGCGAAGGCGTCGATCCGCTCGGCCTCGCCCCTGGAGTCGTACGAGGGGTAGGTGGTGGACAGATCGATCGGCGCGGCGTGCAGGCCGAGGGCCGCGAGATCGTCGCGCCCCGCGTGCACGGCTTCGGTGGCCAGCGCCCTGGAGCGAGGCATCATCGCGGGCGTTGTCGAGGTCGTCATCGAGGGTGCCGTCATGGGCGTCGTCGAGGTTTCGGTGTCCATGCCATCACTCTGAACAAACACCGGACCTTGATGAGAAACATCCGTGTTACGTTTGGCAGATGACCGATTCAGTCGTTCTCGACCCGGTGGACCTGCACATTCTGCGACTCCTGCAGAACGATGCCCGGACTACTTACCGCGAGCTGGCCGCCGAGGTCGGGGTCGCGCCGTCGACCTGTCTGGACCGAGTGACCAGGCTGCGCCGCTCGGGCATCATTCTCGGCCACCAGCTGCGGCTGGACCCGGCGAAGCTCGGCCGCGGCCTGGAGGCGCTGCTCTCCGTACAGGTCCGTCCGCACCGCAGGGAGCTCATCGGCCCGTTCGTCGAGCGCATCAGGGCGCTGCCCGAGTCCCGCGCGCTCTTCCATCTGACCGGGCCCGACGATTATCTGGTCCATGTCGCGGTCACCGGTACCGCGGATCTGCAGCGCCTCGTGCTGGACGAGTTCACCTCACGCCGCGAGGTGGCCAGGGTCGAGACCCGGCTGATCTTCCAGCAGTGGGAGTGCGGACCGCTGCTGCCACCCTCGGCAGGATCGCCTGGGACAGGTGCCTGAGACCGAATGATGATGACGCGGAGGCCCCCGCCGTACGAGGATGTCCGCATGTCAGACAATTCCAGCAGCGCGCTGCCCCGTCAGATCGCCGACGCCTACGTCGACGCATACATCGCACTCGACCCGATCGCCGGCACCTATCTGGGCGATGCGGAGAGCTCGCGCCGCCTTCCCGATTTCTCCCCCGCGGGGCAAGAAGCCCTCGCCGCGCTCGCCCGCGCGACCCTGGCGAAGCTCGATGCCGCCGAGCGGCTGCCCGGCGCGGACAGCGATGCCGAGCGCCGCTGCGGTCGCCTGCTGCGCGAGCGCCTCACGGCGGAACTCGCCGTCCACGAGGCCGATGAGGGGCTGCGCGCGGTCTCCAACCTTTCCTCTCCGGCGCACAGCGTCCGTGAGGTGTTCACGGTGACGCCGACCGAGACCGACGAGGACTGGGCGGCGGTCGTGGACCGGCTGCGCGCGGTTCCCGCCGCGCTGGAGGGCTACCGCGAGTCGCTCGCGCTCGGCCTGGAGCGCAAGCTGTACGGCGGCCCGCGCGCCACCACCACCTTCATCGGCCAGCTGGACGAGTGGACCGGCGACGGCAGGACGGGCTTCTTCCAGGACTTCGCGGCCGCCGGGCCCGCGTCCCTGCGTGCCGATCTGGACGACGCCGCCCGTCGCGCCACCGAGTCGGTCGTGGCGCTGCGCGACTGGATGCGCGAGGAGTACGCCCCCGCGGTCGAGGGCGCGCCGGACACGGTGGGCCGTGAGCGGTACGCGCGCTGGTCGCGCTACTTCAACGGCACCGACCTGGATCTCGACGAGGCGTACGCGTACGGCTGGTCCGAATACCATCGGCTGCTCGCCGAGATGGAGACGGAGGCCGAGAAGGTCCTGCCCGGCGCAGGTCCCTGGGAGGCACTGGCCCATCTCGATGTGCACGGCAAGCACATCGAGGGGGTCGACGAGGTCCAGGCCTGGCTGCAGAGTCTGATGGACGAGGCGATCGAGGCGCTCGACGGTACGCACTTCGAACTCGCCGAGCGGGTCCGGAAGGTGGAGTCCCGCATCGCCCCGCCCGGCGGCGCCGCGGCCCCGTACTACACGGGTCCGTCCGAGGACTTCTCGCGCCCCGGCCGCACCTGGCTGCCCACCATGGGCGAGACCCGTTTCCCCGTGTACGACCTGGTCTCCACCTGGTACCACGAGGGCGTTCCGGGCCACCACCTGCAGATCGCCCAGTGGACGCATGTCGCCGACAGCCTCTCCCGCTACCAGGCGTCGATCGGCGGTGTCAGCGCCAATGCCGAAGGCTGGGCGCTGTACGCGGAGCGCCTCATGGACGAGCTGGGCTTCCTGCCGGACGCCGAGCGCCGCCTCGGCTATCTGGACGCGCAGATGATGCGCGCCTGCCGGGTGATCGTGGACATCGGCATGCACGCGGAGATGGAGATCCCCGCGGACTCCCCGTTCCACCCCGGTGAGCGCTGGACCCCCGAGCTGGCCCAGGAGTTCTTCGGCAACCACAGCGGCCGTCCGGCCGACTTCGTGGAGAGCGAACTCATCCGTTATCTCTCGATGCCGGGGCAGGCCATCGGCTACAAGCTGGGCGAACGCGCCTGGCTGCTCGGCCGGGAGAACGCCCGCAAGGCGCACGGTGACGCGTTCGACGCCAAGGCCTGGCACATGGCCGCCCTGTCGCAGGGGCCGCTCGGACTCGACGATCTCGTGGACGAGCTGTCCAAGCTCTGACGCGCTTCTCTCCCTCTCTGTCCATTCCTTCCATACGGCAAGGAGTACGGGAGGAAAGGACGGGGAGGGGGCCGCTCGCCCGGCCCGTACGGTCAGGTCAGCAGCCGCAGTCGTCGGAGGCGACAGGTGCCGCGAGCGGGTCGGCGTCGCGCCGCTCGCGCCCCTGCCGGGTCTCGAACGCGAAGCCCTCACGCGCCCAGTACTCGAAGCCGCCGAGCATCTCCTTGACCTGGTAGCCGAGTTCGGCCAGTGCGAGCGCGGCGCGCGTGCCGCCGTTGCAGCCGGGGCCCCAGCAGTACGTGACCACGGGGACGGCCGGGTCGAGCAGCTTCCCGGCCTGTTCGGGGATGAGGGCGGTCGGCAGATGGACGGCGCCGGGCACATGCCCCTGGTCCCAGGATTCGGTGGAGCGCGAGTCGAGGAGTGCGAAGCCGGGGTCGCCGCCCGCCGCGAGCGCCGCGGCGACATCGGAGACGTCGGCGTGGAAGGCGAGCGAGGCGCCGAAGTGGGCGGCTGCCGCGGCCGGGGAGGCCGGCGGGACGCGGAGGACGGGGTTGACCGCGGTCGCGGTGAGCTGCGATGTCATGGCCAGAAATCTACGACCGGTGCCCCTTCCCGGGAAGGCGATGCTCCCGGCACAACTCTTGATCTGCCGGGGATTTCCCTGTTGTCTCCACGCATGACCGACTATTCCCCGGACGCCACCGACTGGCGCATCCTCGATGTCCTGCAACGCGACGGACGCGTGACGTTCGCCGAGCTGGCACGGGAGGTGGCGATGTCCCCGAGCGCCGTGACCGAGCGAGTGCGCAGGCTGGAGGAGGCCGGGGTGATCAGCGGGTACGCCGCGGTGGTCGACCCGGAACGGCTCGGGCTGCCGATTCTCGCTCTCGTACGGCTGCGCTATCCGAACGGCAACTACAAGCCGTTCCACGATCTGCTCGACACGACGCCCGAGATCGTGGAGGCCCATCACGTCACCGGCGACGACTGTTTCGTACTGAAGGTCACCGCCCGGTCGATGCGTCACCTGGAGCAGGTCTCGGGAAAGATCGGCGCCCTTGGCTCCGTGACCACGAGCGTCGTCTACTCCTCGCCTCTCCCCCGGCGCGCCGTCAGCCGCTGACCCCTCCCGTGGTGCGGTGCCGTACCACCGATCCGTGCCGCTCCTTCACCACTTCGAGCTGGGCGGGGATGCGGCGGCGCAGATCGGCGACATGGCTGACGATGCCGACGCTGCGGTCCCGCTCGCGCAGCGAGTCCAGGACGTCGAGCACCTCGTCGAGGGTCTGGTCGTCGAGGCTGCCGAAGCCCTCGTCGATGAAGAGGGTGTCCAGCCGTACGCCGCCCGCCTCGTCGGTGACGACATCGGCGAGGCCGAGCGCGAGGGCGAGCGAGGCGAAGAACGTCTCGCCGCCCGAGAGCGTGGCCGTGTCGCGCTCGCGACCGGTCCAGGCGTCGACGACGTGCAGGCCGAGTCCGGATCTGCGGCCTCCGGTGCGGGCATCGGAGTGGACGAGCGTGTATCGGCCGGACGACATGCGCTGCAGCCGTGCGGTGGCTGCCGCGGCGACCTGTTCGAGCCGGGCGGCGAGCACGTACGACTCCAGCCGCATCTTGCGTTCGTTGTCGGCCGAGGTGCCTGCGGTGAGCCCGGCCAGCCGTGCCACCCTCTCGTACTCCTCGCGCAGCGGGCCGAGCCTGCGCACCTCGTCCGCGGTGCCGCGCGACAGCCGGCCCAGCTCGGCGCAGCGCTCGCGTGCGGCGGCCAGTGTCGTGGAGGCGTCCCGCAGCTGCCGGTCGGCCGTGTCGTAAGCGGCCTGTGCGGCGTCGACCGCGGCGCGCGGGCCTTCGGCGGCGGCCCGGGTCGTGGTCTCGGCGAGACGGTCGGCGACGGCGGCCGCCTCGGACTGCCAGGCGTCGATGTGGCGTTGGAGTTCGCGCTGCTCGGCGTCGGTGAGGAGGGTCGCTGCCGCTGCCTGAGGTGTGTCGAAACCGGCCCGGAACGCGGCGTCCGCGAGGCGGCCGTCGGCCTCCTTGCGGCGCTGTGCGGCAGTCTCCTCCTCGCGTACCGCACCGGCGGCCGCCGCGAGCAGCCGCACCCGGCGCTCCAGCAGCTCGGCGTGCTCGGCGACGCTGCCGGACTCGCCACGGGCGGCCGTCAGCTCCGCTTCCAGCGCCGCCTGTTCACGGTCCAGGCCTTCCCTCAGGGAGGTGCGGGCCGCTGCCCTGCGCTCGGCCAGCTGCCGGCTCTCAAGACGCCCGGCGTGTTCCCGCTCGGCGGCCGCGAGGGCCTCACGCGCGGCGTGCATACCGGCGGCGGTCCGGTGCGCTTCGGCATGCGCGCTCGTCAACCGGTCGACGAGCGCGGCAAGTTCGGCGACGGTGGGATCGGCGACGGGCTTGGTGTCAACGGCATCGGTGCCGGCCGAATCGGCCACCGGCTTCGACGCAGCAGCGACTCCCTCGGACACCAGCTGCGAGGCTGCCGACTCGCCGGCGACGCCCGCGGGCACCGATCCGGCAACGACCGACTCGGCAGCGGCGGCGCCGTCCCTCGGTTGCGGCACGGACGATTGCGCGGCGGCACGGGCTGCCGTGTGTTTCTCGCGTACGACCCCGAGCTCCCGGTCCGCCTTTGTGCGTGCCTCCTCGGCCCGTCGGTAGGCGTCGAGCGCCCGCTCCTCGGTGGCCCGGTCCACATGCCCTTCGGCCGCGCGGGCGGGCTTGGGGTGCTCGGCCGAGCCACAGACCTTGCAGTCCTCGCCGTCCACCAGCTCGGCGGCCAGCTCCGCGGCGATGTCGCACAGTCGCCGTTCGCGCAGCTCCAGCCACGACTCGTGGGCACCCGAGGCCTGTTCGCGGGCCTCGGCCAGCCGCTCGGCTGCCGCCGATGCCCGGACGGCCAGTTCGTCACGGCGGCGGGCCGCTGCCAGCCGCGCGCGGGCCGGTTCCAGTCGGCCGGCGAGCTGTTCGGCGCGGGTGGCGGCCTCCTGGGCCTCCTCGATGCGTACCCCCAGCTGGTAGCGGGTGGATTCCCAGCCGGCCAGCCAGCCCTTCGCCTCGTGGATCAGCTCGTCATCGGCGCGGGCCTGGCGCTCCAGTCCGGCCCGCTCGGCGTCGATGTCCGCGCTGCGCCGCTCGGCACGCCGCGCGGCGTCGAGCCCGCCGAGCTCCTGCCCGAGCCTTCGCTCCAGTTCCGCCAGTTGCTCGGCACCTGCGTCGGCCAGGGTGTCGGGGAGCAGCGCCATGGCTTGGTCCCGGGCCTCGCGGGCCGTTCGGTACGTGCGCTCGGCGTCGTCGCGCAGCTCCAGTGCGGGAGCAACGAGGTCCGCCTTGCGGGCCCGTGCGAGCCGTTCGTGGTGCCGGTCGTGGTCGGGGCGGGCGGCTTCGACCGCGGTGGCGCGGAGCCGCGTCTCCTCGTGCCGCTGCTGGAGCCGGGCGAGTTCGCGCTCGTTGTCGAGGGCCATGCGGGCGGCCGACTGGCGGCCTTCGGCCATGGCCAGTACGGACTCGGCGATGGTGAGGCGTTCCCGGGCGCTGCTACGGGCCGTCGCGGCCCACTCCAGCACGCCGTCGGCGAGTCCCGGTTCGCCGGGCTGGATCGCGGGCAGCGGCGATTCCCGCGCGGCCGGACCGGCGGCCTGGGCGATCCGCTGGGCGATCGCGAGGATGCGCTCGTCCCCGGCCCTGACCTGGGTCTCGGCGGTGCGGCGCAGTTCGGCGAGGCGCTCCTCGACAGCGGCGAAGCGGCGGGTGTCGAAGAGCCTGCCGAGCAGCCTGCCGCGCGCCTCGGCATCGGCGCGTAGGAAGCGTGCGAAGTCGCCCTGCGGCAGCAGCACCACCTGGCAGAACTGGTCCCGGCTCATCCCGATGAGCTGGGTGATCTCCTCGCCGATCTCCTGGTGGGAGCGGCTCAGCGGCCGCCAGCCGTCGTCGGGGCCGTACTCCCGCAGCCGGCTCTGGGCCTTCTCCGTCGTGACGCCGTTGCCCTTCTTCTTGGGGCGGGGCTGTACGGGGCGCCGGGTGATTTCGAGACGCCGGCCGCCGACGGTCAGTTCCAGCGTGACCTCGGTGGGGAGGTCTGCCGGGGCGTGGTCGCTGCGCAGCGAGGTGCCGGGGCTCTGGCGGGCGCCGGGCACCGCCCCGTACAGGGCGTAGCAGACGGCGTCCAGGACCGAGGTCTTTCCGGCGCCGGTCGGCCCGTGCAGCAGGAAGAGCCCGGCCGAGGAAAGTGCGTCGAAGTCGATGTCCTGGGTGGCGCCGAACGGCCCGAAGGCGGTGAGCGTGAGCCTGTGGAGTCTCATCGGTTCACCTCGCGCACGGTGTCGTCCACCCGTACGTGGTCGAAGGCGCCCCGCAGCACCGTTCGCTCCCGCTCGTCCGCCGCGGACCCGCCCCGCACATGTGCCACGAAGTCCTCCGCGATCTGCTGGTCGTCACGTCCCTTGAGGCGCTGTGCGTACGAGGCGAGCGGGTCGTCGGGGGCCCGGTCGGGCTCGAATACGAGGCTGAGTGTGTGCGGGAACCGTTCGACGAGACGGGCCATCGGCTCGGCCGGACGCGCCGGGTCGGTGAGCGTGGCCTCCACCCAGGACTCCCGGTGCCGTTCCAGCTCGGGGTCGTCGATGAGGGTGTCGAGGCGGCCTCGGAGCCTGGCCAGCGGCCGGGGCGCCGGGCAGTCGATGCGCTCGGCGGCGATCCTGCCCGAGGCGTCGAGGTCGATCAGCCACATCGTCTTGCGGTGGTCGACCTCGGAGAAGGAGTACGCGAGCGGCGAGCCCGAGTAGCGGACGCGTTCGGTGACGGCCTGGCAGCCGTGCAGATGCCCGAGCGCGACGTAGTCGACGCCGTGGAAGACGCCTGCGGGTACAGCGGCCACCCCGCCGACGGTGATGTCGCGTTCGCTGTCGCTGGGCTCGCCGCCCGCGACGAAGGCGTGGGCGAGCACCACGGACCTGGTGGTGTCCGCGCGGCCCGCGAGGTCGGCGCGGACCCGGTCCATGGCCGCGGTCAGGACCGCCTCGTGCCCGGCACGCTCCGCCTTGAAGACGTCCCTCACCAGGGCCGGTTCCAGGTAGGGCAGCCCGTAGAACGCCACGTCGCCGTGTGTGTCGCTCAGGACGACGGGGGTGGCGCAGAGGGCGGGATCGGTGCGCAGATGGATTCCGGCCCGCTCGATCAGGCCCGCGCCGACACCGAGCCTGCGTGCGGAGTCATGGTTCCCGGAGATCATGACGGTGGGCACACCGGCTGCGGCGAGCCGGTGCAGTGCGTCGTCGAAGAGCTCGACGGCGGAGAGCGGTGGAACGGCCCTGTCGTACACATCACCCGCGACGAGGACCACGTCCACCTCGTGTGCGTGCACCGTCGCCACCAGGTGGTCCAGATAGGCGGCCTGGGCTTCGAGCAGGGAGACCCGGTGGAACGACCGTCCCAGGTGCCAGTCCGATGTGTGCAGAATTCTCAAGTGCCGGCTCCGACCTGCATTGTTCTCTTCCTCCACCCCTGGGGCCCGCTGCGCCGCGTGCCGTGATCACACCGCGCCTCGGCATCCGCACCGGCCACGCCGTCACCGGTGAGCCCCTGTCTCCTCACCGATCACAGTCTCCCATCACAGCCGACTGCCGCCGGGGCGTTCAGCCGAGAAGATCGATCCGCGTTCCGACAGAGAGCCGTTCCGCCTGTTGGTACGCGGCCCAGGCGACGGCCAGGTCCTGCCAGGGGAGCCCGACGGGCGCGTAGACGGAGCGGGTCGTGCCGGACGTACGACCTGGGTGCTCGCCACCGAGCAGTTCGCCGAGGGTGGCATCGGCGGCGGTGGCCGGCAGTCCTGCCGCGGCGAGGGCGCCCATCACCGCGGCCTGTTCGCGGTCGTCGACGACGAGGAGGGCCGCGGTGAGCAGATCGGCGGAGAGTTCCTGCTTGCCGGGTTCGTCGGCGCCGAGCGTGGTGAAGTGCTGTCCGGGGCGGGTGTCGGCCAGGCTCAGCAGGGGTGCGCGCGACCAGGTGGAGAGCAGCACGACGTCGGCGTCCGCGGCGATCCCGGTTGCGGAGGCGAGGACCCGGCCGTGGTGCCGGGCGGCGAATTCCGCGGCGCGCTCCGGGTCCGTGTCCTGCACCACGAGATCCCGGAAGCCGCGCAGGCTCCGCAGTCCGCGGACCATGATCTCGGCCTGGGCGCCCGCGCCGACGACACCCAGCACTGCTTCGCCCGAGGGGTCGGGAGCGGCCAGGACGTGGGTGCCGAGAGCCGCGGCCAGTCCGGTCCGCCAGGCCGTGACACCGGCGGAGTCGAGCAGGGCGAGGAGTTCACCGTCCCGGCCGCTGTGCAGACAGATCACACCGCGCAGCGCGGGCCGGGCGCCCGGGAACTTGGCGTTGACCTTGACGGTGTACGCGTCGATGCCCGGAAGGAGGCCGGGTATCAGGGCCGTCGCCGTGCCCGGGAACGGCAGATCGGTGCGCACGCGCTGCCCGGTGACCGTCGAGGAACCGACTTGGACGAACCCCTCTCGCAGGGCCTTCAGCGAGGCTTCCGGATCGAGGACGGCCAGGAGATCACTGCTGGTCAGAAGGAGGGTCATGCGCTCATTGTGCTGTGTGACACGCGCTCATCGTCCTGTTGCGTCATGCGCGCATCGTCAGGCGTCCCCGTACGCCTCGCCGCCCAGCTCCAGCCGGGCCTCACCCGCCGTCGCGTCGGCCAGCCAGCCGCGGAACGCCTCGACATCGGCGTCCGGCAGCCCGATCTCGATGGTGACGGCCTCGCCGTAGCGGACCTCGCGGACGCTGCGCCCGGTGGCCCTGAGGTCGTTCTCCAGCCTGCCCGCGCGCTGATGGCCGACGGTGACCGTGGCGAGGCGGAACCGCCGGCGGGTGATGGTGCCCAACTCGTCGAGGGCCTCCCCGACCACTCCCCCGTACGCCCGGATCAGTCCGCCCGCGCCGAGTTTCACACCGCCGTAGTAGCGGGTGACGACGGCGACGACGTAGCGCATCTCACGGCGCGTCAGCATCTGCAGCATGGGGACGCCCGCGGTGCCACCGGGCTCTCCGTCGTCGCTCGCCTTCTGCACGGAGGCGTCGGCGCCGATCACGTACGCGAAGCAGTTGTGGGTGGCGGTCGGGTGTTCCTTGCGGACGCGTGCGACGAAGTCCTGCGCCACCTGTTCGGTGGCGGCGGGGGCGAGCGCGCAGATGAAGCGCGACCGGTTGATCTCGGTCTCGTGCACGCCCGCTCGGGCGACTGTCCGGTACTGCTCCTGCATCCGGCCACCCTATGCCCCGGCCGGGAATGGTCCGGAGCCGCTGTCCGTTGTCCGGATCATGTACGCAGACGCAGAGACGATCCACAGGATCCTCCGGGACACGGGCGAGACCTGGGCGGTGGTGGGCCTGTCCGACAACCGCTCGCGCGCGGCCTATCGCGTCGCCGAGGTGCTCCAGCACTTCGGCAAGCGGGTGGTGCCGGTGCACCCGAAGGCGGAGCGTGTTCACGGCGAGGACGGCTACGCCTCACTGGCCGACATACCGTTCCCGGTCGATGTGGTGGACGTCTTCGTCAACAGCGAACTGGCGGGCGCGGTGGCCGACGAGGCGGTGGCGGTCGGCGCGAAGGCGGTCTGGTTCCAGCTCGGGGTGATCGACACCGAGGCGTACGAGCGCACCCGGGCGGCCGGGCTCGACATGGTCATGGACCGCTGCCCCGCCATCGAGATCCCCGCGCTGAGCCGCTAGCCGCAGCGCGCTACCTCTCGTCCGAATGTGCGTGGTGTCACACCCGGCGTCCGGCTGGGAGAATGGCCCGCTGTGAGTACTACGACCGCGCCGACCGTCCGTCACAGCCGGACCGGTCTGGCCGGGCAGCTGTCCGAACTCGGGGTGGAGCAGAACGGCGTCCTCCTGGTGCATGCGTCGATGCGTGCCGTGGGGCCGGTGAGCGGCGGGGTGCGGGCAGTGGTCTGCGCGTTGCGGGATGCCCTCGGCGAACACGGCACACTCGTCGTCCCGGCCTTCACCCCGGAGAACTCCGACACCTCGTCGCACTACCTCGACCGGGTGCGCGGCCTCGGCGACCGGGCCCGTGAGGCCGTGCGGGCGAGCATGCCGCCCTTCGACCCCGCGATGTCGGCCGCGCCGTCGATGGGCCGTCTCGCGGAGACCGTGCGGCTCACCGAGGGCGCGGTGCGCAGCGAGCACCCCCAGACGTCCTTCGCCGCGCTCGGCCCGCTGGCCGGCGGACTCGTGGCGCAGCACCGCCCCGACTGCCATCTCGGCGAGGACTCCCCGCTGGCCCGTCTCTACGAACTGCGGGCCCAAGTGCTCCTGCTGGGCACCGGGTTCGACACCTGTACCGCGTTCCATCTCGGCGAGTACCGAGTGCCCGCCCCGCCCTGCCGCAGCTATCGGTGCGTGGTGACGGCCGAGGGCCGGCGTCAGTGGTGGGAGTATGAGGACGTCGCGCTGGACGACAGCGACTTCGCCGCCCTGGGAGCGGACTTCGCCCGCGCGGACGACGGTGCGGCCGTACGCACCGGCGCAGTGGGCTCATCGACGAGCCGCCTCTTCCGCTTCACCGACGCCGTCGACTTCGCGGCCCGCTGGCTGCCGTCGCACCGGGGCGCTGTGCCCGTTCAGGCCCTCTGCCACGCGCCCGGCTGAGAGCCGCTCAGGCCCTGACGCCCAGACCGTCGACGACAACCGCGCCGGGCAGTGCCGCCAGCGCCTTGCCCGGGACGATCAGCTTCCCGCGTCGGCTGCCGCTGCCGATCAGCACCCATTCCTCGTCGACGACGGCGGGGTCGATCAGCAGCGGCCACGCCGCCGGGAGTCCGATCGGGGTGATTCCGCCGTACTCCATGCCGGTCTCGCCGACCGCCGTGTCCATCGGGGCGAAGGATGCCTTGCGGGCGCCCAGGTGCTTGCGGACCGCGCCGTTCACATCGACGCGGGAGTGGGAGAGGACCAGACAGGCGGCCAGCGTCACTTCGCCGCCGCGCTTGCCCGCCACCACGACGCAGTTGGCCGAGCGGTCGAGCAGATCCGCGCCGTGGTGCTCGACGAAGACCGCCGTGTCGGCGATGGCCGGATCCGTGTCGACGTGGATGATCTGCGCGGCGGGGACACCGCCCCAGCCTTCGCTCACGGCTGCGGCGACGGGCTCGGTGAGCAGGTCGATGCGGTCGGCCGCCGGGCAGGCGTTCTCGAAGGATCCGATGGGTGCGCGCATGCGTGCCACGCTAACAGCGTCCCGGAGGAGGCCGGTTGGCCGTCTCACCGTACGGGCGGGATGGAGACAGCCATGGTGATCTCGGTCGGCACGGAGCCGTCGTTACGGTAGGCGTGCGGATGATGTGCCTCGAAAGTGGCGGAGCCGCCTGCGGGTACGGAGTACGGGGTTCCGTCGACGACCAGGGTGAGTTCACCCGCGGTGACGTGGAGCAGTTCGACCGTGCCCTCGGGGTGCGGGTCGGAGGTGCTGCTCTCGCCCGGCATCAGGTGCCAGGACCAGAGTTCGAGCGGCCCCCTGGCCTCCGTACCGACGAGCAGTGTGGTGGAGCTCCCCGCCTCCGTGGACCACATGCGTACCGCCTGACTGTCGGGCACCAGCCGGACCGGTGAGCCCTGCTCGTAGTCGAGCAGCGTGGTGATGCTGACGCCCAGCGCGTCGGCGAGCTTGACCGTGGTGCCGACGCTCGGGTTGGTGCGGGCCTGCTCGATCTGGATGATCATGCCGCGGCTGACCCCGGCACGGGCGGCGAGTGCGTCCAGGGTGAAGCCGCGTTCCCCCCGCCAGCGCTTGAGATTGCGCGCGAGCGACTGGTTGAGCTGATCGAGGTCAGACACGTTCCGTCCAATATTATGGATGACAGGGTCGAAAATACTGCACTACGGTGTGGTGGGCCCAACCGTTCATCGCACTGTACTGCGAGGCATGCAATGACAGCACTGTTCGCCCTGGCCACCAGCGTGCTCTGGGGGCTCGCCGACTTCGGCGGCGGACTGCTCACGCGCCGTACGCCCGCGCTGACCGTGGTCGTCGTCTCGCAGGCCGCCGCAGCCGTGGTGCTGGGTGCCGTCGTGATCGCGACGGGCGGCTGGAGCGAGGCGGGTCCGCAGCTCTGGTTCGCCGTCGCAGCGGGCGTTGTCGGGCCGGTCGCGATGCTGAGCTTCTACAAGGCCCTGGCGCTCGGCCCGATGGGTGTCGTCTCCCCGCTCGGCTCGCTGGGTGTCACGGTGCCGGTGAGCATCGGGATCGTCGTCGGGGAGCGGCCGGGGCTGCTGCAGTTCGCGGGGATCGGCGTCGCCGTGGTGGGCATCGTGCTGGCCGGTGGTCCGCAGTTGCGCGGGGCTCCGGTGCAGCGCAGGGCCGTGCTGCTGACCCTGATGGCGGCGTTCGGCTTCGGGTCGGTGATGACCCTGATCGCGGAGGCGTCCACGACGGTGACCGGGCTGTTCCTCGCGCTCTTCGTACAGCGCCTCACCAATATCGCGGTGGGTGGCACGGCCCTGTACGTATCGGTGCGGCGCGGGGCACGCGCCCTGCCGGAGGAGGGCGGGGCCGCCTCGGTGCTGGCCTCCCTGCCGGCCCTGATGTTCGTCGGGCTCGCAGATGTCGCCGCCAACGGCACGTACGCGCTCGCCGCACAACGCGGCCCGGTCACCGTGGCCGCCGTGCTCGCCTCGCTCTATCCGGTGGTCACGGCCCTGGCCGCGCGCGGGGTGCTGGGGGAACGGCTGCGCGGGGTGCAGGCCGCCGGGGCCGGTCTCGCCCTGGTGGGCACGGTGCTGCTGGCGAGCGGCTGAGGATCCGGCCGCTCGCTGTCCTCAGTCGCCGAAGGAGGGGCCCGATGTCCCGTCCGGCTCCGCCAGGGCCCGCAACTGCTCGGGCGTGACGCCCGACGGGATCGGCACCGGAGCGGGGGTACGCAGCGGCGGCTGCCAGCCCTTCTCGGAATCCCAGCTGCGTACGACCCGGGCGGGAGCACCGGCCACCACCGCGTGATCGGGCACCTCACCGCGTACCACCGCGCCCGCGGCGACCACCACATTGCGTCCGAGCGTTGCCCCGGGCAGGATCACCGCTCCGGTGCCGATCCAGCAGCCCGGCCCGATGGCGACCGGCTCCATGCGGGGCCACTGTCTGCCGACGGGCTCGTGCGGATCGTCGTAACTGTGGTTCGTGGACGTGATGTAGACATACGGTCCGCAGTACGTGTCCGAGCCGATGCTCACTCTGGTGTCGGCCACGACATGGCTGCCGCGGCCGAGCACCACCCCGTCCCCCAGGGTCAGGATCGGCTCGGGTCCGAGGTCCAGATCGGGCATGAGTCCGGCGGTCAGGGTGACCTGCTCACCGATCACGCAGTGGGCGCCCAGCTCGATCCATGACTCCCCGAACACCGTGCCCTGCGGAAAGGCCAGTCGGGTGCCCTCGCCGATCCGGCCGAACCGCAGCCGGCCGGGGTGTTCCGCGGTGACCGCGCCCGACTCCTGCACCCAGCGCCAGCCGCGGTGAACGGCCCGGGACAGGGCGCGCCGCCGCCAGGCGGCGAGGGAAGAGAACGTGTTCCTGTTCTTGGGCACTCGCACACGGTAGTCGGCGGCGCCCGGCGTGATCACCGCGGCAACCTGTGATGTTCACCCCACTCGGCGGCGCTCCCCCGCCCGTCGCATACCGTTCCTCCGACGCGATCGGACGACCGCGACCGCACAGCACCTGGGCACGGAGGGACGCACGATGGCAGAGCAGGCGTTGATC
Organism: Streptomyces sp. NBC_01217; assembly: GCF_035994185.1. Lineage (NCBI taxonomy): Bacteria > Bacillati > Actinomycetota > Actinomycetes > Kitasatosporales > Streptomycetaceae > Streptomyces > Streptomyces sp. NBC_01217. The sequence continues at coordinate 1,431,775 of NZ_CP108538.1, forward strand.
ACGGGGATCGGCGGCAAGGAGCCGGACATCGATGCGGAGGCCTTCACCGCACCGACATCGGTCGTGATCGGTGAGATCACGATGGCCGCGGGCTCCAGCGTCTGGTACCAGGCCGTACTGCGTGCCGAGTGCGGTCCCATCGTCATCGGCACCGACAGCAACATCCAGGACAACTGCAGCGTCCATGTCGACCCCGGGTTCCCCGTCACGGTCGGCGAACGCGTCTCGGTCGGGCACAACGCCGTGCTGCACGGCTGCACCATCGAGGACGACGTGCTGGTCGGCATGGGGTCCACCGTCCTCAACGGTGCCCGCATCGGTGCCGGTTCGCTGATAGCGGCACAGGCACTCGTCCCGCAGGGCATGCAGGTGCCCCCGGGCTCGCTCGTCGCGGGCGTCCCCGCCAAGGTCAAGCGGCAGTTGACCGAGGAGGAGCTGGAAGGCATCAAGTTCAACGCGGCGGGCTATGTGGAGCTGGCCAAGGCACACCGCCAGGCACACGAGAGCTGACCCGAAGGCGGACGAGCAGCGGGGCGCGCCGCGCACTCCAGGCGTGCAGGGCGGACGGTTCGGGGTGTCGCCCGCTGCCGAAAGCCTGCGCCGCGCCGCCCGGCCGGGTCAGTCCGCCACCGGCACGGTCCCCGCATCGGGCGTGGAGACGAGCGGTGCGTGCGCCGCCGCCTTCTTGGCCCGGTTTCTCAGCACCAGCATCGAGACCACTCCGAACAGCACCGCGACCACCAGGCCGAGATACGAGAACCGCTTGAGCCAGGCCTCGGCGACGACGCCCACCGAGTAGACGACGGCCGTGGTTCCACCGGCCCAGACGATGCCGCCGAACAGGTTGGCGATGAGGAATTTCCAGTACGGCATGTGCAGTACGCCGGCCAGCGGTCCCGCGAAGATCCGGAGCAGGGCGACGAAGCGGCCGAAGAACACCGCCCACATGCCCCACTTGTGGAAGGAACGCTCCGCCATGGCGATCTGGCTCTCGCCGAAGTGCTTGGGGAACCTCCCGCCGAGCCAGGCGAGAAGTGGCCGCCCGCCCCTGCGGCCGATGGCGTAACCGATCGAGTCACCGATGACCGCGCCCGCCGAGGCACAGCCGCCGAGAACCCAGGGGTTGATCCCGTCGTGCCCGGCAGCCAGCAACGCCGCGCTGACCAGAACGATCTCTCCCGGGAGCGGGATGCCGAGGCTCTCCAGCCCGATGACGACGCCCACCAGGACGTAAACGCTGACCGCGGGGACGGTCTCCAGCCACTCCTGGATGTGCAACGCCGGTTCCTTCCGTACTGATGTCCCGTTAGCCGCCGGCCAGCTCCACGGCGCGCCGCGGGAATGCTACCTGTCCCGCCAACGGCCCGAACAGCGCGAAGGGCCGCCAGGCACCCCGATGGCGGGGTGCCTGGCGGCCCTTCGCGGGGCCGTTCCGGATCAGGCGTTGGGGCGGAGTGTCCAGACGACCGTCATCTCACCGGTCACCGCGCCGTCCGCGCGCTGGATCTCGATGAGCACGGGGAATTCGGGCCGCTTGCCCTCATCCAGTTCGGCGACGACATCGGCCACCGGGCGGCCGAGGGTCGCTGTCGCGGTGACGACACCCTTGGCCAGCTTCTTGTAGCCGATCTCCGCCTTCACCGCCAGCGGCACGGCGCGCGACAGTTGGTCGCCGAAGGCGGCGATGACGATCGCGCCGCTCGCCGACTCCGCGAGCGTGAACATCGCACCGGCGTGGGGCCCGCCGACGTGGTTGTGGTAGTCGGCCTGGTCCGGCAGACGGACCACCGCACGCTCGGCAGTGGTCTCCAGGAACTCGAGATTGAGGGTCCGGGCCATCGGAACCGTTGCGGCGAGCATCTCGCCGACGGTCATCTGTTCAGCGCTCATGGCCAGATGTTACTCACGAGTAGAACCGTTTGACCATCCCCTGGACATCCGCTCCCGTCCACTGATCGCACCCTTCACCGTCCGCTCACGGGGGCGGGCGTAGCCGACCGGGCACCGCCCCTCTATCGTTACTCGCCATGTGGCCAGGACAGCAGCCGCCCGGGGGCGAGCAGAACCCGCAGGACCAGAGTCAGAACCCGTATCAGCAGCCGGGGTACCAGCAGCCGAATCCCTATCAGCAGCCGGGATATCAGCAGCAGGGACAGCCCGGACAGCAGCCCGGGTATCCCCAGCAGGGACAACAGCCGGGGTATCCCCAGCAGGGCCAGCAGCCCGGCTACCCGCAGCCGAACCCGTACCAGCAGCCGACCGTGCCGCAGTACGCGATGCCCGGTCCGCCCGGCGGCCCGCAGCCCGACGGCGGCAAGAAGAAGACCACGGCTGTCGCGATCGTCGCGGCCACCGCCGTCGTAGTGGCCGCCGTGGTCACCGGTGCCGTCGTGCTCAACAAGGACGACAGCAAGGGCAAGGACGTCGCCGACGACAAGAACTCCTCGGCACCCGCCGACCCGTCCGGTTCCGCGTCGCCCGAGGAGAATCCGCGCGGCACCGACGGGGACGCCAAGCCCCAGATCGCGGGCTGGAAGGTCGTCACCAACCCCAAGTGGGGCACGCAGTTCGACGTGCCCGGCGACTGGGAGGTCAGCTCCCCCGGCACGTTCTCGTTCTTCGAGGACGACAAGAAGGGAGACGGCTCGCCGCTCATCGGTTTCTCCGCACCGTCGTACTACAAGAGCAAGTGGTGCGTGGACGACTCCGACAAGGACGGCACCAAGGAGGACATGAGCCTGGCCAGCGCCGGCACCAGAGGCGCGCAGGGAGCCACGGATGCCGCCAAGAACGCCCACAGCGAAGCCGGCACCTGGGCGTGGGCCGCGTATGCGCAGCACATGCCGCAGAGCACCATCAAGTTCACTCCGGCCACGCAGTACACGACCAAGTCGGGACTCACCGGCCAGGTCGTCACGGCCACCGCTCCGAATGTCACAAAGCGGAAGAAGTGTGACAGTGACGGCAAGACGATCGCCTTCACTTTCAAGAACAAGAAGGGCGATTTCGCCTCCTGGGTCCTGTACGGAGCCGACAACGTCGACGACGAACTCCCCGACACGACGATCCAGAAGATCCTGAGCACCGTGCGGCTGGTGGACGTCGCTCCGTCCTCCTGACATTCCGCACCGGCGCCGGGATAAGGATTTGGCAGGGCGGGGTCGCGGCGGCGATAGTCCCTTGGTGACTGTCTCCCCCGCCCCCGCACTTCCTGCGCACCGCCCCGGCCGCAACTACCGGCTGCTGACCGCCGCCGCGATCATCACGGGCCTCGGTACCCATGGCGCGCTGATCGCGGCGGCGTTCGCGGTTCTGCAGTCCGGCGGCGACGGCGGCGACGTCGGTCTGGTGGCCGCCGCCAGGACCGCGCCGCTGGTGGTCTTCTTGCTGATCGGCGGGGCGATCGCGGACCGGCTGCCGCGGCACCGGGTGATGGTCGCGGCGAACGCCCTCAACTGTGTCTCGCAGGCCGCTTTCGCCTGGCTGGTCCTGGCCGGTGATCCGAAACTGTGGCAGATGATGCTGCTCACCGCCCTGTGCGGGACCGGGCAGGCGTTCTTCAACCCGGCGGCCGAGGGCATGCTGATGTCGAGCGTCAGCCGGGAGCAGGCGAGCCGCGCCTTCGCGCTCTTCCGGATGTCCATGCAGGGCGCGGCGGTCGGCGGTGCGGCGCTCGGCGGCGCCATGATCGCGGCGATGGACCCGGGCTGGGTGCTGGCCGTGGACGCCGCGGCCTTCGCGGTGGCAGGTGCGCTGCGTGCCTTCCTGGACGTCAGCCACATTCCGTCGCGCGCACCGGGCGGCGGACTGCTCGCCGATCTGCGCGACGGCTGGCAGGAGTTCATCGGCCGACCCTGGCTGTGGAGCATCGTGGCGCAGTTCTCGGTGGTGGTCGCCGCTGTGGGCGCAGCGGAGTCGGTGTACGGGCCGCTGGTCGCCAGGGACGAACTAGGCGGCGCCCGCCCCTGGGGCTTCGCACTCGCCGCTTTCGGCGCCGGCACGCTGGGCGGGGCGTTCTTGATGACGCGCTGGAAGCCCCGGCGGCTGCTGCTGGCCGGAACCCTCTGTGTCTTCCCGCTGGCCCTGCCGTCGGCAGGGCTCGCGGTGCCGTTGCCGGTGGCCTGGCTCTGCGTGGTGATGTTCGTCAGTGGCATCGCCATCGAGGTGTTCGGCGTGTCGTGGATGACGACCATGCACCAGGAGATCCCGGAGGAGAAACTGTCGCGCGTCTCGGCGTACGACTGGTTCGGTTCGGTGGCGATGATGCCGATCGCCACCGCGCTCGCCGGCCCTGTGGAGTCGCTGGTCGGGCGCAGTACGGCCCTGTGGGGCTGCGCGGGGCTGATCGTACTGGTCACCGGCGCCGTGCTGTTCGTGCCCGAGGTACGCAATCTGACCCGCGCCGACGTCTCCACCGAGGTGGTGACGTCCAAGAAGCCGGGGGCCGCCTCAGCCGATGCTGAATGCTCCGTCGGGCGGCTCGGGTGAGGCGACCGCCTCGCCGTCCCTGACGGGCCGGGCGGCGCCGACGAGCCGGACGAGTGCGGCGCCGTGCTCGACCCTGGCGGGGAAGGCATCGGCGGCGCACCGTCGGGTCAGCGTCGCCGTGTCGATGGGGCTGTGGGAGGCGACGAGGACGACGTTGCCGAAGCGCCGGCCGCGCAGCACCGCCGGTTCGGCGATCAGTGCGAGCTCCTCGAAGACGGCCGCGAAGGTGGCCAGTTGGGAGCGCAGGAAGGCGAAGGGCGCTCCGTCCGCGAGGTTGGCGGCATAGACTCCGCCCTCGCGCAGCGCCCGGCGCGCGGCCTCGGCGTACTCGACGGTGGTGAGGTGGGCGGGCACGCGCGAGCCGCCGAAGACATCGGCGATCAGGACGTCGACGGAGCCGGGCGAGGTCTGTTCGAGCCGGCTGCGCGCGTCCGTGCCGTGCACGGTGATCCCGCTGCCGTCGGGGACGGGCAGCTGCTCGGCTACCAGGGCGAGGAGTCCGAGGTCGGCCTCGGCTACGTCCTGGCGGGAGCCGGGCCTGGCCGCGGCGACATAGCGAGGCAGGGTGAGCGCTCCACCGCCGAGATGGAGGACGTCCAGCGGTGCGCCCGGTGCCGCGGCGCAGTCCACGACATGGGCGAGCCGTCGCGCGTACTCGAATTCGAGATGGTCCGGCGCGTCCAGGTCGACGTACGACTGGGGTGCGCCGTCGACGGTGAGCAGCCAGGCCCTGTCCCGGTCCACGTCGGGGAGGAGTCTGGCGGTGCCCTGGTCGACGTCCCGGATGACAGGTATTGACTCGTTCACCCTCCCATTGTGGGGTGCCGGATCAGCTGCTCACGACCGCGGCAACGGCTTCGGCGTGCGCGCATGCCACCGTCGGCGCCGGGCCCGCCTTCCGGGGGATACGGAAGGCGGGCCCTTGGTACGACACCGCTCAGAGCAGCCCCGTGACGGTGCCCGCGCCGACGGTGCGGCCGCCCTCGCGGATCGCGAAGCCGAGTCCGGTCTCCAGCGGGACGTCACGGCCCAGCTCGACGGTCAGGTCGACCGTCTCACCGGGGCGCGCCACCGCCACCGCGCCGAGGTCGACGTCGCCGACGACGTCCGCGGTGCGGATGTAGAACTGCGGCCGGTAGCCGGTGGTCACCGGGGTGGTCCGGCCGCCCTCCCGCGCCGACAGGACGTACACCTGCGCGGTGAAGCGGCGGCTGGGCGTCACGCTGCCGGGCGCCGCTACCACATGGCCTCGGCGCACCCGGTCGCGCTCCACCCCACGCAGCAGCAGCGCCACGTTGTCCCCGGCCTCCGCGGACTCCATCGGCTTCCCGAAGGTCTCCAGACCGATGACGACCGTCTCGATGTCCGGGCCGAGCACCGACACCCGGTCCCCGACCCGCACGGTGCCGCGCTCGACGGCTCCGGTGACGACGGTGCCCCGGCCGGTGATGGTCAGGACGTTCTCCACCGACAGAAGGAACGGCGCGTCGGTGTAGCGGACCGGCATCGGCACATAGGTGTCGACGGCGTCCAGCAGCGCCTCGACGGCCGCGGTCCAGCGCGGGTCGCCCTCCAGGGCCTTGAGGCCCGACACCCGTACGACGGGGACGGAGTCGCCGCCGTAGCCGTGCGCGGAGAGCAGCTCGCGGACCTCCAGCTCGACCAGGTCGATCAACTCGGGGTCGCCCGCGTCCGCCTTGTTGAGGGCGACCACGATGTGGTCGACACCCACCTGACGGGCCAGCAGGACGTGCTCGGCGGTCTGCGGCATGATCCCGTCGAGCGCGGAGACGACGAGGATCGCGCCGTCGAGCTGGGCGGCGCCGGTGACCATGTTCTTGATGTAGTCGGCGTGGCCCGGCATGTCGACGTGCGCGTAGTGACGGGTGTCGGTCTCGTACTCGACGTGCGCGATGTTGATGGTGATGCCGCGCCGGCTCTCCTCCGGCGCCCGGTCGATCCGGTCGAACGGGACGAACGTGCCGGTTCCGCGGTCGCCGAGGACCTTGGTGATGGCGGCGGTCAGGGTGGTCTTGCCGTGGTCGACGTGGCCCATGGTGCCGATGTTGAGGTGCGGCTTGGTGCGCACGTATGCCGTCTTGGGCATGGCTCATTCCTTGGAATTCGAAGCTGAGAGAGAAGACCCCAGGGCCCCGCCGACCCTCCCCTTACGGGGTCCGCCGGACTGTCGGGGGAGGGTCAGCTTCGGGCGCCGCCGATGGGCGCCGCGGCAGCGGTCGGCGCTGCCGCTGCGACAAGTGCCGCTGCGGTGACGGGGTCCACGGCAGCCTTCGGCGCGTCCGCGACTGCGGACTGCGCTGCGAGGAAGGCGTACCGGAACATGGGTCCGATCATGGCCGACGGGCGGGGCCGCGTCGAATGGTTTTCCGGGGGGGCACGAGACGGGACGGTCAGGAGGGTTGGGATTCCGGCTCCACGTCGGAGGTGCCCCGGTCCGCGGGATGCCGGGAGCGCGGGGCGATGTCGGCGGTCCGGCCCGTGCCGAGCACATTACGGCGATCACACACGGGCGTCGGTTAGTCTCCCCGCATGCTCGACCCCGCCACCGCCACCGCCACAGCCACCCGGCCCGCCGACGGCCTCGCCGTGCGCTGTACGAGGGTGCTGCTCTCGCCCTGGTCCCGCCTCTCGCTGCTCGTGGCGGTGCTGCTGGCCGCCGCGGCGGCGATGCTGCTCCTCGAACCCCAACGGCTGCTCGCCACCGGCTGGCCCGCCCAGCTCAGCGGTGGCCCGGTCGCTGTCGCGCTGTTCGGTGTCGCGTACGGCGTGTGCACGGTGGCCTTCGTGCCGCGGCCGCTGCTCAATCTCGCCGCCGGTGCGCTCTTCGGTTCGCAGACCGGGCTGGCCGCCGCGCTGGTGGGCACGGTGCTCGGCGCGGGCATCTCGTTCGGGCTGGGCAGGGTGCTAGGCCAGGACGCGCTCCGTACGCTGCTGCGCGGGCGCTGGCTCAAGGCGGCGGACGGCCAGCTGAGCCGGCACGGTTTCCGCTCGATGCTGGCGCTGCGGCTGTTCCCCGGTGTGCCGTTCGCGGCGGCCAACTACTGCGCGGCCGTATCGCGCATGGGGTATCCGCCGTTCCTGGTGGCCACCGGGCTCGGCTCGGTCCCGAACACCGCCGCTTACGTCGTCGCGGGCAGCGAGGCCTCGTCACCGACGTCGCCCGCGTTCCTGGCCGCGATGGGCTTCATCGTGCTGACGGGGCTCGGTGCGGCCGTCGTCGCCTGGCGCAGACGCCACCGCCTCGCCGCCGAGTGACCGGGGGCGCGTGGGAGCGGGCAGCGGGGCCGTGAGCGGACGCGGGGGTACACGTAACGCTGTTCATCTGAGAGCGATACGCTGCCCGCGACCGACCGAAGATCTCCGGGCCCGGCACGGCCCTGCCCTCATTTGACCGCACTGCGCACGCTGCCGACGACCCTGGCTGTCGTCGGCCGATGCACGATCACCTCCGGGATGGCCAAAGCCCCATGAGCTGGTTCGAATCGTTCGTCCTGGGCCTCGTTCAGGGACTGACCGAGTTCCTGCCGATCTCCTCCAGCGCGCATCTGCGGCTCACCGCAGCGTTCGCCGGCTGGCACGACCCGGGTGCGGCGTTCACCGCCATCACTCAGATCGGCACGGAGACGGCGGTCATCATCTACTTCCGCAAGGACATCGCCCGGATCATCTCGGCCTGGTTCTGTTCGCTGACCAACCGGTCGATGCGCAGCGACCACGACGCCCAGATGGGCTGGCTGGTCATCGTCGGCTCCATCCCCATCGGCGTGCTCGGCGTGACGTTCAAGGACCAGATCGAGGGGCCCTTCCGCGATCTGCGGCTGATCGCCACCACCCTGGTCGTCATGGGCATCGTCCTCGGCATCGCCGACCGCCTCGCCGCCCGCGACGAGGCGGGCGGCAGGCACCGGGCCGCCAAGGAGCGCAAGACACTCAAGGAACTCGGCGTCAAGGACGGCCTGATCTTCGGTTTCTGCCAGGCGCTGGCCCTGATCCCGGGCGTCTCCCGCTCCGGCGCCACCATCAGCGGCGGTCTGCTGATGGGCTACACCCGCGAGGCTGCGGCCCGTTACTCGTTCCTGCTCGCGATCCCGGCCGTGCTCGCCTCGGGTGTCTTCGAGCTGAAGGACGCGGGTGAGGGACATGTGTCGTGGGGGCCGACGATCTTCGCGACGTTCATCGCGTTCGGTGTGGGCTATGCCGTCATCGCCTGGTTCATGAAGTTCATCACGACCAAGAGCTTCATGCCGTTCGTCATCTACCGAGTGCTTCTCGGACTGCTGCTGTTCGCGCTGGTGTCCGCGGGAGTCCTCAGCCCGCACGCGGGCGAGTCGGCGGGCTAGAAGGCGTCCGGGTCCACTTCTGGTGCCCGGTCCCGTCGGCGCCCGGGCACCATCGACGGCGATCCGGATCAGGTGAATGCTGTGGCTTGGGCAGCGGTCGGTTCGGGCAGTCCCTGACGTCACCGGTCTTGATCCTGTTGAAGGAGAACCGTAGGGGCTCGGGCTCCCACCCTGGGACGGAACCAGATGCGCCCGGCGTCACCCCGGGCCACCCTGGAGTCATGGCGACACCACCGATCACCATCCACGCGCCCACGCCGTCCGGTGCTCGACCCGTGAGCGTGCACTTCAACAATCGCGACGAGAGGCTCGGACTCGCGCACAGCGATCACGACCTCATCGTGTTCCTCGCCGATGCCGGGCTGAAGGACCCGGAGCGCATCCTCGACAACCCCGCCGTGGTCCAGTGGCAGGGCACCGAGGCGCATCAGTACAAGGCCGCCTGACTCACGGCGGGCAGGAGCAGCCGAGCGGGCGCAGACCGCGGACATGAGCGCCCGGGTGGCCGCTCCGGGCCGCCGACGGCCGGAGCCCGCTGGGCAGTCCGGAACGGGACCGCCGCGGTGCGTCAGCTGTTGGCTGCCTGCGTTGTCGCCGCGTTCCGGAGGGGAAGTTCCCAGGTCTGACCGACGAGGTCGACTCCGAAGCTGTGGTGAGGCTTCTCGTCGACGATGGTGAAGCCGGCGCGCTGATAGATGCGGATTGCGGCTTCGAGGACGGAGTTCGTCCACAGGGTGAGGGTCTTGTATCCGGCTTCGCGGGCGAACGCGACGCAGGCGTCGACGAGCAGGGTGCCGACGCCGACGCCCCGCGCGCTGGGGGCGACCAGGAGAATCCGGAGCTTGGCGATCCCGTCTCCGGCGTCGACGCAGAGCACGCAGCCGGCCCGCTCGCCGTCCACCTCGGCGATCCACGCGGCCTCACGGCCGGGATCATGGTGCTCGGCGTAGTCGGCGACGATCCGCGCCACCAGCGCCTCGTACTCCGCACTCCATCCGAACTGCCCGGAGTAGACCTCGCCGTTGGCGGCGATCATCCACCCCAGGTCACCCGGGCGGTCAGCGGGGCGGACGCGAACATTCATGGGCGGGGCTCCTTGGCGATACCGTTCACTGAAACAGTCGTTCCAGTTGAGGTTAGTATCGGGGCATGACGAGTAGCAAGCGGCGGTCCACCGGGCGCGAGGAGGAGCTGATCGAGGCGGCGTACCGGCACGTGGCGGAGCGGGGCATCTCGCGGTTGTCGCTGCGGCCGCTCGCAGAATCGATCGGTTCGAGCCCCGGCGTGCTGATCTTCCTGTTCGGAAGCAAGGACGGCGTGATCCGCGCGATCCTCGCCAGGGCGCGACGCGACGAACTCGCGATGCTGGCGCAGCTGCGCGAAAACGCGCGGGACGCCACGCTCATCGATGTGGCCCGCGCGCTCTGGGCTTGGCTGTCGGCCCCCGGGCACAGACCGGTGCTTCGCCTCTGGGTCGAGAGCTACGGTCAGTCGCTGGTCGATACCGAAGGGCCGTGGGCCGGCTTCGCTCAGGCCACGGTGAACGACTGGCTCGGCATCCTCAGCGACCTGCCCACCGATGTGCAGCCCGAAGCCGTGGACGCTCCGGCCCGCTGCAGCGCCGTGCTCGCCGCACTGCGCGGCTGCCTCATCGATCTCCTCGCGACCGGCGACGAAGAACGAATCGAGCAGACCGTCGAGCTTCTGTTCACCCGTATCGACAGCCCTGCAAGTGATCGGCCGCGGTGATGTGCGGGCGCCGGCGGAAGTCACAGTCACAACTCCGTCACTTCCGGAGCATGTACCTCACCCGGACCCAAGAGGCCCGGCTACGGTCATCACTTCATGAACCGCCCCTGGGGGGACAACTTGCACACCCGCACTCTCTCTGCCGCGCTCGCCTGCCTGGCCGCCGTTGCTCTGGTGGGCTGCGACCCGGCCAGCACGAGCAAGCAGCCCACCACTCCCTCACCCACTGCGACTGCCGAAGCCTCGGACACGGCACGGCCCGCGAAGGACGACAAGCCCGGTGAGCGGAAAAAAGAGGTCGCGAACTTCGTCGGCATGGGCCTGCAATCCGCTCAGGACAAGGCGCAGGCCGACGGCTTCTATCGTCTGAGGTCCCACGACAGTGCCGGCCGTGACCGTATGCAGGCCCTCGACCGGCACTGGAAGGTCTGCTTCCAGAACTACGCGCCGGGAAAGAGCATTCCGGTCGACACCGAACTCGACTTCGGTGCGGTCAAGCTCGAAGAGAACTGCCCCGCGAAGGATCAGAAGGAGCCGGAGGTCGAGGGCGGCAGAATGCCGAACCTGGCCGGCAAGTCCGTGAAGGCGGCCCGCGGCGCCCTCGACTCGAGTACCTCGATCACGGTGACCGACGCGACCGGTGACCGCATGGTGCTGCTGGAGAGCAACTGGCAGGTCTGCACGCAGAACCCCGCCCCAGGGGTGGCGCTCACCGGCCAACCGGTCGAATTCACTGCGGTCAAGTACGACGAGACCTGCCCCTAGGCACGCGGGAGCGCGCCCCCTTCCGCCGCGGCGACCGGCGGAAGGGGGCGCGCTCCCGCCGACTCAGCGCTTCGCCCGGCGGTGGGCCAGGAACCCGCCCACGACCAGCCCGACCAGCAGGGTCACGGTCAGTACCGTCCAGAGCGGCAGGGTGACGGTGGGAACCCACAGCCGGACGCCGACCGATTCGGTGTTCGCCGCGATGAACCAGATCACGACACCGGTCAGCAACACGATCCCGATGGTGCGTATCCGTACGTTCCTGCCCTTGACGAAGAGCGTGGGCGGGGCATGCGGTGGAGACGTCTTCTGTGCCATGGTTCCAGTATTGGGCGGTTCAGGCGATTAGTCCTGACAGAGCCGATCAGTCCTGCCGGGGCTGATGAGTTCGTGGTGCGGCCGCGACCACGTCAGGGCGTGTCGCCCCGCCAGTCCCACAGGTCCCCATCGCCGCCCCTGGGCCCGTACTCCGCCCGGCCGCCCGGGCCGAACCGCCCGATTTCCGTGTTCAGCGCCGCGCCCTCGCGCAGTGCCGCCCCTGTCCAGCCGGTCACATCGAGGAGCAGCCCGTCGAGCGGGCCGCCCACCAACTCCCGGTAGGAGCGACCGGGCTGGGGTCCCGGGTCGGGATCGTCATGGTCGGCTCCGTACACGCGCCGCTGCCGCATCAGCTCGTCCATGGGGGCAGGATCGCACCCGCCACTGACAATCGCAGGGCCGCCGGAAGCCTCACAGTCACCAGCGGCGCGTCAGGTGCCTCTCGATGCCCGCGATCGTCTGCGCGTTGGACTCGAAGACGAGTCCCCGTATTCCGGCCGCTTCAGCCGCGGTGGTGTCAGCCGCGAAATCGTCGATGAGGAGACAGTCCACGGGCCGCACCCCCAGCCGGGCACACGTCACTTCGAACGCGGCCGCTTCGGACTCGCAGACGCCGATCGAATGCCTCTGTCCGCACGGGGTCCATCCCGGTCCGCCGCAACCCGTGCGCTGACCGGGGCATGGGTACGGGTACGCCCCCTGGCGCCGTCACCGTACCGCGTCCGGCCGTAGCGTTACGTGGCAGGGCGCGGCCCGGCACACTGGACGGGATCTCCCGGATCTTCCGGGTAGATGGGGCCGAAAGTCCCTGCCGCAGGACGTGTCCGCGTACCAGCCTGGAACATGTACCGCCGGAACCTGGAGGGAAATGATGACCACCACCGAGCTTCCCGTGATCGCCGCCGTCGACGGCTCCTCGCACAGCCGCGAGGCGCTCGACTGGGCCGCCCGCGAAGCCGCCCGACGGGGGCTACCGCTGGTGATCGTGCACGCCCGGACGCCGAACCGGCGCATCGGCCAGGAGACGCAGCGGCGCGAGGCGGAGGAGTTGCTCACCCATTCCGTACGAAGGGTGTCGGGAATCGCTCCGGATCTGCACCCGACGACGCTCGCACCGCTGGACTTCCCTTCGGCTGCGCTCACCACGCTCAGCGGTGACGCCTCGCTGGTGGTCGTCGGCTCGCGCGGGCTGGGCGGCTTCAGGTCCCTGATGCTCGGATCCAACAGTCTGGCGATCGCCTCCATGGCCAAATGCCCCGTGGTCGTCATCCACGGCGGGCCGTCGGACGGGGACGAAGGGGAGGGGGAGACCGCGGAGGCCTTCCCGGACATCGTCGCGGGCGTGGCCGCCGACGAGAGCAGTGAGGCGGTGCTGGAATTCGCCTTCGCCACGACCGCTTCCCGGCCCGGTGCGCGGCTGCGGATCGTGCACGGCTGGACGATGTTCTCCTCGATGCTGTCCGGCGGCCCCGTCTTCGACCGGGACGCGGCGGCAGGCGCGGCCGCACGGACCCTCGCCGAAGTCACTGCCGGCTGGCGGGAGAAGTATCCGCAGGTCGAGGTCGTCAAGGAGCCGGTCGCCGGCTCTGCCTCACGCACCCTGGTAACGGCCTCGGCGACCGCGGCGCTGACCGTGATCGGGCGGCGCAAGGGCGGCGAGTCCCTCGGCCTCGGGCTCTCCCCCGTCGCACAGACCACGCTCACGCATGCGCTGGGCCCGGTGGCCGTGGTGCCCTGCTGACAGGCGGTGCAGGCCCGTCGTGCGTGCGCACCCCTTGGCCTGGCACGCCGACGGGCAGACACTGAGCCGATGACGCAGCGCGTGGATCTCTCGACGGTGATGGACCGGCTCTCCATCGATGCAGTGATCACCGGCTATGCGAGGGCGGTGGACGACGGCGAATGGGCGGACTACCAGGCCCTGTTCGCCGCGGACGGGCGCGCCGACTACCGCGGCGCGGGCGGAATCGAAGGACCTGCCGCCGAGGTCGCCGAGTGGCTCGCGGAGACCATGCGGCTCTTCCCCGTACGCCAGCATCTGATCGTCAACCGACTGCTCGATCTCCAGGACCTGGGCGGCTACCCGGGCGACCGCGCCGAGGTCCGGGCCGACTATCTCAACCCGATGCGCCTGGAGGGCGCGGCAAACAATGAGAACAGCGCCGAAGGACGGGCCACCGCACCCAACTTCGTCTCCGGCGGGCGGTACGCCTTCACACTGTCGCGCACGGGAAACGGCTGGCGCATCCGAACCGTCACCGTCCACGAGAAGTGGCGCGGCGCGGCGGACTCGCTGAGCGCACGCTGACTCCGCCACCGGTGCTTTCGCTCTACCGCTCCGGGGAAGAACTGCGGAACGCGGGACCACGGGGGACACTGCGATCAGCAGGACGAGGAGGCGCGGCATGCGGATTCCGGCCGGTCGGCGCAAGCAGTGGGAGCGGTTGCCGCGGTCCGGCCGGTGGCGCGGCTGCCTCGCGCTGCTCGCCGGTGCGCTGCCCGCGCTCGCGTTCCCGGCCCCTTCGCTGTGGTGGCTCGCCTATGTGGCTCTGGTGCCGTGGCTGCTGCTGATCCGGTCCGCCGGTACGGGGGGCCGGGCGGCGCTGGACGGCTGGCTCGGCGGGATCGGCTATCTGCTGGCCGTGCATCACTGGCTGATGCCGAGTCTCCATGTGTTCATCGTGATCCTGGCGGCCCTGCTCGGTCTGCTGTGGGCGCCGTGGGGGCTGCTGGTCTTCCGGATGCTGCGTGGGCCGGTTTCCGGCGCAGCCGCCGCGGCCGCGGTCGTCGTGGTGCCGTGCGGCTGGCTGATGATCGAGCTGGCCCGCTCCTGGGACGGGCTCGGCGGTCCCTGGGGGCTGCTCGGCGCGAGTCAGTGGGAGGTGGCTCCGGCACTCCGTGTTGCATCCGTCGGCGGGATGTGGCTGGTGAGTCTTCTGGTGGTCGCGGTGAACACCGCCGTCACGCTGCTGTTCGTGGCCGCCGCCGCCCGTACGGCCGCCGTCGTCGGCCTCGTGGTGTGCGCCCTGGCCGTGGGGGCGATGGCGCAGTGGGCACCACGGCCCGAGCGGTCCGGCGTGGCCAGGATCGCCGTTGTGCAGCCGGGGGTGGTCGCGGGTCCCCACAGCGTCGAGCGCCGGCTCGCCGTCAGTGAGCGGCTGACCGGCTCGCTGGCGGGGCGCGGCCTCGATCTGGTGGTGTGGGGCGAGAGCAGCGTCGGTGTCGATCTCTCCCGGCATCCGGAGATCACCGCCCGGATCGCGGCCCTTTCGCGTCGGGTGGGCGCGGATGTGCTGGTCAATATGGACGCCCGGCAGACGGACGGATCGGGGCGGGCGGGGATCTTCAAGTCCGCTGTGCTGGTGGGTCCGGACGGGCTGACCGGGCAGCGTTACGACAAGATGCGGCTGGTGCCGTTCGGCGAGTACATCCCGGCCCGTTCGGTGCTCGGCTGGGCCACGTCCCTGGGCAAGGCGGCGGGCGAGGACCGGCTGCGGGGCTCCCGGCAGGTGACGATGTCGATTCCTGGAGCCGACGGAGGCGGGGGATTGCGCATCGGGCCGCTGATCTGCTTCGAGTCCGCGTTCCCCGACATGAGCCGGAATCTGACCCGGGACGGTGCACAAGTGCTGGTCGACCAGTCGTCGACCTCGACGTTCCAGCACAGCTGGGCACCTGCGCAGCACGCCTCGCTCGGGGCGCTGCGGGCCGCCGAGAACGGACGCCCGATGGTGCATGCGACGCTCACCGGGGTCAGTGCGGTGTACGGCCCGCTGGGCGAGCGGATCGGTGCCCCGCTCGGTACGGATACGAGCGCGGCCGCCGTGTTCGACGTACCGCTGGCGTCCGGCACGACGCTGTATGTGCGGCTGGGCGACTGGGCGGTGCACGGGGCGGGCGCGGTACTGATCGTGTTCTGCGCGTTCGAAGGGGTGCGGTCGCTCAGGAGGCGTGAGCGGGTCGGTCCGTCCGGTGCCGGTGGCGGGGCCCCGGCGGCTCCCTCGCACGGCGAGCCGGCCGGTCGCCCCGGGCCCTGAACCCGCAAGGCCGGTCGGACTATCCGGGGCCGTTCACGGAGACGATGTGGCCCTGGGCGTCGACGGTGAGCGAGACCCGTTCGACCTTGTTGGTGACGGCCAGCACCAGCCAGACGGCGCCCCAGAGGAAGCAGGTGAACACCATCAGTAGGGCGTGCAGCACGTGGTTCAGCGGCCGGCCCCGGACCATGACGACCTGGGTCTCGGATCGTGACTCAACCCGCCAGCCGCTCGCGATCCGCTGATTGACCGCCCAGTCGAGAATCAGCCCGCGCTGCATCGCGTCGGGCGGCCGCCCGTCGGCCGAGTAGTAGCCGGGCGGCGGCTGGAGTGCTCCCCAGCCCTTTGGCTCGTCGTGGGGCCTCACCAGGTCACCTCCACGGGCCGATGGTCCATCTCCCCAGCCTGCCCCGGAGCACGGCCCGACGCATCCCGGCCGACGGGGCCTAGGCGCAGTCCAGGTCGCGCAGGATGCGCTCGCACAGCTCGTGCGTCCGCAGGGCGTCGTGGGCGCTCAGCACCTTTCCGGCCCGTACGGCGTCCAGGAAGGACAGCACGCTCTGTTCGATGCCGCGCTGACGGGCCACCGGCACCCAGTCGCCGCGCCGCCGTACGGTCGGCTGTCCCTTGTGGTCGATCACCTCGGCGAGGTTGACGACCTCGCGCTTGGAGTCCTGACCCGAGATCTCCAGCCGTTCCTCGGTCGAGCCGCTGAGCCGGTTCATCGCGCCGATGGCGGTGAATCCGTCACCGGCCAACTGCAGCACGACATGGTGCATCAGACCGTCACGGATCCTGGCCTGTACGACGGTGTGCTCGATCGGCCCCGGAACCAGGAAGCGCAGGGTGTCGACGACATGGATGAAGTCGTCGAGCACCATGGTGCGCGGATCCTCGGGCAGACCGACCCGGTTCTTCTGCATGAGGATCAGCTCGCGCGGATGCTCGGCGCACTGCGCGTAGCCGGGCGCGACCCTGCGGTTGAAACCGATGGCGAGGCTCACCGCACGCTCTTCGGCAAGGCTCACCAGCCGCTCGGAATCGGCGAGTTGATAGGCCAGCGGCTTGTCGACGTATGTGGCGACGCCCGCTTCCAGCAGCCGGCCCACGATCTGTGGGTGTACGGCGGTGGGCGCGTGGACGAACGCGGCGTCCAGGCCCTGGGCAAGCAGCGATTCGAGGTCGGCGTGGCGCTGTCCGGACGGGATCCGATGGGTCTCGGCGACCGCGGTCAGGGTGGCGGGGGTACGGGTCTGCAGATGCAGTTCGACCCCGGGCAGGGTTGTCAGAACCGGCAGATACGCCTTCTGCGCGATGTCGCCGAGCCCGATGCAGCCGACCTTCACAGGGGTCTCCCTCTCGCTGATCCGCACCGGCCGGTGCGGTGTCCACTACCGCGGTGGCCTGTGGGTGTCCTTCGTCCGGGCAGCATACGTGTGCTGCGGCGGGCGCCAGTCGGCGATGCCGTCGAAGGTGCGCAGGACGAGCGTGGGCCCGAGCCGCGAGGCGGTGGACATCAGGACGTCGCGCAGCGCCACGGCCGGGGCGCTGGTCAGGCGCATCAGCCGGGCGGCCTGTGCGGCTTTGCGGACGATGGCCGATGTGCGGGGCAGCCGGTCGGCGGTGTACGCCGCCAGGCCGGCGCCCAGGTCCCCGCCCGGCGTCACATGATGGGTGAGCACTATCGCGTCCTCGACCGCCTGGTTGCCGCCCTGGCCGAGGCTGGGTGCCATGGCGTGGGCGGAGTCGCCGACGAGTACGGTGCGGCCGCGGTGGAAGGACGGCAGGGGATCGATCAGCTGGTGGACGTCGTTGCGGAGCACCTGGCCGGGCTCGGCGGCGGCGATGATCGAGGGGATCGGGTCGTGCCAACTCCCGAACCGGCGCAGCAGTTCCGCCTTCTCGCCGTCGGCGGCATGGGCTCCGGCGGGGGCGACGGCCGCTCCGTAGGCATAGATCCGGCCGTCCTTGAGCGGCTGGGTGCCCCAGAGGGCGCCACGCCCCCAGGTCTCGTGCGGGACGAAAGGCCGCTCGGTCGCGGGGACGACGATGCGCCAGGTGGTGAATCCGGCGTACGTGGGTCCGGGGTGGGCCGGGAAGAGTGCGCCGCGTACGCCCGAGTTGATGCCGTCGGCACCGACGACGAGGTCGGCCTCGATGTCCCCGGCCGCCGTCCGGACCACGGCCCGCGCGCCGTCCACCGTGCCCGGGTCCAGGAGCTCCGCGGCGGCATCGGTACGCACGGCCGAGCCGGGCAGCCGGGCCACGAGTCGGTCGACGAAGTCGGCCCGGTGCAGCAGGACGATCGGTCCGCCGAACCGCTCCGTCGCGGCGGCGCTGTCCATACGGGAGAGCCAGCGGCCGCCGGGGTTGCGCATGCCGCCCGCGCCCTGCCAGGCGGCGAGGGACCTGATCTCGTCGCCGAGGCCGATGACATCCAGGGCGCGGTGGGCGTTGGGGGCCAGGGCGATTGCGGCGCCGACGGGTTCCAGGGAGGCCGCGCGCTCCAGCACGGTGACCTGCCAGCCGCAGCCGTGCAGGGCCACCGCCGCGGTGAGGCCTCCGATTCCGCTGCCGATGACGACGACATGGGGTTGTTCCATCACTCCTCCTGGAAACTACAGTTGTAGTGAGAGCTTCACCGTACTACAGCTGTAGTTGAGACGGTAGGTTGGCCCCATGGCCACACGCACCACCGGCACCGCCCGGGCCGATCTCATTACCGATGCCGCCCTCGCGCTCCTCGTCGAACGCGGGATGCGCGGCCTGACCCACCGCGCGGTGGACGAGCGCGCCGGACTCCCCCAGGGCTCGACGTCCAATTACGCACGCACCCGGCAGTCCCTGCTGGAGGCGACGGTGCGACGACTGGCGGAGCGCGAGGCACGGGTGCTAGCCCCCGGGGAACTGCCGGTTCCGGGCGCCGGAGAGACGGCCGGCCCGCAAGCGCTGGTCGCCGCTCTCGCGCTCGCCCTGCACCGGTATCTCACCCGCCACCCCGAACTGCTCATCTGCCGCTACGAGCTGGCCCTTGAGGCGACCCGCCGCCCGGAGCTGCGGGAGTTCTTCGACGCGACGGGCCGGCAGTTCCGCCAACCGTTGATGACGCTGATGACGGCGGCCGGTTCGGCCGAGCCCGAGCGGCACACCCTGTCCCTGGTGGCCTGGTGCGAGGGGCTGATGTTCTCGTGCGCCGCGGGCTCGTTCCACCGCTCCGTACCGACCGAGGAGGAACTGCGCACCGGCTTCGCCGAACTGCTGCGCGGGATGCTGGGACCGCAGTGGGCGCTGCGCTGACCGGGGTCACTCGTGCGGGCCAATCCCGGCTTCCCGGCTTACGGAGAACCGGGTCCGCACAGCAGAGTTGATCAGGTGCAACGAACCAGTACCACCGTGAAGCTCCTGGTCGGCGTGGCGGTCACGACACTGTCCGGCTGTGTGTCCGTGGCCGGGCAGGCGGACGCTCCGTCCCGCCCCGCGGCCGAGAGACCCGCCCAGGACCTGGCGCCACAGATCGGCCGGCCACCCGTCCATGACAGTCTGGAGGCCGTACCGGCCCGCGAGCCGTCCGCCTCCGCTTCCGCCCGGGTGTCCGGCGCGCCGCCGGACACCCGGCGCCCCGCGCCCCGCCCACCGCGGCAGCACACGTACCCCGGGACGGCGCAGCACCGGCCGCGTCAGGCCCCACCCGCCGTGACCGCGCCCGCCCCGCCCCTGCCGGCCCCCGTCACGGGGAAGGACGTCTGCGCACTGGGACGGGGGTACGGGAAGTGGCCGGCGGGCAGTCCGCAGTCCCGTATCTGCGAGGAGACCTACGGCCACTGAGCCCGGCAGGAAAGAGGACGAGCGGTGGCCCGTCCGCCCCCGGACGGGCCACCGCTCACAGCTCCAGGAGCCTCAGCTCCAGCCGCGCGATCGCCGCGCGGACCCCTCCCCTGTATCCGTCGTCCGCCCCGTCGTCCGCGAGCACACCGGAGGCGGCGCGCGCCCGGTCCAGATGGATCCTGGCCGCATCGGGCCGGTCGAGCTTCACATAGTCGGCGGCGAGGTTGAGATGGAGCGAGGGATAGAACGCCCGCACCGCGAGCGCGTCGGAGTGCTGTGCGGCGCGCTCGTCGGTCAGGCTGCCGGCCGCGGTCAGTGCCCTCAGGTCCCAGGCCAGCTCATCCCCGGGGTCGTCCTGGGTGTCGGCCATGTAGTGGGCGAGGGTGCACCGGTGCAGGGCGTCGCCGTTCTCGCCGATCTCCGACCAGAGCTCGCCGAAGCGGTTGCGGGCCTCCTCCCGGTCGCCGCCGTGCAGCAGCATGACCGCCTGGCCGATCCTGGTCATGACGGCATCCTTCGATGTCTCCCGCTGCTCCGTCACTGCGGCCTCCCTGTCCACGTCCACCCGGTTCCGTTCGACGCTAGCCCGAGCCGCGGCCAATCCCGCTGAGGCTCGGGCGGGCGCCCCGGACCTGTCCACCGGGCGCCCACCGCCGGCCGGACCGCAGCCGCGGCCTCAGCCCAGGTCGGGGATGCGCCAGTCGATGGCCTCGTGCCCCTGCGCCGCCACCGCCTCGTTGATCTGTGTGAACGGGCGGGAGCCGAAGAACTTCTTGGCGGACAGCGGTGAGGGGTGCGCCCCCTTCACCACCACATGGCGCCCGTCGTCGATCAGCGGAAGCTTCTTCTGGGCGTAGTTGCCCCAGAGCACGAAGACCGCCGGATCGGGCCGCGAGGCGACCGCGTGGATCACCGCGTCGGTGAACTTCTCCCAGCCCTTGCCCTTGTGCGAGTTCGCCTCGCCGGCGCGCACCGTCAGCACGGCGTTGAGCAGGAGCACGCCCTGCTCGGCCCACGGCATCAGATACCCGTTGTCCGGGACCGGCAGGCCGAGCTCCTCCTTCATCTCCTTGTAGATGTTCCGCAGGGAGGGCGGCGTCTTGACACCTGGCCGCACGGAGAAGCACAGCCCGTGTCCCTGTCCCTCTCCGTGGTACGGGTCCTGGCCGAGGACGAGGACCTTCACCTTGTCGTACGGCGTGGCCTCCAGGGCGGCGAACACCTGGTCGCGCGGCGGGTAGACCGGCCCCTTGGCCCGCTCCTCCTCGACGAACTCGGTGAGCTCCTTGAAGTAGGGCTTCTGCAGTTCTTCGCCGAGGACGCCGCGCCAGGACTCGGGCAGCAGGTCGGTGTCGGTCACGTCAACAACCTCCGGTATGCAATCAGTTCTTCGACCGAGAACCTACCGGGGGCCACTGACAACGGGCTCCGGCAGCCCTGCCGGGACCTACCAGCTGGCCTTGCGGTACAGCTCCCACATCTGCATGACCGTCTGCGGGTCCAGCGCGCGTTCGCCACCGCCGATGTCCTCGCCGGAGGCGACGTACAGCTTGCCCTGCCACAGCGGCAGCAGCCGCACGTCGTCGACCAGGATCTGCTGGGCCCGTTCGAACTCCTTGCTCACCGCGCCCCGGTCGCTCTCCTTGCGGGTCTGCGGCAGCAGCTGCTCGGTGATCTCGTTCTTCACGTACGGCATCCCGGTGACGGTTTCCTTGCCCACGAAGGGGGCGATGAAGTTGTCCGGGTCCGGGAAGTCGGGGAACCAGCCGCGGCCGAAGACGGGGTACTCACCCTTGGTGAAGCCCTCCTGGAACTCCTTCCAGGGCTTGCTCTTCAACGTGACCTTGAAGAGCCCGGAGGCCTCCAGCTGCCGCTTCAACTCGTCGAACTCGGGGGCCGTCGAGGAGCCGTAGCGGTCGGTCGTGAACCAGAACGTCATGGCGACGGGCTCGGTGATGCCTGCCCTGGTGAGGATCCGCTTCGCCTCGACCGGGTCCGGGTCGCCGTAGGCGTCGAAGAAGCTGGTGGTGTGTCCGGCGATGCCCTTGGGGACCATGGAGTACAGCGGCTCGGCCGTGCCCTGGTAGACCTTCGCCACCAGGGCGTCGCGGTCGACGAGCTGGGCGATGGCCCGCCTCACGGCGACGTTCCCGGCGGCCGGATCCTCGGGGTTGAAGACCAGGAAGCGGATGTCCGCGCCGACCGTCTCGAGAATCTGCAGTTCGCTCTTCTTGTCCTTGTTGTCTTCCAGACTGACGACCTCCTCGGCGGTGAGGCCGCGGTAGATCGCGTCGATCTCGTGGCTCTTCAGCGCCGTGACCAGGGGGGCCGATTCCTTGAAGTACCGGATGGTCACGGCGTCGTTCTTGCGATTGGCGAAACCCTTGTAGTTCGGATTCTCCACCAATTCGGCCCGGTCCCCCGGTTTGTACGATTCCAGGAGGTAAGGGCCGGATCCGGTGACCTTTCCGTCACCGCGGACCTTGTGCTTCGCATAGTCGCTGGGCGCCACCAGCGACATCGCCGGGGTGGCGAGGATGAACGGGAACGTGGCGTCCGGCTTGGTGAGATGGAAGACGACGACGACGTCCCCCTTGGTCTCGACCTGGTCGAGCGAGCCGAGCAGACCGACGGGCCCACCCTTGACCTCCATCGCCATGATCCGGTCGATGGAGTACTTCACGGCCTCGGCGTCGAGTTTGTCGCCATTGGAGAATTTCAGGCCCTCGCGGAGTTTGCACCGGTAGGCTGTGCTGGTCGTGTCGGTGAACTCGCACGATTCCGCAGCATCGGGCTCGGGGCTGGTGCTGCCGGTGGGGAAACTCACCAGCGTCTGGAAGACATTCCGCATCAGTTCCCAGGAGTTGTCCCATGCCGCCGCCGGATCGAGGGTGGATGGCTCGCTGGTCGTACCGACGACTATCTTCTGTTCCGCTTTCGAGCCGCTGTCGGAGAGAAGTCCGCAGCCTGCCAGCAGAGAAAGGGAAGCAAGGACTGCAGCGGCCTGCAGACTGGCCCGGTAGAACACGTGAACGCTCCTCGATCAGCCATGGGTCGGCAGACCATACCGCAGTGCCCCGTCAGGTCAATCCGCAGGCCCGACGGGGCACTCGAGTCAATAACGGCCAAACCCGCTCAGGCCGTTCTCAGCTCACGCCCGCATTCAGGAAAATTCCACCGTCGACGACGAGAGTCTGTCCCGTGATCCAGTCGCTCTGGCTCGAAGTGAGGAACGCGGCCGCGCCGCCGATGTCCTCGGGCACCCCCAGCCGGCCGAGCGGATACGCCGCAGCGGCCTCCGCCTCGCGGCCCTCGTACAGCGCCTGGGCGAACTTCGTCTTCACGACCGCGGGAGCGATCGCGTTGACCCGGACGACCGGCGCGAACTCGTGCGCCAGCTGAAGGGTCAGGTTGACCATGGCGGCCTTGCTCATGCCGTACGCGCCGATGAAGGGCGAGGCGGAGACACCGGCGACCGAGGCGATGTTGACGATCGCCCCGCCGTTCTCCTTCTGCCAGGCCTTCCAGGTCTGCTGGGCGAAACCGAGCGCCGAGATCACATTCGTCTCGTAGACCTTACGGGCGACATTGAGGTCGAGCTCCGCCATCGGGCCGAAAACCGGATTCGTTCCGGCATTGTTGACCAGGAAGTCGACGCGACCGAACGCCTCCATGGTGCGCTCGACCGCCGCCGCCTGGTGTGCCTCGTCGTGCGCCTTGCCCGCGACCCCGATGACACGGTCGGCGCCGAGCCGCTCGACCGCCTCCTTGAGGGCGTCCTCGCCGCGTCCGGTGATGCACACCCGGTCGCCGCGGGCCACGAGAGCCTCGGCGACGCCGTAGCCGATGCCCCGGCTCGCGCCCGTGATGAGCGCGACCTTACCGCTGTCCTGCACAGTCATGATGTCCGTAGCCCTTCGGGTCAGTTGAGCGGTCCGCCGGCGACGTACATGACCTGGCCGGAGACGAAGCCGGCCTCGTCGCCCGTGAAGAAGGCGATGGCATTGGCGATGTCCTCGGGGCGGCCGACACGCTGCACCGGGATCTGGGTGGCGGCAGCGGCCTGGAACTCCTCGAAGCCCATGCCGACCCGGGCCGCGGTCTGCGCGGTCATCTCGGTGACGATGAAGCCGGGTGCGACGGCGTTGGCGGTGATGCCGAACTTGCCGAGCTCCTTGGCGAGGGTCTTGGTGAAGCCCTGCAGACCGGCCTTGACCGCGGAGTAGTTGGCCTGGCCGCGGTTGCCGAGCGCCGAGGAGGAGGAGAGCGAGACGATACGGCCGAACTTGGCGTCCACCATGTGCTTCTGGACGGCCTTGGCCATCAGGAACGCACCCTTGAGGTGTACGTTCATCACGGTGTCCCAGTCGGACTCGCTCATCTTGAAGAGCAGGTTGTCGCGGAGGACTCCCGCGTTGTTGACGAGGATCGTCGGGGCGCCGAGCTCGGCGGCGACCCGCGCGACCGCGGCTTCCACCTGGGCGCTGTCCGACACATCACAGCCGACGGCGAGGGCGGCGCCCCCGGCGGCGGTGATCTTCTCGACGGTGTCCTTGCAGGCCGCCTCGTCGAGGTCGAGTACGGCGACGGCGCGGCCCTCGGCCGCCAGGCGTACCGCGGTGGCGGCGCCAATGCCACGCGCCGCTCCGGTCACGATGGCGACGCGCTGCTCGGTGGTGGACATGCTTGGTTCTCCTCGCCCTTGGATCGCGGCTCAGCGGACGTCGGG
Organism: Streptomyces sp. NBC_01217; assembly: GCF_035994185.1. Classification (NCBI taxonomy): domain Bacteria; kingdom Bacillati; phylum Actinomycetota; class Actinomycetes; order Kitasatosporales; family Streptomycetaceae; genus Streptomyces; species Streptomyces sp. NBC_01217. The sequence continues at coordinate 1,456,047 of NZ_CP108538.1, forward strand.
GGTACCCGGCACGGAACCTTCTCGTGCGCGGAGCCTTCCCGATAACTGAGCAACCGCTTAGTACCTTCAGCAGACGAGACGCTAGAAGCCCTGGCACCCGGTGTCAACGGCCCACGTTCGCAGGGGTGCATGTCACACCCGGCGGCGCCGCCGTCGCAGTGGCTGCGGGCGGCGCCGCGGGGCGGCTGATCAGCGCACCAGCAGGTCGAGCAGTCGCTCGACCTCGGCCTCCGGGTCGGTGGTGAGGCCGCTGTGCACGGGGCTCGGCTGGATGACGGTGGAGCGCGGGGCGATCAGCCAGCGGAAGCGGCGGCCGGCGTCGTCGCTGGCCGCCTGACCCGCCTCCGTACCACCGCGGCACACGCCCTCGACGGCGTGCAGGGCGGCGCGGACACCGACCACGTCGGCGGTCGGGTCCAGGGCCTTCAGCTTGGTCTCGTCGAGATGGGTGCGGGCAGCGACGAAACCCCGGGCGTGGCAGTAGACGACCACGCCCGCGTTGAAGTACTCGCCGCGCTGAACCCGCGGCACCACGCGCAGCAGCGCGTACTCGAAGACATCGCGCTTGCTCACCGCTGGCCGTCCTTGTCGCTCTTCTTCTTGGTGGGATGCGGCCACGGGGCGAGGTGGTCGGTGAGCCAGCCGGGGGCCTGGGAGGGCTTGGGCGCGGTGGGGCCGTCCATCGTGATCCGCTCGTGGATGGTGGCGGCGCGCGGAAGGAGCGCCGCCACGTAGGCGCGGCGCAGCTCGTCCGTGGAGTCGAAGCCGGGCTCGTCCACCAGCCACTCGTCGGGGACGTCGGCCGCGACCTCGGTGAGCAGTTCCTCGGTGACCAGCGGGGCGAGTTCGGCGGCGGCCGCCGCGATATCCGGGGCGAACGGGGCGAGTGCGTGGTCCGAGGCGTTGTACGGCTTGGCGGCGGAGGCCCGGGCGCCGGGCCAGTTGTGGTGCCAGATCATGGTGGCGCCGTGATCGATGAGCCACAGGTCGCCGTGCCAGATCAGCATGTTGGGATTGCGCCAGGACCGGTCGACATTGTTGATCAGCGCGTCGAACCAGACGACCCTTCCGGCTTCCCGGGGGTCCACCTGGTAGGCGAGCGAGTCGAAGCCGATGGAGCCGGGCAGGAAGTCCATCCCGAGATTGAGCCCGCCGCTGGCCTTCAGCAGCTCCTGCACCTCCTGGTCGGGCTCGGCGAGCCCGATGACCGGGTCGAGCTGGATCTGTACGAGGTCGGGGACGCGCAGGCCGAGCCTGCGGCCGAGCTGTCCGCAGATGACCTCCGCGACCAGGGTCTTGCGGCCCTGTCCGGCGCCGGTGAATTTCATGACGTAGGTGCCGAGATCGTCGGCCTCGACGATCCCGGGCAGCGATCCGCCCTCCCGCAAGGGCGTGACGTAGCGGGTCGCTGTGACTTCGGTGAGCATTTTCCCAGGCTATCGGCCGGGACGGCGCACGTTCCAAGGCAGGTCCGGGGAGCACCGCGAGTGCCGGCCGGGCGCCAATCCGGTCGCGCGGCCGAGGCGCGCATCGGCTCCGGCATGCGGTGTGCCGTCGGAGAAGGGGATGAGCGCGTCATGCCGTCCTGGTGCGGCGTAGATGACCTGCGCGTACTCGGCGGCAGGGCATCGAGGGCTTCGACCTGGCCCTTGATCAGTCCGTACCCCTTGGCGTGTGCGTCGCGCACCGCGAGGCCGGTGCCTTCGGCCGCCACCATTCGGTGATGTAGCACTCCGTCCGCGCGATCACGGTCTGCAGGTTCTCGTCGAACCCTGGCACGGCCACCTCCGCGCCCGGCGTGCAAGGCACGCACGGTTCCCCCGCGTGCGCTGAACAGGCGGCGCCTCCTCTCGGCCCTCACCCGTTCGACGCCGGTGCCGCGCCCTGCGGCCGGGGCCATCCGATGATGGCCTGGGGACGAGACCTGTGCGCGGCCCTGGATGGGCCGTCGGACCCCGCACATGGCTCCGCGGCCTCGGTTCGGCCCGATCACATCCACTCTCGCGGAGGTTGCTTTGGGACACGCTGTAGGCGATGTGCTGGGCCTGGCGGCCGGTGTCGCCGTCAGTCCGCTTCCCATCGTGGCGATGATCCTCATCCTGGCCACTCCCCGCGGTCATCTCAACGGAGCCCTGTTCGCCGTCGGCTGGATCCTGGGGCTGGCGGTGCTGGGCGCGATCATGCTGGCGGTCGGTGGCCCGGGCGGCGCTTCCGGCGACAAACATCCGGCCACCTGGGTGGGGGCCCTGAAGCTCGCCCTGGGTGTACTGCTGGCCCTGTTCGGAGCACGCCAGTGGCACCGACGCCCCGCCGACCCCTCTCAGGCACAGCTGCCCAAATGGATGGCCGCGATCGACCGCTTCACTCCACTCAAGATCCTCGGGCTGGGGCTGTTGCTGTCGGCGGCCAACGCCAAGAACGCGCCCCTGACCATCGCCGCCGGAGCGTCGATCAGCTCGGCCGGAATCCCCGTGCCGCAGCAGATCGGAACACTCGCCATTTTCGTCGTCATCGCCTCGGTGGGAGTGCTCGCACCGCTCGGCGTCTACCTGATCATGGGCGAACGGGCGAAAGACGTACTCGGAAACTGGCGTGACTGGGCGGTACGGCACAATGTCGCCGTGATGGCCGTCCTCTTCTTCGTTCTCGGGCTGAAGCTGATCGGAGACGGTGTGATCGTCCTCGCCTCCTGAGGACCCCGCGGTGATCATCGAGGGCGAGTCCCCGCGGCCCGCCGCACCGGGCGGTCCGGATGCTCGGCAGTGACCGCACCCGGGTGCTTCCCGAGGGGCACCGCCTCGTCCGGATACACGTACGGTGACGGCACGGCCCAGCCACCCGCCCGGGGAACAGCCGGGGAGTTTCGCCACCGCTCGGTGAGTTCCGGGGCACGCCGGTAGCACCGCCGTCGGCCACCGCGCCGACCTCGCCCAGAGACGTAACAAACGCCTACGATCCCAGCGCCCCAAGGACTCGGCTGCGCAGCAGCTCATACTCCTCGCGCAGCCGCACGATCTCCGCGGGCCGTTCGATCACAGCGCCGCCGACGACTATCTCGTCGGCGGCGAACTGCTCGCGCGTGAGATCGACTTCGATCCCCATGCCCAGACGGTTCCACCAGTGGTAGTCCACTCGCTCACCGTTGACATGCACCTCGCCGCGGATCAGCTCACCCCTCAGCAGATCGTTCACCACCAGGGCGGTGACACCGCACTGGTCGCGCGCCGGATTGTCCGGGGTCCAGTTCGGTCGGTGATCCGGCGTCGCGGTGTCCGCGCCCCAACCGCCTCGAATGGCTCGCTCAAGGTCGTCGAAGGTCTTCAGTGTCATGTCGCCCAGCTTTACAGACGCCTCTGACAATCAAGCGTCTCGCATGGTCTCCCCGCCGCACCGACCCGCTGTACACGGCGGTCGCCGCTGGTACGCCGACCGGTCGACGGCACCACGACACCCATTGGGAGGAACGGTTTCTCGGCCACCCGGATGTACTTGGCGGAAGCAGGAGCGCTGTTCACCGCTCCTGTAGGCGGCCGGGTCGACATGCACGCTCATGCCGACGCACGGACCTGCCGATGACAATGTGGCCGTCGCCCGCATGCTGGGGTTCTCCGCCGCGCTCGCGGCAGCGGGCCGGTCACACACGGCGCCGCCGTTGTCCGGGGCCGGCCTTCCGGTCAGCCAGTGGGAGACGGTGAGCAGTCCGTTGTTGCTGGAGCGGGACTTCCACAGGAAGTCCCTGAGCCGTTGAACACCGGGGTACCCCTGCGCGTACCCCTGGACAGACACGGAAGCAGTGAACGCAGAAATCGTGAGCGCAGCAGTCGTCAGCACAGAAGTCGTGAACATCGCGGAAGGAAGAGCCAGCATGAGCGCATCGCAGGAGCACGAGGTCCGTCCCGGGCGTCGGACCGTCGTGGCAGCGGTCGGAGCCGTCTCGGTGGCCGCCGTACTCACCGCGTGCGGCGCCCAGAAGGAGTCGGGCGGTTCGGATGCGGTCAAGCCGGCCGATGACGGATCGGACGGCGGCGGAGGGAAGGCGCTGGCGAAGACCGCCGACATCCCTGAGGGCGGTGGAACGATCTTCGGCGACCAGGGTGTCGTGGTGACGCAGCCCAAGGCCGGCGAGTTCAAGGCGTTCTCGTCGAAGTGCACCCACCAGGGATGCGCGGTGTCGAGCGTGTCGGACGGCACCATCAACTGCCCGTGCCATGGCAGCAAGTTCGACCTCGCGACGGGCGAAGTGGCCGCCGGTCCGGCGACCCAGCCGCTGCCCGCCCAGCCGATCACGGTCGAGGGCGACTCGATCACGCTCGCGTCCTAGCCCGCCCTCGGCCGCGCCAGCAGCCGAGCACATCGTCGGTGCTGGTGATGGTGGCCACGAGGGCAAGTGTGTTGCGGATCATCGCGGGGGTGTAGTCGGCCGGCACCCCCGCGATGGCATCGGACGGCACCACCGCCGTATATCCGAGATTCACCGCGTCGAACACCGCGTTGGGGATGGCGACATTGGCCGAGACCCCGGTGACGAGGAGCGTCCGGCAGCCGAGGTTGCGGAGCAGGGCGTCCACGTCCGTACCGGCGATGGGCGAGAGGCCGTGCAGTCTGCGCACGACGAGGTCCTCGTCCGCCACCTCGATGGGTGCGGCGATCCGTACCGCCGTCGTGCCCGAATGCTGTTGTACGGGCAGTCGGCCCGCGGCCCGGAAGAGCCGGGCGTTGTTGTTGGCACCCCGTCCGTCGGGGCGGCGTTCGGCCACCGCGTGCAGTACCTGGACCCCGGCCTCGTGGGCCGCCGCGACCAGCCGTGCGACGCGGTGCAGGGCGCCGGAGGACCTGGCCTCCTCGGCCAGTTCGGGCAGCGCACTCCCGGGACCCACGACACCCTGCTGGCATTCGACCGTCAGAAGCACGGTGGTGGCCGGATCGAGCTGCTCGGCGAGCTGTTCCTTCGGCGGCACGGCTGCCCCTTTCGGCGGCGGATCGGGCGCGCGAGGCTAACCGCCATTGCGTGATGAGGGAAGAGGCCCCATGATCTCTGACACGGAGTCAGCTATCGGGAGGGGCATCCCATGGCCACCATTCAGCGCCGGGGCCGCCGGATCATGATGACGGACGCGGAACGCGACAGCTATCTCGCCGAACAGCGCACCTGCCGGGTCGCCACCGTGTCCGCGGACGGCCGTCCCCATGTCGGCGCCCTGTGGTTCACCTGGGACGGCACCTCGCTCTGGCTGTACTCGATCACCCGCAGTCTGCGCTGGTCCCAGCTGCGCGACGACCCGAGAATCGCGGTGGTCGTGGACGACGGGGTGGAGTACGCGGACCTGCGCGGAATCGAACTGTCCGGCACAGCCGTCCCCGTCGCAGAGGCACCGCGCACCGGCGAGCCCTGCCCCGAACTCGTCGTCCCGGAACGGCTGTTCGCGGCGAAGTACTTCGGGATGGACACCATGCCGCACGACGGGCGGCACGCCTGGCTGCGCCTGACCCCGCAGGCCATCACCTCCTGGGACTTCCGGAAGCTGGCGGGCCCCTCCGCGACCTGACGCCCCCTTCCCCCTATTACGCCGACGGCGCATCCAGTTCCCGGCCGGCCACCCGCAGCGCCGCGACGGCCGCTCTGATCGACGGGCGCCGGTCCGCGTCGGTACGCCACACGGCATGGACGTGCCGTCGCATCTTCTGCCGAACGGGGACGAGCCGCACCCCGTCGGGCACCGGTCCCCTGCCCAGCCGAGGCGCCACACAGACTCCCATTCCCGCGGCGATCAGGGCGAGTTGGGTGTGGTGCTCGCCCGCCAGGTGCGCGATGCGCGGCTCGATGCCCTTCGAGCGCAGGGTGAACATCAGCCAGTCGTAGCAGAACTCGCCCTCGGGCCAGGACACCCAGTCGTCGTCGGCGAACTCCTCCAGGTCCACCTCCGCCCGGTCGGCAAGGCGGTGACCGGCCGGCATCGCGACGTCCGGTGCGTCGTCCAGGAGTTCGGCCTTGGCCAGGCCACCGGGCACCGGCAGCCGTTTGTTGCTCCAGTCCAGCACCACCGCGAGATCGATGTCGCCCCTGATCACCGCACGAATTCCGTCCTCGGGCTCCAGTTCCCTCGTACGTACGCGCAGTTCGGGGTGGTCCACGCGCAGAGCCTGGAGCGCGGCGGGGAAGAGTCCGCGCGCCGCGGTCGGGAAGGCCGAGAGCAGGATCTCGCCCACCACCTCACCGCGCTGTGCCTCGATGTCGGACTGTGCCAGCTCGACCTGGGACAGGATCCGGGCCGCGTGGTCGGCGAGCAGCCGGCCGGCATCGGTGAGCCGGACACCGCGGCCGTTCTTGGCGAGCAGCTGCTGCCCCACCTCCCGCTCCAGCTTGGCCATCTGCTGGGAGACTGCCGATGTGGTGACATGCAGCCCCTCTGCCGCTCCGCTGACCGAACCGTGCCGGGCGAGGGCATCCAGGGTGCGCAAGCGCTCCAGATTCAGCATGTAAGCAATGCTACGCAGAGGCTCGCACGAAGTCTCACTTGTCCTACGTGGTTGATTTCGTCATCGTTGACCCCATGAGCGCGCCCGCCACACCCACGACCACGCCTCCCACCGAGTCCTCCGCCCCTGCCCGGCCGACCGGGAAGACCGTACCGGCTCCGGACTCTCCGACTCCCGGCTCGGATTCGGCTCCGGGCACAGCGCCTGCCGCGCGCCGGGCGCTGGACTGGCGGATCCGGTTCGGGGCGCTCTCGCTCATCTGGGGTTTCAGCTTCCTCCTGATCAAGGTCGGTGCCGAGGGGTACGCCCCATTCCAGGTCACCCTCGGCCGCCTCCTGTCGGGCACGGCGGTACTGGCCGTAGCAATGGCGGTACAACGGGAGCGGCTGCCGCGCGGCGCCCGCACCTGGGGGCATCTGGCCGTCGCCGCGTTCTTCCTGAACGCGCTGCCGTTCTCGCTCTTCGCCTATGCCGAACTGAGCATCCCGTCGACCCTGGCCGGTATCTGCAATGCGACCTCTCCCCTGTGGGGCATGGCGCTCTCACTCGTCGCGCTCTCCGAGGATCGACCGACCCGTCGCCGCGTCGCCGGACTCGGGCTCGGCTTCCTCGGCGTACTGACCGTGCTGGGTGCATGGCAGGGCTTCTCCGGACTGGACTTCAGCGGCACGGTCATGGCCCTGCTCGCCTCCCTGAGCTATCCGATCGGCTGGATCTACGTCCGCAGAACGCTGGCGGGCGGCGGTTCGTCCACGCTGGCCCTGACCGGCAGTCAGCTCTTTCTCGGCACGGTGCAGATAGCCCTGGTGACCCCGCTGTTCACCTCGGCACCCGATGGATTCCCGCTGCTCCCGACCCTTGCCGTGGTCGCCCTGGGGGCGCTCGGTACGGGCCTCGCAGTGCTGATGCAGTACGGCCTCGTGGAGGAGGTCGGACCGACGACCGCGCAGATGGTCACCTACTTCATTCCGGTCATAGCCACCGCCGCCGGAGTCGTCGTGCTCGGTGAGCAGCTGAGCTGGAACACCCCGGTCGGCGCTCTCGTGGTCCTGGCGGGCGCCGCCCTCACCCAGAGCCGGGCGCGCAGCGGCAGAGCCGGGACCAGGACCGGCTCTCAGCCGTAGTTGAACGGTTTCGCCGGTCCCGCAGCTGCCGCCACGGCATCGGCCAGCTGCTCGATATCGGCCTCGGTGAGCGGCGAGACGGTGATCCTGATCCCCTGGGGCGCGATCGTCCGGAACCGTGCCCCGGGCGCCACTGCCCAGCCCGCGTGCAGCAACCGCGCCACCGCACCGGTCTCGTCACTGACCGGCACCCACACATTCATGCCGCTGCGCCCGTGCGCCTCCACGCCCCGCTTCTCCAGTGCCCGCACGAGTGCGTCCCGCCGTTTCGCGTACGCCAGCGCCACCTCGCGCGAGTCGACCGCGCCCGAGGACCACAGGTGGACCACGGCCCGCTGCAGCAGTCTGCTGACCCAGCCGGGGCCGAGCCGCTGCCGGCCCGCCACCCGGTCGAGGGTCACCGGGTCGCCGGTCAGCACGGCCACCCGCAGATCCGGCCCGTAGGCCTTGGCGACGGAGCGCACGAACGCCCACCGGTCGGTGGCACCCGCCAGCGGGTACAGCGGCTGATCAACGATGGCGTGCCCGTGGTCGTCCTCTATCAGCAGGACGCTGCGGTGTCCGGCGAGGACGCCACGCAGTTCGAAGGCGCGCCCGGGACTGATCGCGGCCCCGGTCGGATTCTGCGCGCGGTCGGTGACCACGAGCGCGCGTGCACCGGCGTTCAGCGCGTGTTCGACGGCATCGGGAACCGGTCCCTCGTCGTCGAGTGCGACGGGCACAGGGCGCAGCCCCAGCGCCGGTATGAGATCCAGCATGCTGCCCCACCCCGGATCCTCGACAGCCACCGCGTCACCGGGCTTGAGATGCGCGACCAGTACGCGTTCGATCGCATCCAGCGATCCGGAGGCCGCGACCACGGGCCCGGCCGACACCCCGTCGGCATCCAGCGCGGCGCGGGCGAGTGCGGCGAACTCCGGGTCCACCGGGGCTTGTCCGTACATACCCGGCCGCCGCGCATAGTCGTCCGCGGCCGCCGCGAACGCCTCTCCCAGCGCGGGCAGCAGCGCCGGGTCGGGGTTCCCCTCCCCCAGATCCCGTACCCCGGGCGGCGCCTCGACCCGGAGTGAACCGCGCGTCGTGCTCGCGGGGCGCGGCCGCACCCTGCTGCCCCGGCGCCCGGCCGTCTCGATCACCCCGCGCTCGCGGAGCGTGCGGTAGGCGGCCGCGACCGTATTGGGATTCACTCCCAGCAGGTCCGCCAACTCCCGCATCGGCGGCAGCACTTGCCCGGGCGCGAGATCCCCCGAGCCGACCCCGCGCTCCACACTGGCGGCAATTTCCGATGCGCGCCGCCCGACGATCCGATACTCTCCTAGCACAAACAAGATTATGCACTAGTGCAATGGAGTACGCAATGCCGGACACCGCACCGCAGCAGACCACGGGCCCGGACGCCACGACCGGATACCGGCCGACCGAGCGCACTGTCCCGACCCGCTCCCGCGAGCGCGCGGCATACGACCGGGAACTGGTCCATTCGATACTGGACGAGGCATACATCTGCCATCTCGGCTTCGTCCGTGACGGTGCACCGGTCGTCCTGCCGACGCTCTTCGCCCGGGTCGGCGAGCGGCTCTACGTGCACGGCTCGACCGGCTCCCGTCCGCTGCGCGAGACCGGCCGGACCGACCCCGGCCTGCCCGTCTGCCTGACGGTGACGCATGTCGACGGGCTGGTGCTGGCCCGCTCCGCCTTCCACCACTCCATCAACTACCGCTCCGTGGTGGTCCACGGCATCGCGCGCACGGTCACCGACCCGCAGGAGCGGCGGACCGCGCTGGACGCGATCGTCGACCACGTGGTGCCGGGCCGGTCCGCGGACTCGCGGCCCGCGGACGAGAAGGAACTGGCCGCGACGGCGGTCATCCGCCTCGACCTCCAGGAGGTCTCCGCCAAGATCCGCACCGGCGGCCCCAACGACGACCCCCGCGACCTCGGACTGCCCCACTGGGCGGGTGTCGTCCCGCTCGCCCGCGGTTATGCGACACCTCTCCCCTCGGACGACCTCGATCCCGCGATCGGGGTACCGGACTACATCACCGCGCTCTGAGCCGGCCCGGAGGATGGACGGACCTGCCGTCGGGAACGCCGGCCCGTCCACCCCCGTGGTCGTCCGCCCCGGCGGTCAGGCCGGTACGGCTGCCCGGCGGCGGGCGTGCGCGGCGCTGCGCGCCTCGGCGAACGCCGGCCCCGCCACGGCCGCGAGCAGCAGCAACGTCCCGACGACCGTGGTCGCGGTGAGCTGTTCACGGAACACCACCACGGCGATGACCGCCGCGCTGACCGGTTCGAGCAGCATGATCACGGACACCGTCGCGGCCCGCACCACCGCGGCGCCCGCGAAGTAGAGCGCGTAAGCGAGCGCGGTCGGTACCGCGGCCACGTACACCAGCAGCACCGCGACCTGTCCGGCCTGAGCGGTGTGCGGTACGAGGCCTTCCGCGGCGGCCATCGGGAGCAGTCCGACGGCTCCGATTCCGAAGGCCCAGGCGCTGGTGGCGAGCGAGTCGCCGGCGCCGCCGTCGCGGCCGAGCCACCGGGTCAGCAGAGTGATCGCGGCATAGCCGGCCGCGGAGAGGAGCGCCAGGGCGATTCCGGCGGGCCGCACCGTGGCGTCGCCACCGCCGAGCACCAGTACGGCGAGCCCGGCCAACGCGCCCACCACCGCGGCGAGTCCGCCGCGCCCCAGCCGCTCCCCCATCGTCAGCCGTGCGCCGACCGCGATGAGCACGGGACCCGCTCCGAGGGTGACGACGGTCCCGACCGCGAGGCCGGTCGCCTCGACGGCCGCGAAGTACGCGCTCTGGAAGACGGTGAGACCCACGCCGGTCCCCAGGATGCGCAGCAGCCGACGGCGGCGCGGTTCGGCGGGTGCGGCGGGTGCGCGTCGGGGCCGGAGCGCCAGCGCGGCGAGCAGCAGCACGAGACCGCCCAGGCAGCGCCAGAACGACAGAGCGAGCGGACCCAGATCGCTGACCTCGAAGATCAGCGAAGCTGCGGCCCCGGCAGTGCCCCAGGCCACACCGGCGACGATCAGATAGAAGAGGCTCCGCCCGACGGGCAGGCCGGAAGCAGGATTCGACACGTGACTTCTCCAGATGAAGACAGGACGGTGGTCGCTCGGCTCCGCACACGGGCAGCGACGAACCGCTCGGGGACTGCCCGAGCCCGGTCTTCGTCAGGAGTGGCCGCCCGCGCTAGGCAGCGGGCGGCGGAAGCACGGTCGAATGCATGATCGTCACATTATGTCGTGGCCCGGTCGGCGGACAACTCCTCCTCGGCGGCGCCACGGCGTCCGTCCGATCCCGCGGCCTGCCCCTCGCCCGGCCCCGATGCGACGGGGCCGGAGGACGTCTTCGGTGTCGCCGACTGGGCGATGAAGGCACCGATCAGCACCATGGAACCGCCGATGAGCTGCGGTGCCGACAGGTGCTCGCCGAGCATCACCCAGGCGAGCACGGTGGCGATCACCGCTTCGAGACAGGCGACGACGCCCGCCACCGCGGGTGAGAGCAGCCGTACCGAGACCACCCCGGTGACGTAGGCGATCACCGTCGACATCAGCACGATCCAGCCGAGCAGGAGCCATGCGGGAACATCCGTGCCATCCATGCCCGCGCTGCCGCCCAGCACCGACCAGTCCATGCCCCAGGGCCGGGCGATCACGGTGAGGACGACCGTACCGATCAGCAGCCCGTACGCGATGACGCCGATCGGGTGCGGCGGTTCGGCACCTTCCGCACGGTCCCCGCTGCCCTGGTCCGACAGGACGAAGTAACCGACCTGGCAGCAGGCGGCGCCGAGCGCGAGCAGCAGCCCGACCACGTCGAAGCTCAGCCCGGACCAGATCTCGACCACGCAGGTGAGTCCCCCGACGGCGAGCACCACACCGACCGCGGCACCCCGGGTGACCGGTCGGCGCTGGACGAAACGGACCCAGCCGAGAACGAGCGCGGGAGCCAGATACTCGACGAGGAGGGCGACACCGACGGGGATACGGGAGAGCGCGGCGAAGTAGAAGGCCTGCACACCGGCCACGGCGAGCAGCCCGAACCCCAGCAGCAGGACGGGCCGGCTGCGCACCAGATCCCGGTGCCGCCAGGCGACGGGCAGCATGACGAGCGCGGCGCCCGCCACCCGCAGCCACACCACATGGAGCGGGTCGAGTCCCGCCTCTATCAGCGGCTTGGCCGCCACCCCTGAACCACCGAATGCGAACGCCGAGGCCAGGGCAAGTCCCAGGCTCGCGCTTCTCCCCTGAGACGCGTACATCGGCACATCATGACAGCTGCCGTCAGGAGCGTCACCCCGGTGACCCCTGACGCACTCTCACTCGGACGCCCGGCTCCACGGAGGGCCGCGCATGCCGCCCACGACCTGGAGGAGAAAGCCGGATGGCGACAACGGGAATCACACCCCGATCACGCGGGCTTCCCCCGTACCGGCGGCCGATGCGGACGCGCCGAGCCGGCACCCACACATCAGTCCGTCAGTCCCCTGTCCCCCGCCCCCCCTGGCCGGGCGGCGCCCCCAGGATCCGGGCTGCGAGCTGCGCCGCGTCGATACCGGCCCGCTCTAGCACCTCGACGGCCCGGCACTCGTGGTCGCAGGCCAGTGCAGCGAGCAGGTCGAGCCCTCCGGCGCGCACGTCGCCGCGCAGCTCCGCCCGCTCGCGGGCGTCGGCCATCGCCGAGGCGGCCGCGGGCGACCAGCCCTCCGCCCCGGTGTCCCGCACCACTGAATCCACGTCCCCGACGACCGGCACAGCGCCGGAGTCCTCCACCGCGCCCTGCCAGCGCAGCCCGTATCCGATACTGCGCTGGACGAGATAGCCGAGCACCTTGGCCAGTTGGGGTCCGCCCTCGAAGGCCGCCCGTACCTCGGGGTCCGATTCGATGAGGGAGTGCAGCAGATGCGCGGTGTCGATCTGCCGGTCACCGTCGCGCAGTGCGCGCCTGCGGGCACCCGTCACCACGGCGGCCAGCTCCACAGTGAGTCTGGCGTCGAACTCAGCACGGTTCGGTGCGGGCTGCTGAGGAATCCGCGGCGTCCGGTTTTGCACACCTCTTACCCCATCAGTCCCACAGCGCCGGAGCATCCCCGGAGGGGCCCATTCAGGCATCCCACGCAAGGTGGGTACACCAGAGCGGTTTCTCCTCCTTACGGATGAGATCTCGCCTTTCCGGGATCCGATCCGGAAAGACGGCGCGCGCCGCCTTGCACTGCGCTCCCCCGGCAACCGGGAGCCGCCCTCGTACGTCACACAGGCCACACCATCCAATCACCGGCCGGAAAGGGGTCAGCGGACGTGTCCTGGTTGGTCGCCCTGCCGGCGCTCGACGGGCGGGAGTACGTGTACCGGATCCACGCACCGGCGGACGCCCTGCTCGCCGACCTCTTCTGGGCCGCGTTCCACTGCCATGAGGACGGCCCGCACCCGCGCGCCTCCGACCGGTTCGATGCCGCACTGATCTGGCAGGCGGGAGCGGAGGAGCGGGTCAATCTGATCTGACGGTTCATCAGTATTGAATGTTCGCGTCACTGCGGCTACGTTCCGCGACACCGTAACCCGCCGAGAAGGGGTGGTCGCATGGCCGAAGTCAGTGCAGAGGCGCGCATCGAAGCACCGGCCGAGAAGGTCTGGGCCCAGCTGACGGACTTCACCGCGTACGGCCGGTGGAACGCCACCCACACCGGTTTCCCCAAGGGCGGCCCGGCGACACTCGAACTCGCGGCCACCTACGAGGAGAACATGAAGCTCATGGACTTCCCCGCCGAAGTGACCTGGACGGTGGCGGAGCTGGAGACCGCGCGCCTGCTGGCCACCACGGGCAAGGGGCCCATGGGCGTCAACCTGGTCATGCGCTATTCACTGACGCCCGACGGGGATGCGACCACGGTACGGATCGACGGGGAGTTCACCGGCGCCGCGGTCTCCCTCATGGCCGGCAAGCTCAAGGACTCGGCGACCGCCGCGCTCGTCGAGTCACTGCGCAAGCTCGGTGGGCTCGTCGCCGCCTGACGGCCCAGCGGGGCGACGGGAAAGGGCCTCGCGGCTCGGCCGCGAGGCCCTCGACACCTCACCGGCGGGTTCAGTGCTCGTCGGCGAGAATCAGATAGAGCTTCTTACGGGCGTCGTTGATGACCGTGAGCGCCTTCTGACGCTGATCGGCCGAGCCGGTCTTCCAGACCTGACCGAACGCCTCCATCAGCCCGAAGCCGGCCTGCCGGATCTCGTTGACGCTCTCCCAGTCGACCCCGCGCCCGGCTTCCTCCCAGGGCGCGTCGGGGCCCGATTCCGCCTCGGTGCGACCGCTGTCGGTGAGCGTGAACAGCTTCTTGCCGCCCTCGCTCGCACTGACGATCAGGCCCTCGTCCTCCAGCAGCTGGAGGGTCGGGTAGACCGATCCCGGACTGGGTCGCCAGGCCCCGCCGCTGCGCTCGCCGATCTCCTGGATCATCTCGTACCCGTGCATCGGCCGGTCCTTGAGCAACGCCAGGATCGAGGCACGCACGTCCCCGCGCCGCGCCCTTCCCCGGCCACCGCCCCGACCGCGTCCGCCCGCGAAGGGACCACCCCTGAACGGCGGACCGAACGGCGGACCGAACGGCCCGAAGGCCGCCCTCCGCCCCTCGAACTCACCCTGACCTTGATGACCGGGCCCGCAGTGCCCATGTCCATGCCCGTGCTCATGGTCGTGTCCATGTGAACGCATCGCTACGCTCCTTCCATCGTTGATCTGTCGCGATGCGTCAACGATATATCGGAACCGATCGCTTGACAAACATCGAGGTCCGGGGCACCCCTGCCCTGTCACACCGGAGCCTGACGAACCGCGGTTCGCGTCATCGAAGATCGAGTACGCAGGCCAGGGCGCGGGCGGTGTGCGCGCTGAACGGCGGCCCCGGATTCCCGGGCGCCCGGCGTTGCGGCAGATGCGTCACGTGGACATTCGATCCAGCACCTGCTTCTCGACCGCACGGACGACCGGGTCGAGTACGCCGTCCTCAACTCCCGTCACCGCACCGACGCCCTCGTGCGCCAGGTTCATGCACACATCGTGCTCAGCCACTACGAACAGCCCGGCGCCCCGTCCCCGTCACCGGCCGGGTCTTCCGGTCCAGCAACACGGAATTGGCCTTGGCCCGCCCCATTCCGCCGCGCGTACGGTCGTGTCATGAGGATCCGAATCGTCGATACGTTCACCGATCGCCCCTTCACAGGCAACCCGGCGGGAGTCCTGCTGCTGGACTCCGACGCCTTCGCCGACGACGAGCAGCTCCAGCGGATCGCCATGGAGCTGAACCTCTCCGAGACCGCTTTCGCCCACCCGCTGCCGCCGGGCGGTGACGCGGACTGGGCGTTGCGCTGGTTCACCCCGACCACCGAGGTCGACATGTGCGGGCACGCCACCCTCGCGACCGCGCACGTCCTGCACACCACCGGGACAGTGAGCGGCACGGTGCGCTTCGCAGCGCGGTGCGGCATCCTCGCCGCGACCGCCCACCCCGACGGCACGATCACGCTCGACTTCCCCACGGCCCCGCTGACACCGAAGACCGCTCCGGCCGGACTGGCCGTCGCCCTGGGCGCGGAGCCACTCTCCGTCCACGACACCGGCCCGCACATCGGTGACCTGGTCGTCGAACTGGCCGACGAGGCGACCGTACGAGGACTCACCCCGGATCTCGCCTCAGTGGCCCGGCTCTCCCGGCGGGGCATCATCGCCACAGCCGTCGCCGAGGGCCCCACCCGCGGCTACGACTTCGTCTCCCGAGGCTTCTTCCCGCGCGTCGGGATCGACGAGGACCCGGTGACCGGCAGCGCCCACACCGCGCTGGCCCCCTTCTGGTCGGCGCGCCTCGGCCGTGACGAACTGACCGGACTACAGGCCTCCGCCCGCTCCGGCCTGGTCCGCACCTCACTGCGCGGCGACCGCACCCTGCTGACCGGCGACGCCGTGACGGTCATCGACGGCGAACTGCTCACAGCGCTCTGAGCCTCCCGACGACCCTGCAAAGGGCGTACGGGCCGTTCCCGTACGCCCTCCGCACGGAGCACCACCAGCGGATCACCCCGCGCCCGCACCGAACCCCGCCCACCCATGCCCCACCGCGCCACCCGCTCATGGCGTGGGCAGCCACCCCACCTTCCCCGCCAGCAGGGCGTATCCGACGAACGCCCCGATGTCGAGCAGCGCATGCGCCGCGACCAGCGGGCCGACCCGCCCCCAGCGCCGGTACAGCAGCACGAAGACGACACCCATCACCATGTTGCCGATGAAGCCGCCGATCCCCTGATACAGGTGGTACGACCCACGCAGCACCGAACTCGCCGCCAGTGCGGCCATCGGCGTCCACCCCAACTGCCCGAGTCTGCGGAGCAGATAGCCGACGACGATCACCTCCTCCACCACCGAGTTCTGCAGCGCGGACAGGATCAGGACCGGGAACTTCCACCACACATCCGGCAGCGACTCCGGAACCACGGTCAGATTGAAACCGGCGGCCCGCGCCACCAGATAGAAGGCGAGCCCGGCACTCCCGATCCCCGCCGCGACCATCGCGCCGCGCCCCAGGTCCGGCCATGGCCTGGTCCGGTCGAATCCAATGGCGCGAAGACCGGAACCCTCCCTCAGCAACAGATGCGCGACGAGGGCGACGGGCACCAGAGCCGTCGCGATTCCGAAGAGCTGCCAGGCGAGATCCAGCCATGGGCGCCCTGGTGCGTACGAGCCGTTCAGCGTCGCGGCCTGTTCCTTCAGGCCCCCTGGTTTCGTCAGTGACCCGACAAAACTGATCAGGGCAGACACCCCGCTGGCGCCCAACGAGAGAGCCAGTACCAGCACCGTTTCGGACCGCAAGATCCGTCGCGGCACGGCCTCTTGGGGGAAAGATTCAGCCACGTGCCCCGCCTCCACCTGTACACCTGCCTTGAGTTGTGCATTCCCACCCCATCCCCTTCCCCGTCCCGCCAGGGTCTCGAATGCAGGTACGAAGATCATGCGCGACAGTCCGGGGGACAGCCACCATGGGCGATGGTGTGGTCCCCCCTTTCCTTGTTCATCCTCAAGGAGGGGCATCACCGTCATGGGACGTCACAGCTTGCCCGACGACTACGCGACCGATGGAAGCGGGTACGGTCCGCCGCCGCGTCGTCGGCGCACCGTCGCGATCACGACCGTGCTCGTCCTCGCGGTGGCGGCAGGAGCGGCAGTCGCAGTGCAGGGCGGCCTGCTGTCCTTCTCGGATTCCTGCGAGGACTCCGCCGTACGGCTCTCCATGGTGGCCTCACCGGACATCGCCCCCGCCGTCCGTGCCGTCGCCGACAAGACCCGCAAGGACGGCGTGAGATCCGACGGTCACTGTCTGTACGTACGCGTGGTCTCCCGCGACTCCTACAAGGTCGCCGATGCCCTCTCCTCCGGCACCCATACCCAGGACTACCAGCTCTGGCTGCCCGACTCCGACCTCTGGCTCGACCGGGCCAAGGGCTCCGGTGACGGCATCCCGATCACCCCGGGCGATTCCGTCGCCTCCTCCCCCGTCACCCTGGCCATGGTGCCCTCATCGGCCAAGAGCCTCGGCTGGCCGAAGAAGAAGTACTCCTGGGCCGGGTTGACGGCCGCGGCCATGGACTCCGACAAGGTACGTCTCGGCGCGGCCGACCCGGCGCGCAGCGCCACCGGGCTCCTCGCGCTCTCCAGCATCGGCGCGTCCTCCGAGAAACAGGGCGGCGACAGCGACACCAGAGTCGCGGCGACCGCCAAGCTGCTCGCGCAGCGCATGTCGGACAGTGACACCCAGGTCCTCGAAACACTGGCACAGGGCGATTCGGGCGCCGAGCAGGGCAATCCGCAGCGCAATCAGGCCGTGCTCCTCTCCGAGCAGGCCGCGTTCGCCCACAACGCGGAGTCGACCGGCGGTGGAAGGCTCGATCTCTTCTACCCCGAGGACGGCACCCCGCTGCTCAACTATCCCTACACACTGGTGGACGAGACCAGGATGAGCACTTCCGAGGGCCGGGCGGCGCTGCGGTTCATGACACTGCTGAACGAGCCGGGCGCGCGGGCCATCCTGAAAAGGCACGGATTCAGAAACGTCGACGGGACGGCCGGGGAGCCGCTCGTCGCATCGGCGGGCGGCAGGAAGCCCCAGCCGTACGCCGCCGCGGCCGCCGCGGAGCCGTCCGCCGAGGCGCTCCAGCAGACGCTCGGCATGTGGACGATCACCGTACAGAGCGCGCGGCCGACGACAGTCGTCGATGCCTCGGGTTCGATGGCCACCGTCGTGCCGGGCCGCAATCAGTCCAGGATGGATGTCACCAAGGCGTCCCTGGTCCAGGCCCTCAATCAGTTCACGCCGAACGACGAGATCGGGCTCTGGGAGTTCGCCACCACGCCCGACGGCGACAAGGACTACCGCAGGCTGGTGCCGACAGGCCGGCTCGGCGACCCGGCGAAGGGCGGCGGCACCCACCGCGAGAGGCTCGCCTCGGCCTTCTCCGCGCTTCAACCGGTGCCGAACGGCGCGACCGGTCTGTACGACACCACTCTGGCGGCGTACAAGGACGCCCAGGCGACGTATGTGAAGGGCAAGTTCAACGCTGTGGTGATCCTCACCGACGGTTCGAACCAGGACACCCGCTCCATCTCCCGCAGCGCCCTGATCGCAGAGCTGAAGCGGATCGCCGCCCCGGAGCGTCCGGTGCCGCTCCTCGCCATCGCGGTCGGCCCGGAGGCCGACCGCGAAGAGGTGAACGAGATCGCGAAGGTGACCGGCGGCGGGGGCTACCAGGTCACCGACCCGGCCGAGATCCAGGCGGTGATCCCGCAGGCCGTCATGACGGCCGGGCAGAGCAACCACGCCACCCAGGAATAGCACCCCTCCCGGCCGGGAGGGGCAGCGGACACCGGCCCAGCCGGGGTGGGGTCAGGGCGTGGGGACACCCGTCGGCCAGCTGTGCACGGGTTCGCCGCTGTGCATCAGTTCGGCGTACCTCCGGGTGGTGGCGGCGAGTGCCGCATGGCGTTCGAGTCCGGCCTCCCGTGCCCGGTGGTAGGTGTCCACCTGCCAGGACGCCCCGTTCACCCGCCGTTTGCAGCGCTCCTCGATGACGCCGAGGTAGTGGTCGCGGTCCGCGGGCTCGATGTTCCAGGCGTCGAGCCCCGCGGCGGCCAGCGGCAGCAGTTCGTCCCGTACGAGCTTGACGGCCGGCACCCTGGTCAGCCCGCCCGACCGGCCGGGACGCGGCCAGATCAGCTCCGCGTCGATGCCGTGGCGGCAGGCGGTGTCGAAGTTCTCGGCCGCTGCGGCGAACGGGAGCCTGGTCCACACCGGGCGGGACTCCTCGGCGAGCGCCCGCACGAGCCCGTAGTAGAGCGCGGCATTGGCGATCACATCGGTGACGGTGGGGCCGGCGGGCAGGACCCGGTTCTCGACCCGCAGATGGGGTACGCCGTCGGCCAGCCCGTACACGGGCCGGTTCCAGCGGTAGACCGTGCCGTTGTGGAGTACGAGTTCCTGCAGCCGGGGCACCCCGCCCCCATCGAGCACCCTGAGCGGCTCCTCCTCGTCGCAGACCGGCAGCAGAGGGGGGAAGTAGCGCAGATTCTCCTCGAAGAGCTCGTACGCCGAATCGATCCACCGCTCGCCGAACCAGGTCCTGGGCCGCACCCCCTGGTTCTGGAGTTCGGGCGGTCTGGTGTCCGTGGCCTGCTGGAAGAGCGGCGGCCGCGACTCCCTCCACAGCTCCCTGCCGAACAGGAAGGGGGAATTGGCGCCCAGGGCGATCTGCACCCCGGCGACGGCCTGCGCCGCGTTCCATACGGCCGCGAAGCGCCCCGGCGTCACCTGGAGATGCAGCTGAACAGAGGTGCACGCGGCCTCGGGAGTGATCGAGGAAGAGGTGGAGACCAATCGCTCCACTCCTTGGATATCGAGGCAGAAATCCTCGCCCCGCGCGGCCACCATTTGATCGTTCAGCAGTGTGTAGCGGTCTGCTGACGAGAGGTTCGCCGCGACAAGATCATTACGTCCCAGGGTGGGAAGAATTCCGATCATCATGATCCCGGCATCGACCTCGCCCGCCTTCCGATGGGCATATCCGAGACCGGCCCTCAGCTCTTCGGCCAGCTGATCGAAAACGCGTCCGACCAGGTGGTGCGGGACTATGTTCACCTCCAAATTGAACATCCCGAGTTCGGTCTGGAAATCACGGCTCGCGATGCGCGGGAGCACCTCCCCATTCATCATCTTCGGCATGCCGTCGGCGCCTGCCAGATTCAGCTCGATCTCCATGCCCATGAGGTTGCGGGGGCGGTCGAACCTCCGTTCCTTCAGGAGCCTCTCCAGCCCCTCCAGGCACTGGTGGAGCTTCCTCCGGTACCTCTGACGATCGGACAGATCAAAGGCGCCCGCCACGACCTTCTCCCCCATCGAAGCGTCCCTCCCTCGAGTGGGCGGCCCGCGGCCCAGGCCGCTCGCGTCACGATCGATAATGCCCAGGCCTGATGATCCATAACGCCCCCGCGAACGCCGCGCACCCAGTAATCTGAGGGCGGCCGCCCGGGGCACATTCACTCGGCATGGTGCGGTGCACAGTTTCCCCCGCCCGTCGCGTGGTGAAAACGCCGACGCGTTTCGGCCGACCGCGTCCAGGGAAAAATCCCTGGCGGTGGCTGCGCCGCTCACGACGAATCAGCAGAATCTCCGCATAATAAAGTCCTGATACCGCCTTGTCGGCAATACCTGCGACGGCTAGTGGAATCACTGCGTGAACACGTGTCGTATAAACTTCGCGGACGAGGCAGAGAGTTGACGCACCGGCCCAGTCACCGGCCTCCTCTGGCCCCGCACGCCGACAGCGCCGTCTGCACCCGCCCACGCATCAACGTGTCTCCCAAGTGAGAGGCGACCCACTATGCCGCTGCATGTTCCCCCGGCTCCCGCGCCCGCTCTGCGCAGCGTTCTCGCAGCCCTCGGTTCACCCACCGCAGTCCGCGAGGCCCGCACCCCGGCTCTCCGATCGGCCCAGGGACCACTGAGCCCCGAACTTCCGCTCCCCGTCCATGTACTGGACCGGATCGGTCCGAGCGGGCTCGCGCCCGCCACCCGGCTCGCCGCGTGGCGGTTCGTGATCCGCAGCTCGGAGCAGGCTGTCGCCGCGGCGGACACCATGCTCACTCCGGACGGCTGGGCCTTCTCGCACTTCTTCGAGGGCCCGTACATCGCCTCGACCGAACTCGCCCTGCGCCAGGCCGAGACGGTGACCCCGCACTACCAGCCACGGCTCCTGTCCATCCCGGAGCTCTACATGCTGGCGCTTTGGCTGCACGGCGACACCGAGGCCGACGCGTCCGGCGGGGCGCTCGCCCCCGCCGATCTTCTGGTGCCGCTGGCTCCCGCGCCGCCGGGCATCGCGGCGCACCGCCCGCACCGGGTCGCCGACCTGCTCCGCGTGATGACGCTGCGCATCACCCCCGGCCCCGGCCCCCTGCTCGGTTCACCGGCCTGACAGCGGTCCCGCTCCATAACACCGATCCGTTGCCCCGCCACCCTCTCCGGTGGTGGGGCACAGTACTGCGGGGCACACATCCGGTCCATCCGGACTAGCCCGGTCCGGCCACTCCGAACCACCCGAAGTGACAGTGCAGTTGCGGTGAACCGTCCGGCCGGGTGACGCGTCCTGGGAGTAAGGAGAAGTGCTGCTGCGAAATCCCTGCGGATTGACGCCCGTGGGGCAACACTGGGACCGGACCGATCGATACGGGGGCGGCCATGAACACCTCGTCAAGCCGCAGGACATCCACTACAACGCAGCGAAAGAACCCATCCATGTGCCAGCACCAGCCACCCTGCCCGACCGCCGACTCAGCCGACCGTGAGGCCGCCCGCCTGATGGCGCACCACCCGGAGCAGGGCTGGAGCCTGCTGTGCAACGGCGTCCTGCTCTTCGAGGACACCGGTGAGCTGCTCCCGGACGGGCAGATCATCGCCCCGCACCGGCCCCTGGGGACCGACCGGGTGATGAAGGCCGCCTGACCGCGGCCGGTACGAACGGGGGCCGGCCCGGAGAAGTCTCCGTACCGGCCCCGACGCATGTCCGCGTCACACGCTGCCGCTCATGCCTCAGTTGACGTACTCGTCCAGCGGCGGGCAGGAGCAGACGAGGTTGCGGTCGCCGAAGGCACCGTCGATCCGGCGCACCGGCGGCCAGTACTTGTCGGCGGCCGAGACTCCGGCGGGGAAGACCGCCGCCTCACGGCTGTAGCCGTGGTCCCACTCCCCGCCCAGCATCGCCGCCGTGTGCGGAGCGTTGCGCAGCGGGTTGTCGTCCGCGCTCCACTCACCGGAGGCCACCCTCTCGACCTCGCCGCGAATGGCGATCATCGTGTCGCAGAAGCGGTCGAGCTCTGCGAGGTTCTCGCTCTCGGTCGGCTCGATCATCAGCGTCCCCGCAACCGGGAACGACATGGTCGGCGCGTGGAAGCCGTAGTCGATCAGGCGCTTGGCGATGTCGTCGACGCTGACGCCGGTGGCCTTGGAGATCGGCCGCAGGTCCACGATGCACTCATGCGCGACGAGCCCGGCCGGGCCGTTGTACAGGATCGGGAAGTGCGGTTCGAGGCGCTTGGCGATGTAGTTGGCGGCGAGTACGGCGACCTGCGTCGCACGCTTCAGGCCCTCGCCACCCATCAGGCGTACGTACGCCCAGGAGATGGGGAGGATGCCGGCCGAGCCCCACGGAGCGGCCGAGATCGGTCCGACGCCGGTCTCGGGACCGGCCGCGGGCTGCAGCGGGTGGTTCGGCAGGTACGGCGCGAGGTGGGCGCGCACGCCGACCGGGCCGACGCCGGGGCCGCCTCCGCCGTGCGGGATGCAGAAGGTCTTGTGCAGATTGAGGTGCGAGACGTCGCCGCCGAACCGGCCCGGCCTGGCGAGGCCGACCAGTGCGTTGAGGTTGGCGCCGTCGACGTACACCTGACCACCGGCGTCGTGCACCTCGGCGCAGATGTCGGCGACATGCTCCTCGAACACACCGTGCGTCGACGGGTAGGTGATCATGAGCACCGCGAGCTCGTCGCGATGCTTCTCGATCTTGGCGCGGAGGTCCTCGATGTCGACCTCGCCGTCGTCGGCGGTCTTCACCACGACGACCTTCATGCCGGCCATCACGGCGCTGGCGGCGTTGGTGCCGTGCGCGGAGGACGGGATGAGGCAGATGGTCCGCTGCTCGTCGCCGTTGGCCCGGTGGTACGCCCGCACGGCCAGGAGACCGGCGAACTCACCCTGCGAACCGGCGTTCGGCTGGAGCGAGACCGAGTCGTACCCGGTGACCTCGGCGAGGCGCTCCTCCAGCTCACGGATGAGAGTGAGGAAGCCCTGCGCCTGGTCGGCCGGGGCGAACGGGTGCAGCTCGCCGAACTCGGGCCAGGTGATCGACTCCATCTCGGTGGTCGCGTTCAGCTTCATGGTGCAGGAGCCGAGCGGGATCATGCCGCGGTCCAGGGCGTAGTCCCGGTCGGCGAGCTTGCGCAGGTAGCGCAGCATCGCGGTCTCGGAGCGGTGCTGGTGGAAGACCGGGTGGGTGAGGAACTCGTCGGTGCGCAGCAGGGACTCGGGCAGCGCGTCGGCAGCCGCGGCGTCCAGCGCCTCGATGTCCCCGTCGGCGCCGAAGGCGGCCCAGACGGCGGCGATCTGCGTACGCGTGGTGGTCTCGTCGCAGGCGAGGGAGACCAGGTCGGCGTCGACGAGCCGCAGATTGACACCGCGCTCCCGGGCGCCGGCCACGACATCGGCGGCCTTCCCCGGTACGCGCGCGGTGAGGGTGTCGAAGTAGGCGCCGGTCACGACGTCGACACCGGAGGCGCGCAGCCCCTCGGCCAGGATCGTCGCGTAACGGTGGGTGCGCCGGGCGATCGTGCGCAGCCCGTCCGGGCCGTGGTAGACCGCGTACATCCCGGCCATGACGGCGAGCAGCACCTGGGCGGTACAGATGTTGCTGGTGGCCTTCTCGCGGCGGATGTGCTGCTCGCGGGTCTGGAGGGCGAGGCGGTACGCCTTGTTGCCGTCCGCGTCGACGGAGACGCCGACGAGGCGGCCCGGCAGGCTGCGGGCGAACTTCTCACGTACGGCCATGAAGCCGGCGTGCGGTCCGCCGAAGCCCATCGGCACACCGAAACGCTGCGTGGTGCCCACGGCGATGTCCGCGCCCAGGTCGCCGGGCGATGTGAGCAGGGTCAGGGCCAGCAGATCGGCGGCGACCGTGACGATCGCACCGAGCTCGTGGGCCTGCTCGATCACGGGCTCGATGTTCCGTACCGCCCCGGACGCGCCCGGGTACTGAACCAGGACACCGAAGACACCGCGCTCGGCGAGCTCCGCCGGGATGCCGTCGGAGAGATCGGCGACGACGACCTCGACGCCGGTCGGCTCGGCACGGGTCTCTATGACGGCGATCGTCTGCGGCAGGGCGTCGGCGTCGACCAGGAAGACACCGTCCTTGACCTTGCCGACGCGCCGCGAGAGCGCCATGGCCTCGGCCGCCGCGGTGCCCTCGTCGAGCAGGGAGGCGCCGGAGGTGGGCAGCCCGGTCAGCTCGGCGACCATCGTCTGGAAGTTGAGGAGCGCCTCGAGGCGGCCCTGAGAGATCTCCGGCTGGTACGGCGTGTAGGCCGTGTACCAGGCGGGGTTCTCCATGACGTTGCGGAGGATCACCGGCGGGGTGAAGGTGCCGTAGTAGCCGAGCCCGATCATCGGGGCCAGCACCTGGTTGCGGTCGGCCAGAGCACGCAGCTCGGCGAGGACCTCGGCCTCGGTGCGGGCGGCCGGCAGCTGGAGTGCCTCCGCGCTCTTGATGACATCGGGCACCGCGGCCGCGGTGAGCTCGTCCAGCGAGCCGTAGCCGACCTGGGCGAGCATCTTCGACTGCGCCTCGGCATCGGGGCCGATGTGGCGCTGCTCGAACGGAATGCCCTGCTCCAGCTGGGAGAGCGGAGTGCGACGGGGGGTCATGGTGGAGGCCTCCTGGTCTGTCACGACCTGCGAGGGGCACCACGGCGCGGGTGCCCGAACGGCCTCCCCCTCTGTCATCTCAACCTGAGAGCTTCACCGGCGCGCCCTGCGGCGTACCGGCTTTCACCGTCGGTGAGGGAGGGAACCGTACCGGCACTCGGCCACACGGAACCCGCCCTGCTTTCCAGAGTGACCTCGTCCGTGCGGTACGGGGGCCTGAGAGATTCCGGGGAGGATTTGCTCCTTCGGCGCCTCCGGATTCGCTCCGGAGGACTCTCCCGCACGGGGTCAGCAGCCATGACCAGCCTACCAGCGGGGTCCGCGGCGGAATTCTCGAGTGGCCATCCACCCGGATCTGCACTTCTGTAGTGCTAGTGGAGTAGCCGCGACCAGTGGGAGGGACCGTGCAGACCGACATCGATCCGCGCAGCCTGATCGGCCGCAAGGCCTTCGACCGCAAGGGCACCAAGATCGGAACCGTGGACGAGGTGTACCTCGACGACGCGACCGGTGTGCCCGAGTGGGCGGCCGTACGCACCGGACTCTTCAGCCGGGACGCGTTCGTCCCGCTGGAACCCAGTGAATTCGTGGAGGATTCGCTCCGTGTCCCCTTCGACCGTGCGCTGATCAGGGACGCGCCCGACTTCGGCGTCGGCCGCCATCTCTCACCGGAACAGGAGCTCCAGCTCTACCGGCACTACGGTCTGGACTCCCCGCCCGATGAGACCGGTCCGGACCGGGACTTCGGCAGACTGGCCGGCCAGGACGAGTAGTCCGCCGGGTTGCGCACCAGCGGCAGCGGATCCGTCGGCTGCAGCTCCGGATCGTCGATCCGGAACGTACGCACCCGGCCGGGCGCCGACTCGGGTTCCTCGAACCGCACCGTCACACGGCCGACGCCGCTGCCCTGCACCCAGCCGTGGCCGTGGACGTCATGGTGTACGTCGTGTCCGGCGGGCCAGCGCCGTGCGGCAAGCTGCTCAGCAGTCTCGTGGACCTCCTCCGGCGCCCCGCCCGGCGGCTTGTCCCCGTCGTCCCCCGCCCCGGTCCCCTCCTCGGCCGCTTCCTCGGCCGCGGCCCGCTCACCGGCGGCCTGCGCGAAGAGATCCTCCTGTGTGAAGTCGGCAAGCCCCGTGACACCCACGCCCAGGAGCCGTACGCCTCCAGTGGTGTCCACTGCCTCCAGGAGCCGTGCGGCGGCCTCCCGGACCACAGCGGGGTCGTCCGTGGGCCCACGCAGTGTCTCGGATCTTGTGAGCGTGGAGAAGTCGTACCTCCGCACCTTCAGCACCACTGTCCGCCCGGACCTCCCCGCGCCCCGCAGCCGCTGGACGCAACGGTCGGCCAGCCGTTCCACCTCCGTCCTGACCCGCACCCGGTCGTGCAGGTCCGCGTCGAAGGTGTCCTCGACCGACACCGATTTCGCGTCCCGCTCCGCGACCACGGGCCGGTCGTCGTACCCGGACGCCATGCGGTGGAGCGAGCCGCCGTGCGCCTTGCCCAGCAGGCGTACGAGCTCCGCCTCACCCGCCTCGGCCAGGTCATCGACCGTTGTCATCCCTGCGCGGCGCAGATGGTCCGCCGTCGCCGGGCCGACGCCGGGGAGGATCCGTACCGACATGGGTGCGAGCAGCTCCCGCTCCGTGCCCGGCTCGATGAGCAGCAGCCCGTTCGGCTTCGCCTGCTCCGAAGCGATCTTGGCCAGCATCTTGGAACCGGCGAGCCCGACCGAGCCGGTGAGCCCGGTGACCGCCTCTATCGCCGTACGCAGCTGCGCACCGATCTCCAGAGCGGAAGCGGTGTCATCGGCCGTCCCACCGGCTTCGAGGTCCACGAACGCCTCGTCCAGGCTGAGCGGCTCCACCAGCGGGGAGAGCCGCCCCAGCAGCTCCATCACCTGGTCGCTGACCGTCCGGTACAGATGGAAGCGGGGCACCAGATAGGCGGCATTCGGCGCCAGCCGCCGAGCCTGCGCCATGGGCATCGCCGAGTGCACCCCAAAGCGCCTCGCCTCGTACGAAGCGGTGGCGACGACTCCACGCGGCCCCAGCCCGCCCACCACGACCGGTTTGCCGCGCAGGCTGGGCTTCGCCGCCTGCTCCGCAGAGGCGTAGAAGGCATCCATGTCCAGATGCAGGATGGTGGGCGAGGCTCTCACATCATCGATGCTGCCCTACGGCACTGACAATCGCCGCGCCCGACGCCTGGGACGGATCAGCCGGCGCGGTTGCGCCGCCGTGCGAGCTCATCGGTGGGGTTGTTCCCGATCAGTGTCTCGCCGGTGTCCACCCGCTCGCCGTGCAGCTGTGAGAGCGCGGCGTCGACGTCCTGCCACACCACTCCCACGGCGATGCCGAAGACCCCCTGGCCGCCCTGGAGCAGATCGACGACCTGGTCGGGCGAGGAGCACTCGTAGACCGTGGCACCGTCGCTCATCAGCGTCATCCGCTCAAGATCCTGGAATCCACGGGCCCGCAGGTGCTGGACCGTGGTGCGGATGTTCTGCAGGGCGACGCCCGTGTCCAGGAAGCGCTTCACGATCTTCAGCAAAACGACGTCCCGGAAGCTGTAGAGCCGCTGTGTGCCCGATCCGTACGCCGGACGCACGCTCGGCTCGACCAGCCCTGTGCGTGCCCAGTAGTCGAGCTGCCGATAGGTGATCCCCGCAGCCGCGCACGCCGTCGGCCCGCGATAGCCGATGTCGTTGGCCAATGCCATGCCGCCCCCCGCCACCGCCGCCGGTTCAACCGGTTGCCTGATGGTGTGGCCGGCTGTACTCCCCTGCTGCGCATACGGCCCACCCGCTGCCGTACCGTCGCCGCTGCTTCTCACGCCGACCTCCGTCCTTGACCTGCCATCTCGAAGGTAGGCAGTCACTTGGGGTGCGTCAACGATCGCCACACTCGGCACGCCGAGTGATAATCACCCTGAGGGTGGTTTCCCGTGTCTTGCGAGCGGGAAGGGCTTCTCGGATGCGCTGACTGCGACCCCGCAGAACGGTTACTGACTGTTGGTGCCGAAGTCCTCCGGTGAGATCTGGTCGAGGAACTCGCGGAACTTCTCCACCTCGTCCTCCTGCTCGTCCGGGATGGCGATACCGGCGTCGTCGAGCACCCCGTCACTGCCGTAGATCGGCGTTCCGGTGCGCAGCGCGAGCGCTATGGCGTCGGACGGCCGCGCGCTCACCTCGACGCCACTGGCGAAGACCAGCTCCGCGTAGAAGACCCCTTCCCGCAGGTCCGTGATGCGGACCTCGGTGAGCTCCTGGCCGACGGCCTCGAGCACATCCTTGAAGAGATCATGGGTCAGCGGCCTGGCCGGAGCCATGCCCTGCTGGGCGAAGGCGATCGCGGTCGCCTCACCAGGACCGATCCAAATGGGGAGGTACCGGTCGCCTCCCACTTCACGCAGGAGCACGATCGGTTGGTTGGAGGGCATTTCCACCCGGACACCCACAACGTCGAGCTCGTTCACACAGCAACCCTAGGACGTGCTCGGCAGGTTTGGGTAGTCGGGCACCGACGTGATCAGTGGAGCCGGACCCGCAGAGCGGTCTGGACCAAGGCCGAATGAAGCCGTACGGACAGCTCTGCGAGCTCCCTCGCGGTCGCCTCCGCATGTGCCCTGGTCTGCGGATTCCGGTGCCGCCGCAAGGGCGCGACCACCTGCTCGATGAGCCCCGCCTCGCGGTCCGCGGCCGCCCGGATGGCGCGCAGGTGACGCGGTTCCAGACCGAATCGACCCAGATCCGCCACAAGCTTGGCCACCGTGACCATTTCGGCGTCGTAGCCGCCCTCGGCGGTCGGAACGACCAAGCCGTACGACTCCCACTCATCCAGGTCACTCTCGGTGACCTCGGCGGCCGCGAGGAGCTCGGCGCGGCCGATGCGGGCCGCGGTCGCCCGCCCCGGGTCCGCGTCCCAGCCGCCGTCGGTCAGTTCCCGCGGGCCGCCCCCGGACGGCAGGGCGGACTGCTCACCGCGGGCGAGGGCATCCAGATGCTCCCGGATGACCTTCAGGGGGAGGTAGTGGTCCCGCTGCATGCGCAGCACCTGCGCCAGGCGCTCCACATCGGCCTGACGGAACTTGCGATAGCCGGAGGGGGTCCGCTGCGGCTCGACTAGCCCTTCGGCCTCCAGGAAGCGGATCTTGGAGATCGTGACTTCGGGAAACTCGTCGCGCAGTCGCAGGAGCACCGTGCCGATGCTCATCGGGCGGTCGTCGGCGGTGGCGGTGCCGTGACCGGCACCGCCCGTCGGTGTTCTCAGCATGGACCTTCCCTGACGGGTCAGATGCCCCGCTGGCTCGCGTAGAAGACCAGCCGGTACTTGCCGATCTGCACTTCGTCGCCGTTGGACAGGGCGACGGAATCGATGCGCTCACGGTTGACGTAGGTGCCGTTCAGGCTGCCCACGTCCTCGACCGTGAAGCTGCCGTCGGGGCTCCGGCGGAACTCCACATGACGGCGCGAGACCGTCACGTCGTCGAGGAAGATGTCGCTCTGCGGGTGGCGGCCGGCCGTGGTCAGCTCGCTGTCCAGCAGGAAGCGACTGCCGGAGTTCGGACCACGTCGCACCACCAGGAGCGCCGAGCCGAGCGGAAGAGCGTCGACTGCGGCCTGCGCCTCGGGCGAGAGGGACGGCACGGGCGCCTGCCCGGTGGCCTCCGCCTCGTACGCCTCAAGACCGGAGATGGAGATGGTCGAGGTCGTCTCCGAGGCACGCTCGGGGATTCCACCCCTCAGCGGCGCACCGCAGTTGGAACAGAAACGACTGGCCTCGGCGTTGCGATGCCCGCACCTCGTACAGACCGGCATGGACGAACCCTCCTGCCTCGGGGCGAACCCTCCACCCGTACTTGAGGTTGACGGTTCCGAGAAACCTATGCGGCCGGCACCGGCAGGGTCAACAGACGACGCGCCGGAAGCGCCCGAATTGTCACTGCCCGCACCGGACACCTGATCGCGGAAGAGCGGGCGCTCCGAGCCCTGCTCCTCCGCCTGGCCGCGGCGCGGTGCGCGATGGCGGGCGGCCTCGTCGCGAGCGCTCTTGCTGAACAACTTCCCAAACAACTTCACGGGCGATTCCCCTTGACCGAAATAGACCCGCCCGTGGGGCAGGACGAACCCTGAACGAACACACCTGCCGATCCGGACATCCTCACAACGTCCGTATCCACTCGACAGTTTCCACCACGCACCACCATTACGATGCGGCGACCCCCCGCAACCTCCGGCCCGTGTCCTTCGACCCCTCCGTGCCGCGGCCTCACGAGGACGACGACCGAGCGTAGTCAGGCCGCTTCGCCGGTCGCAAGACGTCGACGACGATGTCGTCGGCCTGCTCCACATGCACGGTGGCCTGCTCCTTCTCCAGCGTCTGGACCACACCGCCGGGGATGTTCAGCGCCGGCTCCAGATCCTGGGGCTTGCCGATCACCTTGAACACGTACGGCGCGGTGATCTTACGGCCGTCAACCCTGACATTGCCGCCGTCGCCGGAGAAGTACGTATTGGCCACCACTCTCACTCCGTTGACCTCGATGGCCTCGGCACCCGCCGCACGCAGTTCCTGGAGCGCGTCGAGCAGCATGTCCGCCTTGATCCCGTCTCCGGGGTCATTGATGGTGAGTGTGATCCCTGGCCCGTGAGCCGCCACGGTGCCCGCGAGAATACCGAGTTGTCTCTCCTTCTCCACCGTCTGCTTACGTGCCTCTTCAGCCTGGTCGGAGCTGTTCTCCAGCTCCGTGCGCTGAGCGTCGAGGCGCTGCTTCTCGTCCTCCAGACGCTGGGTCCGGTCGTCCAGCTCGTCGAGAATGCGGACCAGGTCCTCCTGGCGGGCGCCCCGCAGCGCGCTGTTGTCACTGTTCGAGCGCACCTGAATGGCCAGCCCGAGACCGAGGACGAACAGCAGTACCGCGACGATGAGTTGGGCCCGCGTCACCCGCGGCGGCCAGAGTCCGGCGATCAGCCGCTGACGCCCGGTGAGTTCCTTGGCGGCATCGGCCGGCTGCTCGCCGTCGCGCCCCTTGTCGCTGGGAAGTTCTTCGTTGCTCATCGGCCTCAGGCCCGGAAGACGTGCCGACGGATGGCCGCGGCGTTGGAGAAGATCCGGATCCCGAGCACAACCACCACGCCGGTGGAGAGCTGCGCTCCGACGCCCAGCTTGTCGCCCAGGAACACGATCAGTGCGGCAACCACGACGTTCGACAGGAACGACACGACGAACACCTTGTCGACGAAGATCCCGTCGAGCATGGCCCGCAGACCTCCGAAGACTGCGTCGAGGGCAGCCACGACGGCGATCGGAAGATAGGGCTCGACCACCGCCGGCACCTCGGGTCGGACCAACAGTCCGACCACGACTCCCACGACGAGGCCCAGTACGGCGATCACGATGTGCCCTTCCCTGTGTCTGCCGCACCACTGCCGGTGTCTGCGGCCTTATAAGGCTCTGCTGTTCGTACTATCAGGCTCGGTGCGACCGGGAGGCTCACCTTCTCCTGGGCGGAGATGCTCGTCCGGATGTCGAAGGTGTCCTTGAGCGCCTGGAGATACTGGCCGTCAGCGCTGTCCTGGAATGCGCTGCTGAGCTGCTTCCCGTCCCCCACCGCCAGCACCGTGTACGGCGGCACGAGCGGTCTGTTGTCGACCAGTATGGCGTCGCCGGCGGCACGGATCGCCGACAGGGCTGTCAGACGCTGCCCGTTGATCGCGATCGCTTCCGCACCGGACTGCCAGAGGCCGTTGACGACCCGTTGCAGATCCCGGTCGCGGACGCGTCCGGTGTCGGAGAACCCGCTGGTCTCCCTCGGCCCGCCACCGCCCTGGTCGGTGCCCTTGGCGTCGTCGACGACGAGTTTCACGCCGGGCCCCTCCACCGGCGTCGCCCCGGCGAGCAGCGCCACCAGCTCTCCCTGGTCCCCGCCGTGCTTCTCCAGCGCCTTGCGCTGGCGCCTGCCCACGTCGTCCCGAAGCTTGTCGACCTGCGACTCAAGGGTGTCGGCCGCCGCCGTCTCCCCGTCGATGCGGTCGATCAGCTCCTCGCGCTCCTTGGCGAGGACCGGAGCGGCAACGCGTGCCTGCGCGGCCCCGAGCGTGACGACGAGGGCCGCGAGCACCAGACAAGCGGCGAGGCCGAGTTTCGACTTGAGCGTGCGGGGCATACCCGCACTCCCGTCGGCCTCGCGACGTGCCGACGCCTCGGCATATCCGTCGTCCAGGCTGTGGTCCATCACATTGGTCAGCAGCGACATGGACGCGTCGGGGCGCGCAGGGCGTGGGGCGGTACTCCGTTCGGGGGGCTGCTGCGACATGCCGCACATCGTCGCACGTCGCCACTGCTACCGCCGAATGGCCCCACCGGTGTGCCCGAAGGCGCCTCCGCACGGCGCCGGGCACACCGGTGGAACCCTCAGTTACCTGCGCTCTCCACGACCGCCGCCCATTCGTCCAGCAGCGCCTGCGCGGAGGCGTCGTCCGGACCCTCGGCCCACAAATGGGTGACCGCCTCGGCCGGGTCGGGAAGCACCATCACCCAGCGCCCGTCGGCCTCGACGACCCGCACACCGTCCGTCGTATCGACACTGCGGTCCCCCGCGGCCTCCACGACCCGGCGCATGACCAAGCCCTTGACCGCCCAGGGTGTGGCCAGATCCCGGCGCAGGACATGGGCGCGGGGAATGCGGGCATCGATCTGGCTGAGGGTGAGCTGGGTCCTCGCGACGAGCCCGATGAGTCGCACGAAGGCAGCCGATCCGTCGAAGACGCTGCTGAATTCGGGAACGATGAAGCCGCCACGGCCGTCCCCACCGAAGATGGTGCCTTCCTCACGTCCCACGCGCGTCAGATCGTCGGGCGATGTCGTCGTCCATTCGACCTGTGTGCCGTGGTACGCCGCGACCTGCTCGGCGACCCGCGTCGTGGTCACCGGCAGCGCCACCCGCCCGCTGCGGCGCTCGGCCGCCACAAGGTCGAGCATCACCAGGAGCGCCCGGTCGTCCTCCACGATCCTGCCCCGCTCGTCGACCAGGGAGAGCCGCTCACCGACCGGGTCGAACCGCACGCCGAACGCCGCCCGCGCAGAGGAGACGATCTCGCCCAGCCGCACCAGTCCGGAGCGCCGGGTATCGGCGGATTCGGTGGGCCTTGATTCGTCGAGTCCGGGGTTGATGGTCAACGCGTCCACGCCGAGCCGTCCCAGCAGGCTGGGCAGGACGAGCCCGGCACTGCCGTTGGAAGCGTCGACGACAACCTTGAGACCCGCGTCGGCGATCCCCGCGGTGTCCACGTTCCGCAGCAGCGATCCGGTGTACGAGTCGAAGACGCTGGACGGGAAGTGCAGATCCCCGATCTCCCCGGGGAAGGCACGGCGGTATTCCTGACGTGCGTAGACCCGGTCGAGCTTCCGCTGCCGCGCCTGGGAGAGGTCCGCGCCCCGCTCGTCGAAGAACATGATGTCGACCGAGTCG
Source organism: Streptomyces sp. NBC_01217 (assembly GCF_035994185.1). Classification (NCBI taxonomy): domain Bacteria; kingdom Bacillati; phylum Actinomycetota; class Actinomycetes; order Kitasatosporales; family Streptomycetaceae; genus Streptomyces; species Streptomyces sp. NBC_01217. Next base: position 1,489,136 of record NZ_CP108538.1, read on the forward strand.
GGCACACCGGGAGACGTACGGATCATGATGCCGCCGGCGCTGCCCCGCGCGGTCTGCTGCCGCGCGACGGGCAGCGGTACGTTCTCCAGGTCCCGGACATCGATGGCGCTGGCCTGGAGCGCCGAGATCACCGCTCGCTTCAGTGCACGGGCGCCGCGGGAGTGGTCACGGGCGGTGGTGACCGTCGACCCCTTCTTGAGCGTCGTGGCGTATGCCCCGGCAAGCCGGACCGCCAGCTCCGGCGTGATCTCCACGTTCAGGATCCCGGACACACCGCGGGCCCCGAAGAGATGGGCCTGCCCGCGGGACTCCCAGATCACCGAGGTATTGACGAAGGCACCGGCCTCGATCGTCTTGAACGGGTAGACACGGACATTGCCCTGAATGATCGATTCCTCACCGACCAGGCACTCGTCCCCGATGACCGCGCCGTCCTCGATGCGGGCGGCCCGCATGACGTCGGTGTTCTTACCGATCACGCATCCGCGCAGATTGCTCTGCTGGCCGATGTAGACGTTGTCGTGAACCACGGCCCTGTGCAGAAATGCGCCGCTCTTGACGACGACGTTCGACCCGATGACCGTGTGCTCGCGAATCTCCGCTCCGGCTTCGACCTTTGCGTAGTCCCCGATGTAGAGGGGGCCCCTCAGTACCGCGTCGGGATGTACTTCCGCGCCTTCCGCGACCCATACACCCGGCGAGATCTCGAAGCCGTCGATCTCGACGTCTACCTTGCGCTCAAGGACGTCCGCCTGGGCCTTCACATAGCTCTCGTGGGTACCGACGTCCTCCCAGTAGCCCTCGGCGACATAGCCGTAGATGGGCTTGCCCTCCTTCATGAGCTGCGGGAAGACATCACCGGACCAGTCGACCGAGGCGTCGGCCTCGACATAGTCGAACACCTCGGGCTCCATGACGTAGATGCCCGTGTTTACGGTGTCCGAGAAGACCTGCCCCCAGGTGGGCTTCTCCAGGAAACGCTCGACCTGGCCCGCCTCGTCCACGATGGTGATACCGAATTCCAGCGGATTCGGCACACGGGTCAGGCACACCGTCACCAGCCCGCCCTTTTCCTTGTGGAAGGCGATGAGGTCGGTGAGATCGAAGTCGGTGAGCGCGTCACCGGAAATGACAAGGAAGGTGTCGTCCTTCAGTGCTTCCTCGGCGTTCTTCACGCTCCCCGCGGTGCCGAGCGGTTTCTCCTCATTGGCATAACTGAGCTCCATCCCGAGCTCTTCGCCGTCCCCGAAGTAGTTCTTGACCAGCGAGGCTAGAAACTGGACCGTTACGACGGTCTCATTGAGTCCGTGCCGCTTGAGCAGCCGAAGCACATGCTCCATGATCGGACGATTGGCGACGGGCAGGAGCGGCTTGGGCATGCTTGAGGTCATGGGGCGAAGTCGAGTACCTTCGCCGCCAGCCATCACGACGGCCTTCATGTCGGAAACGTCCTCCTTGCAGAGACGACGGTCTAGCCGACTTCGCCCGTCGGGGCACCATCCGGGGCATCAGCGGCGGGCCGGCTGCACTGCGCGGCACCGCATCAACGAGCTCAATCGGCTGCTACATCCGCCTTGACGAGCCGGCGGACCTGAACCACGTAGAGGATCCCTGCCCACCAATAGAGCGTTGTACCCCAACCTGCGAACGCCCATCCGAAAACAGCGGCCAGAGATGCAAGCCAACCACTTCCGTCGCTGAGCAGCAACAAGGGGAACGCGTACATCAAGTTGAACGTGGCAGCCTTCCCGAGAAAGTTCACCTGGGGCGGCGGATAGCCGTGGCGGCGAAGGATTCCCACCATCACGAGAAGCATCAGCTCGCGGGCGAGCAGCGCTGCGGTGAGCCACAGCGGCAGGATCTCCCGCCAGGTCAGGCCGACGAGGGTCGAAAGGATGTAAAGGCGGTCCGCGGCAGGGTCCAGGAGTCGCCCGAGGCTACTGATCTGGTTCCACCGGCGCGCGAGCTTACCGTCGAGGTAGTCGCTGATCCCGCTGAGCATCAGCACCAGCAGCGCCCAGCCATCGCTCTTGGGCCCGCCGAACTCGGGGCGAAGAATCAGCCACAGGAAGAGCGGTACCCCCACAAGGCGAGCCATGCTGAGGATGTTGGGGATGGTGAGGACCCGGTCCGTCTGAACCCGAGTCTCCTGGACCTCCACCCGGGGGCCTCCTGTGTGAAGAACGTGCCAATGATGCCCCCTGACCTTACCCTCAGCCACTGTCGGCGGATGCAGAGGGGTGCGCGAGGCCTCCTGAACGCGGGAAAGCCCCGTGCCACAAGGGCACGGGGCTTTCCCGTAAAAGGAGTTCGGCGGCGTCCTACTCTCCCACAGGGTCCCCCCTGCAGTACCATCGGCGCTGAAAGGCTTAGCTTCCGGGTTCGGAATGTAACCGGGCGTTTCCCTAACGCAATGACCACCGAAACACTATGAAACAAACAAACACCGGAACAACACGGCCGTTCGTTATTTCAGAACTAACACAGTGGACGCGAGCAACTGAGGACAAGCCCTCGGCCTATTAGTACCAGTCAGCTCCACCCGTTACCAGGCTTCCACATCTGGCCTATCAACCCAGTCGTCTACTGGGAGCCTTAACCAATCAAGTTGGTGGGAATACTCATCTCGAAGCAGGCTTCCCGCTTAGATGCTTTCAGCGGTTATCCTTTCCGAACGTAGCCAACCAGCCATGCCCTTGGCAGAACAACTGGCACACCAGAGGTTCGTCCGTCCCGGTCCTCTCGTACTAGGGACAGCCCTTCTCAATATTCCTACGCGCACAGCGGATAGGGACCGAACTGTCTCACGACGTTCTAAACCCAGCTCGCGTACCGCTTTAATGGGCGAACAGCCCAACCCTTGGGACCGACTCCAGCCCCAGGATGCGACGAGCCGACATCGAGGTGCCAAACCATCCCGTCGATATGGACTCTTGGGGAAGATCAGCCTGTTATCCCCGGGGTACCTTTTATCCGTTGAGCGACAGCGCTTCCACAAGCCACTGCCGGATCACTAGTCCCGACTTTCGTCCCTGCTCGACCCGTCGGTCTCACAGTCAAGCTCCCTTGTGCACTTACACTCAACACCTGATTGCCAACCAGGCTGAGGGAACCTTTGGGCGCCTCCGTTACTCTTTAGGAGGCAACCGCCCCAGTTAAACTACCCATCAGACACTGTCCCTGATCCGGATCACGGACCCAGGTTAGACATCCAGCACGACCAGAGTGGTATTTCAACGACGACTCCACAACCACTGGCGTGGCCGCTTCAAAGTCTCCCACCTATCCTACACAAGCCGAACCGAACACCAATATCAAACTATAGTAAAGGTCCCGGGGTCTTTCCGTCCTGCTGCGCGAAACGAGCATCTTTACTCGTAGTGCAATTTCACCGGGCCTATGGTTGAGACAGTCGAGAAGTCGTTACGCCATTCGTGCAGGTCGGAACTTACCCGACAAGGAATTTCGCTACCTTAGGATGGTTATAGTTACCACCGCCGTTTACTGGCGCTTAAGTTCTCAGCTTCGCCGACCCGAAAGTCAGCTAACCGGTCCCCTTAACGTTCCAGCACCGGGCAGGCGTCAGTCCGTATACATCGCCTTACGGCTTCGCACGGACCTGTGTTTTTAGTAAACAGTCGCTTCTCGCTGGTCTCTGCGGCCACCCCCAGCTCACCGAGTAAATCGGATCACCAGTGATGGCCCCCCTTCTCCCGAAGTTACGGGGGCATTTTGCCGAGTTCCTTAACCATAGTTCACCCGAACGCCTCGGTATTCTCTACCTGACCACCTGAGTCGGTTTAGGGTACGGGCCGCCATGAAACTCGCTAGAGGCTTTTCTCGACAGCATAGGATCATCCACTTCACCACAATCGGCTCGGCATCAGGTCTCAGACTTAATGTGTGACGGATTTGCCTATCACACGCCCTACACCCTTACCCCGGGACAACCACCGCCCGGGCTGGACTACCTTCCTGCGTCACCCCATCGCTTACCTAATACAAGTCTGGTCCGTCGGCTCCACCACTACCCTCAACTCCGAAGAGATCGGGCCGGCTTCACGGACTTAGCATCGCCTGATTCAGTACTGGGCGTTTCAAAGCGGGTACCGGAATATCAACCGGTTGTCCATCGACTACGCCTGTCGGCCTCGCCTTAGGTCCCGACTTACCCTGGGCAGATCAGCTTGACCCAGGAACCCTTAGTCAATCGGCGCACACGTTTCTCACGTGTGTATCGCTACTCATGCCTGCATTCTCACTCGTGAACCGTCCACAACTCGCTTCCGCGGCTGCTTCACCCGGCACACGACGCTCCCCTACCCATCCACACTCCCGTTGGGGATATATGTGTGAATGACACGACTTCGGCGGTACGCTTGAGCCCCGCTACATTGTCGGCGCGGAATCACTTGACCAGTGAGCTATTACGCACTCTTTCAAGGGTGGCTGCTTCTAAGCCAACCTCCTGGTTGTCTCTGCGACTCCACATCCTTTCCCACTTAGCGTACGCTTAGGGGCCTTAGTCGATGCTCTGGGCTGTTTCCCTCTCGACCATGGAGCTTATCCCCCACAGTCTCACTGCCGCGCTCTCACTTACCGGCATTCGGAGTTTGGCTAAGGTCAGTAACCCGGTAGGGCCCATCGCCTATCCAGTGCTCTACCTCCGGCAAGAAACACACGACGCTGCACCTAAATGCATTTCGGGGAGAACCAGCTATCACGGAGTTTGATTGGCCTTTCACCCCTAACCACAGGTCATCCCCCAGGTTTTCAACCCTGGTGGGTTCGGTCCTCCACGAAGTCTTACCTCCGCTTCAACCTGCCCATGGCTAGATCACTCCGCTTCGGGTCTTGAGCGTGCTACTAAAACGCCCTATTCGGACTCGCTTTCGCTACGGCTTCCCCACACGGGTTAACCTCGCAACACACCGCAAACTCGCAGGCTCATTCTTCAAAAGGCACGCAGTCACGACATGCAAGCAAGCTCGCATGCGACGCTCCCACGGCTTGTAGGCACACGGTTTCAGGTACTATTTCACTCCGCTCCCGCGGTACTTTTCACCATTCCCTCACGGTACTATCCGCTATCGGTCACCAGGGAATATTTAGGCTTAGCGGGTGGTCCCGCCAGATTCACACGGGATTTCTCGGGCCCCGTGCTACTTGGGAAATCCTCAAACGAGCCGTTGATGTTTCAGCTACGGGGGTCTTACCCTCTACGCCGGACCTTTCGCATGTCCTTCGCCTACATCAACGGTTTCTGACTCGTCGACCAATCGGCAGATTGATCAAGAGAACTCCCGCAACCCCGCATGCGCAACCCCTGCCGGGTATCACACACATACGGTTTGGCCTCATCCGGTTTCGCTCGCCACTACTCCCGGAATCACGGTTGTTTTCTCTTCCTGAGGGTACTGAGATGTTTCACTTCCCCTCGTTCCCTCCACACTGCCTATGTGTTCAGCAGCGGGTGACAGCCCATGACGACTGCCGGGTTTCCCCATTCGGACACCCCCGGATCAAAGCTCGGTTGACAGCTCCCCGGGGCCTATCGTGGCCTCCCACGTCCTTCATCGGTTCCTGGTGCCAAGGCATCCACCGTGCGCCCTTAAAAACTTGGCCACAGATGCTCGCGTCCACTGTGCAGTTCTCAAACAACGACCAGCCACCCACCACCCCACCCTGAAAGGCGAGTTCACTGGGGCCGGCAACTGAAGGCGACCTCACGGCCGAACCCTCAGACACCCAACAACGTGCCCGGCACAACCGGCCCCTTCCCACGTTCCACGCCGAAGCAGTACTAGTGAAAAACAACCTGTCGCACCGAATAGTCAACGTTCCACCCATGAGCAACCACCGCCGGACATTTGCCAGCGTAATGGCCTCTGACCAGGCCAGACCTGGTAAGAAGTGCTCCTTAGAAAGGAGGTGATCCAGCCGCACCTTCCGGTACGGCTACCTTGTTACGACTTCGTCCCAATCGCCAGTCCCACCTTCGACAGCTCCCTCCCACAAGGGGTTGGGCCACCGGCTTCGGGTGTTACCGACTTTCGTGACGTGACGGGCGGTGTGTACAAGGCCCGGGAACGTATTCACCGCAGCAATGCTGATCTGCGATTACTAGCAACTCCGACTTCATGGGGTCGAGTTGCAGACCCCAATCCGAACTGAGACCGGCTTTTTGAGATTCGCTCCGCCTCACGGCATCGCAGCTCATTGTACCGGCCATTGTAGCACGTGTGCAGCCCAAGACATAAGGGGCATGATGACTTGACGTCGTCCCCACCTTCCTCCGAGTTGACCCCGGCAGTCTCCTGTGAGTCCCCATCACCCCGAAGGGCATGCTGGCAACACAGAACAAGGGTTGCGCTCGTTGCGGGACTTAACCCAACATCTCACGACACGAGCTGACGACAGCCATGCACCACCTGTACACCGACCACAAGGGGGGCACCATCTCTGATGCTTTCCGGTGTATGTCAAGCCTTGGTAAGGTTCTTCGCGTTGCGTCGAATTAAGCCACATGCTCCGCTGCTTGTGCGGGCCCCCGTCAATTCCTTTGAGTTTTAGCCTTGCGGCCGTACTCCCCAGGCGGGGAACTTAATGCGTTAGCTGCGGCACCGACGACGTGGAATGTCGCCAACACCTAGTTCCCAACGTTTACGGCGTGGACTACCAGGGTATCTAATCCTGTTCGCTCCCCACGCTTTCGCTCCTCAGCGTCAGTAATGGCCCAGAGATCCGCCTTCGCCACCGGTGTTCCTCCTGATATCTGCGCATTTCACCGCTACACCAGGAATTCCGATCTCCCCTACCACACTCTAGCCTGCCCGTATCGACTGCAGACCCGGGGTTAAGCCCCGGGCTTTCACAACCGACGCAACAAGCCGCCTACGAGCTCTTTACGCCCAATAATTCCGGACAACGCTTGCGCCCTACGTATTACCGCGGCTGCTGGCACGTAGTTAGCCGGCGCTTCTTCTGCAGGTACCGTCACTCTCGCTTCTTCCCTGCTGAAAGAGGTTTACAACCCGAAGGCCGTCATCCCTCACGCGGCGTCGCTGCATCAGGCTTTCGCCCATTGTGCAATATTCCCCACTGCTGCCTCCCGTAGGAGTCTGGGCCGTGTCTCAGTCCCAGTGTGGCCGGTCGCCCTCTCAGGCCGGCTACCCGTCGTCGCCTTGGTAGGCCATCACCCCACCAACAAGCTGATAGGCCGCGGGCTCATCCTTCACCGCCGGAGCTTTCAACCCCGTCCCATGCGGGACAGAGTGTTATCCGGTATTAGACCCCGTTTCCAGGGCTTGTCCCAGAGTGAAGGGCAGATTGCCCACGTGTTACTCACCCGTTCGCCACTAATCCACCCCGAAAGGCTTCATCGTTCGACTTGCATGTGTTAAGCACGCCGCCAGCGTTCGTCCTGAGCCAGGATCAAACTCTCCGTGAATGTTTTCCCGTAATCGGGACAACACAACACGAGAGCGGAACAACCGGTCGGAATAAGACCGGTCATTCACAGCGTCCTCGCTGTGTAAATTGCCCACCAGATCAGTGATCCGGCAGGACTTTCAAAGGAACCACCAACCTGCCGAAGCAGGCCGGGGTATCAACATATCTGGCGTTGACTTTTGGCACGCTGTTGAGTTCTCAAGGAACGGACGCTTCCTTCGTACTCACCCTCTCGGGCTTTCCTCCGGGCATTTCCCTTCGGTCTTGCGTTTCCGACTCTATCAGACTCTTTCGTGTCCGATTCCCGGTCGAAGCGGGCTCCGCTTTCCAGTTCCTCGCTTTCGCGTTTCCCTTTCCGGCGAGTCCGACTCTATCAGGCCTTTTCATTTCCCTTGACCAGCCTCCTGCAGGCATGCAGGTGCCGATCCGGGATAAAGTCTGGGCTTAAAAGTCGCCGCCGACCCCCGACTCAAAGTCGCTCCGGGGCCAGGCAGGGGTACGACACTACAGGCCGCCGGGAGTCGAGGCAAATCGTTTCCGGTGCCCCCCTAAGGCCGCGAACCGGCAGGACTCAGGCGGAACCGGAACTTCTTATGACTTACCCTGCTGAACAGTACGCCGTCGCCCACAAGCCGTGACGGCGCCATTCGAGCTCCACCCCTGGGAGGTTCCCTATGACCACTGTGACGTCCCCTATTGCCGGACGTGCCATCGGGCTCGGCGCTGTGCCTGACCCGGTCTTCTCCGGCGCGATGGTGGGTCCTGGAACCGCCATTGATCCGGTTCGCGAGCCGTCCGAGGCCGTATCGCCGGTCGACGGCATCGTTGTCTCCCTGCATCCGCATGCGTTCGTCGTCGTGGACGAGCACGGGCACGGCGTGCTCGTGCACCTCGGCATCGACACCGTTCAGCTCAATGGTGAGGGCTTCGAGCTGCTCGTGAACAAGGGGGACACGGTCACGCGCGGGCAGGGCATCGTCCGTTGGGACCCCGCGTCCGTCGAGATGGCCGGCAAGTCTCCCGTGTGCCCGATCGTCGCACTGGAGGCCACCGCCGAATCCCTATCCGACGTCCGCGAGGACGGCGACGTGAAGATCGGCGACACGTTGTTCGGTTGGCAGTGACGGACTCGGCGCAGTGACAGCCGACTGGATATCCACCGCGGGGGCACGAGCCGCCGCACAAGCGGAGACGGGTGACATGCAGACAACGCTGCGAGGCGTCGGTGTGAGCCACGGAGTGGCGATCGGCGAGGTGCGTCATATGGGTACGGCGGTGCTGGAACCGCCGGCCAAGCAGATTCCGGCCGAAGAGGCGGAGCGCGAACAGGGGCGCGCCCGCCAGGCTGTGGAAGCTGTGGCAGCCGACCTGATCGCGCGCGGCAATCTGGCCGGTGGCGAGGCTCAGCATGTACTCGAGGCCCAGGCCATGATGGCGCAGGACCCCGAGCTGATGGCTGACGTGGACAGGCGCATCGCTGTCGGCAGCACCGCCGAGCGCGCCGTCTACGACGCGTTCGCCGCGTACCGGGCGCTGCTCGCCAACGCCGGGGAGTACCTGGCGGGCCGGGTTGCCGACCTCGACGATGTGCGCAACCGGATCGTGGCTCGCCTGCTCGGTGTGCCGATGCCCGGTGTGCCGGACAGCGACGAGCCCTATGTGCTGATCGCACGGGACTTGGCGCCCGCCGACACGGCGCTGCTCGACCCGGCTCTGGTGCTCGGCTTCGTTACTGAGGAGGGCGGGCCGACCAGTCACAGCGCGATTCTGGCGCGGGCGCTCGGTGTGCCTGCCGTTGTAGCGCTTCCCGGTGCCGGTGAGCTGGCCGAGGGCACGGTCGTCGCGGTGGACGGCAGTACGGGAGAGATCTTCGTTGAGCCCAGTGCCGAGAAGCGGGCGAAGCTGGAGAGTGCCGCTGCTGCGCGCAAGGCCGCGCTGTCCGCCTCGACCGGTCCCGGTGCGACCTCCGACGGTCACAAGGTCCCCCTGCTCGCCAATGTCGGTGGGCCGGGCGATGTGCCGGCGGCGGTCGAGGCCGGTGCGGAGGGCGTGGGTCTGTTCCGTACCGAGTTCCTGTTCCTGGACGACAGCAAGCAGGCGCCGTCCGAGGAGAAGCAGATTGCTGCGTACCGGGCGGTGCTTGAGGCGTTCCCCGAGGGGCGTGTCGTGGTGCGGGTGCTGGATGCCGGTGCCGACAAGCCGCTGGACTTCCTGACGCCGGTGGACGAGCCGAACCCGGCGCTGGGTGTGCGTGGGCTGCGGAGTCTGCTGGATCACCCCGATGTACTGCGGACCCAGCTGACCGCGCTGGCGAAGGCGGCCGAGGGGCTGCCTGTCCACCTTGAGGTCATGGCTCCGATGGTGGCGGACCGCAGGGATGCGAAGGCGTTCGCGGACGCGTGCCGCGAGGCCGGGCTGCGGGCGAAGTTCGGTGCGATGGTGGAGATTCCGTCCGCCGCGCTGCGGGCGCGCTCGATCCTGCAGGAGGTGGAGTTCCTGTCGCTGGGCACCAATGACCTGGCGCAGTACACCTTTGCCGCCGACCGTCAGGTCGGTGCGGTGTCCCGGCTTCAGGATCCGTGGCAGCCCGCGCTGCTCGACCTGGTGGCGCTGTCGGCGGAAGCGGCCAGGGCCGAGGGCAGGAGCTGTGGTGTCTGTGGTGAGGCCGCCTCCGATCCGCTGCTTGCGTGTGTCCTGACGGGGCTGGGTGTGACGTCGTTGTCGATGGGCGCCGCGTCCATTCCTTATGTCCGCGCCACGCTGGCGAAGTACACGCTCGCGCAGTGCGAGCGTGCCGCTTCCGCCGCGCGGGCGGCGGACTCCGCCGAGGAGGCGCGGGTGGCGGCTCAGGCGGTGCTGTCGGGCGAGTAGCCCTGCGGCGTCTGTGGTGAAGGGGCTCCCTGCCCATGGTGGCGGGGAGCCCCTTGGGCTTGTCAGCGGTGTGATTCCGGTTCGTCCGCGCCGAGGTCGAAGCCCGCGCAGTACTCCACATGTGACTCGGGGGCGACAGGCTCGCCGGTGTCTGCGTCGGTGCAGTAGGCGCTGAAGACCTCACCTGCGGTGAGCGGGACCAGGCTGCCGTGGGCCAGCCGCCAGCCGTGGACCCGGTCCTGGGTGCCTGGGTTGCTCGTACGGAGTACGACTCCACCCGGCTTTTCGAGGGCGATGCCGACAGCGAGGACCGTGACGAACTCGGCTCCTTCCGCTGTTTCGAGGCATGCGGGCCCCGTGGTGTCGCGCTCGGTGTGCAGGACGGCGAGCAGGTGTTCGTTCTCGGTGGGGGTGCTGCAGACGAGGTGGTGGGTGCCCGGGCCGGCCGTGTCCAGCATGCGCAGCAGGAGGTGCGATGCGCGGTCGAAGGCGGCACGGCCGATGTCCTGGCCGCAGTCCGCGCATTCTCCGAGACCGGCCAGGGTCATCGTGGCGTACTCCCAGGTGGCCTGGCGGACGGCCCGGCCGACCAGGAGCGGGATCAGGGTGTCGATGGGTTGTCCCGTATACGCGACGGTGGCGCCGGCTGCGGCGATTTCGGCGGTGAAGCGGCTGCGGCTGGCGGGGGTGTCGGGAGCGATTCCCGACTCGGTGCAGAACTCCGCGTACTCCTCGGGGTCGAAGAGCGCGACCGTGGCGTGCATGCCCTGTGCGGCGAGGGCCTTCAGCAGGCCCTCGACCTGCTGCAGATAGACGGTGTGGTCGTCGAAGGTGAAGGTGCGGTAGTGCCGCATCGCCGCGAAGTCCTGCTCGTCGGCCAGGAGGCCGATGGTGCTGGGTGCTTCGCGGCGCAGCGTGCGTCGCATGGATGGCCCGGACCGGTTGTGGCTCACGGTCCTGCTGTGCTTGGCCTTTTCGGTGTTCCTGGTGTGCGCCATGACTCCCCCAGTGCGCTGTCGATCATTGCTCACTCAGAGTAATCAGGGGTACTGACAACGCGGCCGGTCAGCGACGGTTGCGGGCGAGGTCCTCGTAGAAGTGGAGGAGTTCGAGGTTGTCGATCGAGCCGGGATTGACCGCCTTGGCCAGGGCTGTGCCTTGCAGGAGGCGTTTGACCGGAACCTCGATGCGCTTGCCGGTGAGGGTGTGCGGGATGCCGGGGACCTCGATGACCTCGTCCGGGACATGGCGCGGGGAGAGGTTTTCGCGGATGGTCTGCTTGATGCTGTTGCGCAGGTCGTCGTCGAGCGCGGCGCCGTCGGCGAGGTGGACGAAGAGCGGCATCCAGTACCCGCCGTCGGGTTCCTCGATGCCGATGACGAGGGACTCGCGGATTTCGGGGAGCCGTTCGACGGCTTCGTAGATGTCGGCGGAGCCCATCCGTACACCCTGGCGGTTGAGGGTGGAGTCGGAGCGGCCGTGGATGACGACCGAGCCGTGTTCGGTGATCGTGATCCAGTCACCGTGGCGCCAGACGCCGGGGTACATCTCGAAGTAACTGTCGTGGTAGCGGCTGCCGTCGGGGTCGTTCCAGAAATGGATCGGCATGGAGGGCAGGGGTGCGGCGACGACGAGTTCGCCGACCTCGCCGATGAGTGGCTTGCCCGCGGGATCCCAGGACTGGAGGTCCGTGCCGAGGCACGGGGCCTGGAGTTCGCCGATGTGGACGGGGAGGGTGGGGACCGCTCCGGCGAAGCAGCTGCAGACGTCCGTGCCGCCGCTGACGGAGGCGATCCACAGGTCGTCGTCCACCTCGTCGTGGAGCCAGCGGAATCCGTCGGGCGGGAGCGGGGAGCCGGTGGTGGCGACGCACTGGACGCGGGAGAGGTCGAAGTCGCGGCCCGGGTGGATGCCGGCCTTGCGGCAGGCCATGACATAGGCGGCGGAGGTACCGAAGAGGGTCGCTCCGGTCTGTTCGGCGACGCGCCACTGGGCGCTGACGTCCGGGTAGCCGGGGCTTCCGTCGTACAGCACGAGTGTGGTCCCGGTGAGCAGGCCGGAGACGAGGAAGTTCCACATCATCCAGCCGGTGGAGGTGTACCAGAAGAACCGGTCGTCGGGGCCGAGGTCGCAGTGCAGGCCGATCTGCTTGAAGTGTTCCAGCAGGATGCCGCCCTGGGACTGGACGATTGCCTTGGGGAGCCCGGTGGTTCCGGAGGAGTAGAGCACCCACAGCGGGTGGTCGAAGGGGACCTGTTCGAAGACGGGTTCGGTGTCCGCGGAGGTGAGGGCGGACCATTCGAGGGCGCCTTCGGGGGCTTCGGTGCCCAGCAGCGGGATGTGGACGACGGCGCGCAGGGTGGGCAGTTCGCGACGCAGTTCGGCGACGGTGTCGGTGCGGTCGTGTTCCTTGCCGCCGTAGCGGTAGCCGTCGACGGTGAACAGGACGACGGGTTCGACCTGCTGGAAGCGGTCGAGGACGCTGCGGGCGCCGAAGTCGGGGGCGCAGGATGTCCAGACGGCGCCGACGGCCGCGGTGGCGAGGAAGGCGATGACGGCCTGGGGAATGTTGGGGAGGTAGCCGCTGACGCGGTCGCCCGGTGTGACGCCGAGGGCGCGGAGTTCGGCCGCGAGCGATCCGACCCGGCGGCGGAGCTCGGACCACGAGAGGGGGGCCTGGGTGTGGGTCTCGTCGACGTGGAGCAGGGCTGGGGCGTCTGCGCGCAGGGGGTTCTCGGCGGTGCGCAGGGCGTGTTCGGCGTAGTTGAGGGTGGCGCCGGGGAACCACTGGGCGCCGGGCATGGCGCGGTCGGCGATGACGGACTCGTACGGGGTGGAGAACCGTACGTCGAACCAGTCGGCGACGGCCTGCCAGAAGGTGTCGAGCTCCTCGACCGACCAGCGGTGCAGCGCGGGGTAGCCGCCGTCGGCCGGTGCTCCGTACCGCTCGGCCGCCCAGCTCTGGAAGCGGGTGACAGCCGCGGCCGCGATGCGGTCGGGGCCTGGCTGCCAGAGGGGGGCTTCGTTGGCTGCTGCGGTCATGGGGCGGCTCCCTGGCTGTACGGGTACGCGGGGTGGGCGTGGTTCGCGCGCACACGTGCTGGGGTGTGCGCGTGAGGCGGCTTTTACGGACGATGCCATGTGATCGTCTCTCGCACCAGGGTTCGCCGCCCATGGTCGCGTGTCCGGATATGTGGTCCGGCCACGGGTGAACGGAAGTTGAACGGAGCCCGCACCCACCCCTTCGGGTGGCAGGGTGAGCTGCATGAACGGTCGTGACCTGGTGCGCTCGGTGAAGATGGTCGGTTCGGTGCAGGGGCTGCGCACGGTGCGCTCCTCCTTGCGGCGTCGCAATGCGGATGCGCGGGCGCTGCCGCGGCGCGGTGCGGAGCGGGCGAGAGTGCCTGGACCGGTGGCGGGGGCGGAGCCGGGGCCGGGAGGGGGTGTGGTGCGGTTCGCGCGCTCGGAGTTGCGGGTGCGGGTTGCGGTGGGCGGTTCGGTGTTCTGGGGCTGGGACGGGGCTGAGCCGTCGCCGTCGTACGCACTGGCCGGTGAGGTGCCCGAGGCGGATCCGCGGGCCGAGCTGGAACCGGACAAGGACGGCGGCTGGCAGGTGGTGTCCGAGCGGCTGACGGTTGCGGTGTCCCGGCACGGGGCGGTGGAACTGCGTACTCCTGGTGGGGTGGTGCTCCGGCGCGAGTTGCCGCCGCGCTGGTGGGAGCCGGTGACGGGTGGTGCCGCTCGGTGGGTGCAGCGTTCCGAGGTGCCCGCGGATGCCCGGTTCTTCGGGCTCGGCGGGCGGGCGTCGGGGCCGCGGCTGCGCGATGGCGTGTACGGCCTGTGGAACACCGATCCCGGTGGGCGCTTCGGGCCCGGTGACGATCCGCTGTATCTGACGATGCCGGTCCAGCTGGTGGTCTCCGATGCGGGGACGCATCTGGTGTTCCACGACAACACCTGGTCGGGGCGGGTGACGCTGCGCGAGGGCGAGGAGGGTGCGGGTTCCGGCCATGACCGTCCGGGGATGTGCGAGGTGCGGATGGACGGGGGGCCGCTGCGCTGCTGGGTGATGGCCGGTACACCTGCGCGGGTCCTGCAGGGCTGGACGGCGCTCACGGGTGCACCGGCGCTGCCGCCGTCCTGGGCGCTGGGTCCGCAGCATGCCCGGTGGGGCTTCGGGAGCGAGCGGGAGGTGCGGCGGATCGTCGCCGGGTACCGGGAGCGGGGGCTGCCTCTGTCCGTACTGCATCTGGACATCGACCACTACGACGCGCATCGGGTGTTCACCGTCGACCGCGAGCGCTTTCCCGATCTGCCGGGGCTGGCGAAGGAGTTGCGGGGGGACGGGGTGCGACTGGTTTCGATCGTCGACCCCGCGGTGAAGGCGGAGCCGGGGAACGCTGTCTTCGATACGGGTGTGGCGGTCGGGGGCGGTGGGGCATTCGTCAGGGATGCACGGGGACGGGCGGTGCGCGGCGAGGTGTGGCCGGGGCAATGCGTGTATCCGGACTTCACCGATCCGCGGGTGCGGGAGTGGTGGGGCGGTCTGTACGAGGAGCGGCTCGCGCAGGGGTTCTCCGGTGTGTGGCACGACATGAACGAGCCGGTGTCGTTCGCGGCGTTCGGGGATCCGACTCTGCCGCGGTCGGCGCGCCACTCCTTGGAGGGCCGCGGCGGCGATCACCGCGAGGCCCACAATGTGTACGGGCTGGCCATGGCGCATGCCGGGTACGAAGGGCTGCGCCGGCTGCGGCCGGAGATACGTCCCTTCCTGTTCTCTCGTTCCGGCTGGGCGGGGATGCAGCGGTACGGGGGCACCTGGTCCGGCGATGTGGAGACCAGTTGGCCGGGGCTGCGGGCCTCGCTGGCACTGGTGCTGGGGCTGGGGCTGTGCGGGATTCCGTATTCGGGGCCGGATGTGGGCGGGTTCGACGGGTCGCCGTCGCCGGAGTTGTATCTGCGGTGGTTCCAGCTGGGCGCGTACCTGCCGTTGTTCCGTACCCATGCGGCGATCGACGCGGGGCGGCGGGAGCCGTGGGAGTTCGGGCCGCAGGTGCTTGAGCATGCGCGGGCCGCGCTGCGGGAGCGGGAGCGGCTTCACCCGTACTTCGTGACGCTGGCGCACATGGCCCGGCTGACCGGTGCGCCGTATGTGCGACCGCTGTGGTGGGGCGCGCCCGGGGAGCGGGCGTTGCGGGAGTGCGAGGACGCGTTCCTGCTGGGTGATGCCTTGCTGGTGGCGCCGGTGCTGGAGCGCGGTGCGGATCGCCGGGCGGTGCGGTTGCCGAGGGGGCGCTGGTACGACACGGCGACGGGTGAGGTGTACGAGGGGCCCGGTCAGGTGTTGCTCGATGCTCCGTTGTCGCGGGTGCCGGTGCTGGCGCGGGCGGGGTCGGTGCTGCCGGTGCGGGGCGCGGACGGGGGTGTGGAGCTGGAGGTGTGGGCTCCGGTTGCGGGGCGCGGTGGGGGCGGTTCGCTGGTCCGGGATGCGGGTGACGGCTGGGAGCGGGCGGAGGTCGAGCGGTTCTCGTCGCGGCTGGTGGGCGGGGAGGTTCTGGTGGAGCGGGAGGGTGACGAGGGGGTGGTGGGCTACCCGGTGCGGGTGCGGGGGTTGTGAGCCGCGTCAGTGGTAGCCGCCCTCGAACCAGGTGCGGGCGGCCCGGGTGTGCAGCGGGAAGGCGAGTTCGCCGGGTGTGCGGAGCAGTTGGAAGCCGGAGGTCTCGTCGGTCGGTCCGGAGGGCGGCAGGGCAGCAGCGGGGCGTTCCGGGAGCAGGCCGAAGAGGAGGAGGTGGCCGTCCGGGGCGCTGAGCGCGTCGGCGAGGCGGACATCCCGTTCGTCGGCTTCGATGCGGGTCTCCTCGCGCAGCTCACGTACGACCGCGTGCTGCCAGTCCTCGTCGTGGTCGATGAAGCCGCCGGGGAGGGCGATACCGCCGCGGTGGGGCTGGATGGTGCGGGTGATGACGACGAGTCCGGTGCCGTCCCGGTCGGTGACGGGGAGCAGGGCGACGGCGACGGGCAGCGGATTGCGGTAGGCGGTGTCGCCGCAGCCGGTGCAGGTGCGGGGCCAGACCGTGGACGGCACGGATACGGCGTACGGCGTTCCGCAGCTGCCGCAGTGGGAGTCCTTGACCGGTTTCTCGGGATTGCTCGTGGACGCAGACACGCGCGGACTGTATCCGATCGGCTGCCGGGCCCCACCGCGCTACTGGATTATGTGCCCATGACAGGTCTTGCTTCCGCTTTCCGTGTCCTGGCAGCCGCTGCCGCCACCCTGCTCGCCGTCACCGCCGCTGCCCCCGTGGCGCAGGCGAAACCCGAGCCGAAGGCCCCCGATGAGTTCGTCGCGCTGCGTTCGGTGGATCCGACGATCATCCAGGAGATGCGCTACCCCACCGCACACAACTTCATGGGCGTGCCGGTGGACGGCTACCGCCGGCCGCTCTGCATCCTGACCCGGCCTGCGGCCCGTGCCCTGCACCGCGCGCAGACCCGTTTTCTGAAGCAGGGCTACTCGCTGAAGGTGTACGACTGCTACCGGCCGCAGCGGGCGGTCGACCACTTCGTACGGTGGGCGAAGGATCTCGACGACGAGACCATGAAGGGGGAGTTCTATCCGCGGGTCGACAAGACGCGGCTGTTCGCGGACGGTTACATCGCGGAGAAGTCCGGCCACAGCCGGGGCAGCACGGTGGACCTGACGCTGGTGAAACTGCCCGCCGCGCCGGCCCTGCCGTTTCCGCCGGGACAGACGCCGGTGCCCTGTTACGCACCCCAGGCCGAGCGCTTCCCGGACAATTCCGTGGACATGGGCACGGGGTTCGACTGCTTCGACACGCTCTCGCACACCGATGACCCACGTATCCAGGGAACTCAGCGTGCCAATCGGCAGTTCCTGAAGCAGACACTCACCGACGCCGGCTTCGTGAATCTGGCCGAGGAGTGGTGGCACTACACCTTCAAGCCCGAGCTGTTCCCCGACACCTACTTCGATTTCCCGGTGGCCAGAAGGTCCGTCGCGGGGCACTGACGCCCACGCGGCGAACGGACGGCCGGGACCACTCCCGTCGGTTCCGGCCGCCCGTACTTCGTCTCGGACGCGGATCGGCCGTTTCCGGTTGCCGTCCCAGCCATTACGGTGCCCGTATGCCACAGCAGACGTTCGATACGTACGAAGAGTTCTGGCCCTACTACGTCGCGATGCACTCCAGGGCCGCGACCCGCTGGGTCCATCTGACGGGCACCCTCACCGGGCTCGCGGTCACCGCCTACGGTCTGGCGCGGGGGCGCAAGAGGTATGCGGCCGCGCTGCCGCTGATCGGGTACGGGACCGCCTGGCCCGCGCATTTCCTGATCGAGAAGAACAATCCGGCCACCTTCGGGCATCCCGCCTGGTCACTGCGTGGCGACATACAGATGATCCGGATGATGCTGGCGGGCCGCGACCGGGAGCTCGCGGAGACCGCCGCCAAGTGGCTCGCCGACAACCGCTGACCGTGGCACACTTCTGACGTTCCGTCAGAAGAACTGCCGGGGAGGGGTTTTGCCGCAGACACGCACACCAGTGGTGGCCGGATGGTTCACCGAGGACGGCACCGGCCAGGACTTCCGGTTGCTGGGTACCCGCTGCTCGGCCTGCTCGTCGGTCTTCTTCCCGCGCCAGGACGCCTTCTGCCGCAATCCCGGGTGTACGGGCGGCGAGCTGGCCGAGGTGCCGCTCTCGCGGCGCGGCACCGTCTGGTCGTACACGGACGGCCGCTACCGGCCGCCCGCCCCCTACCCCTCCGACCCCGATGTGCCCTGGGAGCCGTACACGCTGGTGGCCGTCGAGCTGGCGGCCGAGCGCATGGTGGTCCTCGGGCAGGCGGCGCCCGGAGTCGGCGTCGCGGATCTGGCGGTCGGAATGACCGTCGAAGTGGTTCCTGGCGTGCTGTCCACGGGCGTTGCTGCCGGGGCGGAATCCGGCCCCGTGTGGACGACCTGGCACTGGCGACCGGTCCCGTCCGGGGGCACCGGCGAGGCCGGGGGCGGTGCGGCATGACCGGAGAGGTCGCCGTCCTCGGCGCAGGGATGCATCAGTGGGGCAAGTGGGGGCGCAGTTTCGTCGAGTACGGCACGGTCGCGGCGCGGGCCGCGCTCGGTGATGCGGGGATCGACTGGCCGGACGTGCAGTCGGTGGTCGGCGCGGACACCGTGCGAGGCGGCTATCCGGGCTATGTGGCCGGGGCTGCGTTCGCGCGGGCGCTGGGCTGGCAGGGGGCGCGGGTCGCCAGCGTGTACGCGGCCTGTGCGTCGGGCGCCCAGGCGATCAACACCGCCAGGGCGCAGATCCTCGCGGGCATGGCGGACGTGGTGCTCGTGGTGGGTGCGGACGCGGCGCCCAAGGGGTTCTTCGCCCCCGCGGGCGGCGACCGGCCGGACGATCCCGACTGGCTGCGCTTCCGGGTGCTCGGCGCGACGAACCCCGCGTACTTCGCGCTGTACGCCCGCCGCCGGATGGCCGTGCACGGCGACACCGCAAAGGACTTCGCGCAGGTCAAGGTGAAGAACGCGGCGGCCGGTGCACTGAACCGTAACGCCCGCTACCGCGCGCCCGTGACCGCCGAGCAGGTCGCCGCCTCCGCGGTGGTCGCCGATCCGCTGCGGCTGCTGGACATCTGCGCGACGTCCGACGGCGCGGCGGCGCTCGTACTGTCCAGCATGGATTTCGCCCGGCGTCACGGCGCCGCGGACCCGGTCCGCATCCGCGCCGTCTCCACCGTCACGCCGACCTACCCGAAGGCCGTGCTCGACCTTCCGGACATCGCGACCGATTCGGCGGTCGCGGTGGAGCCGGCCGGGGAGAGCTTCCGCGCCTCGATCGCCCGGGCGGCGTACGAGGAGGCCGGCGTGGGGCCCGAGGATCTCTCCCTGGCCGAGGTGTACGACCTGTCGACCGCCCTCGAACTGGAGTGGTACGAGGACATCGGGCTCTGCGGTGCGGGTGAGGGCGCCAAGCTCCTGCGCGAGGGAGCGACGGCGCTCGGGGGCCGTATCCCGGTCAATCCGAGTGGCGGGCTCGCCTCCTTCGGGGAGGCCGTGCCCGCGCAGGCCATTGCCCAGGTCTGCGAGCTGACCTGGCAGTTGCGAGGCACCGCGGGACAGCGGCAGGTTGCGGGTGCGCGGGTCGGGATCACGGCGAATCAGGGACTTTTCGGGCATGGTTCCGCGGTCGTCGCGGTGCGCTGAGCGTTTCCCGGCCGCTTGGTTCCCCATCCGGCATCTGCCGTGAAAAGTGGGCGCTGTCAGCAGTCTTGACGGACCGTCATGCGCGGGTGAAAAATTCCTGCTCAGTCAGGCAACGACGCGCGGCCCGTACCCCGGTCGGCGGGGGTGCGGGCCGCGTTCTTCGCGATATGCCCTTACGTGGCAGCGGTCTCGCGGGAGCGTTCCGCGCGGGCCACGGCGTGTTCGACGACCGCCACCAGTACGTCCCGTGCGGAGGAGCGGTCGCGTGCGTCGCACAGGAGCACCGGCACCTCGGGGTCGAGGTCCAGCGCCGCCTGGACCGTCTCGATGGGGAACCGGTCGGCCCCCTCGAAGCAGTTGACGGCGACGGTGAACGCAATCTCGCGGCGCTCGAAGTAGTCGACCGCCGCGAAGCAGTCCTCCAGCCGCCGGGTGTCCGCGAGCACGACCGCCCCCAGTGCGCCCTGGGCCAGTTCGTCCCACAGGAACCAGAAACGGTCCTGCCCCGGGGTGCCGAAGAGGTACAGCACCAGGTCCTCGCGGAGTGTGATCCGGCCGAAGTCCATGGCCACGGTGGTGGTGGTCTTCGCCTCCACACCTGCCAGGTCGTCCACCGGGCGGCCCGCCTCGCTGAGTCTCTCCTCCGTACGCAGCGGCCTGATCTCGCTGACCGCGCCCACCAGGGTCGTCTTGCCGACCCCGAAGCCGCCCGCCACCAGGATTTTCAGGGTAACGGGCTCAACGGGCCGCCTGCTGCGGCTAGAGCGCCCGAAGGCCATTGATCACCTCGCGAAGAATGTTCACGTCCGGCAGCTCGGCCGGCGGAACGGGACGGGTTACGTGCACCAGGTCGTCCTCGACGAGATCACCGACCAGCACCCGGACCACCCCGACGGGGATGTCCAGGCCGGCCGCGAGCTCGGCGATCGACTGGGGCATGTCACTGCAGAGTTCGACGATCTCCACATGTTCCGGGGAGAGCGTCTGGTCCCGGCCGGGGTCGTCGGCCGCGGGTTCCGGGACGACGACCGCGATCAGGTCGAGCCGATGACGGGAGGCGCTGCTGGTACGGCCCCGGGTCATCGCGTACGGACGGACCACCGGGCCCGCGTCGGCGTCGTACCAGCGCGATGCCTGCGGGTCCGTGGGCGTTGCCGGAGATCTGGAGGAGTCAGCGCTCATGCCGTCCACTCATCCCCCGGCGGGCAGACCGGTCCGGGGGGCGTTGGCCAGGTGGGCTCCGACGCGCTTGACCATCAGCGTCATCTCGTACGCCACCTGGCCGACGTCGGAGTCGGCGTCGGCCAGCACGGCGAGACAGCTGCCGTCGCCGGCCGCCGTGACGAAGAGGAACGCCTCGTCGAGTTCGACGACGGTCTGGCGGACCCTGCCCGCGTCGAAGTGGCGTCCCACGCCCTTGGCGAGGCTGTGGAATCCGGAGGCGACCGCCGCCAGATGTTCGCTGTCCTCGCGGGTCAGGTCCTTGGACGTGCCGGTGGCGAGGCCGTCGCTGGAGAGCACCAGCGCCTTGTGGATGCTGGCGACGCGGTCGACGAGTTCGTCGAGGAGCCAGTTGAGCTGTCCGGAGCCCTGTCGTACGGCGTCGGTTGCTGCGGCGTTCGGTGCGGTCATCGACCGTCCCCTCCCGGAGTGGTTCCTTGTGCTGTTTCGCCGGGACCGGTCACGTCCTCGGCGTTCTGCCTGCGGCCGCGCTGCCAGCCGCGTTGGAGCGAAGCCATGCGGCTGCGTACCTCGTCCGCATCACGTTCGAAGTCCTGCGCCGGTTCCGTCCCGGCCGGTTCCGTATCGCGGCCGCCGGAGACTTCGCGGAGCTGCGGGGCGAGGCTGGCCTGCCGGATGCGCCGGGGCAGACCGCCGATGGTCTCGCGGGCCGTGCCCGGCGTTGCCGGAGGCATGGGCTCGGGGAATGCGGCGGGCTCGGCCGGTCTCCGGAAGCCGGTGGGCTGCCGGGGTTCTGTGGGGTGCCGCGGCTCGGCGGACCTGCCGGTGGCGGAGGCCCACGGGGAGGCGGCCGACGGCCTGATCCCGGCGTCGGGACCATCACCGCGGGCCGGAGCGGATGCGGTGTCGTGCTCGGCGGTCGTGGGGTGGGCGCGGCCCGCCTCGCCGACCCGGCGGCCGTTGTCGGTGACCAGGGTCGGCGGTTTGCGGCGGGGCAGGGGTACCGGGGCGCCGGGGCGCATCGACCGCACGCCGACCGCGGTCTCCCCCGCCTGGTCGGATGCCTGCTGGTGCTGTTCGTGGTCGCTCTCGCGCCGGAGGTCGCGGGCGCGGAAGATGCCGCCGCGTTCGCTCTCGGTGTCGTCGATGTCGGACGCGCCGCCCAGCGCGGGGTCGAGCAGCGGATCGAGCACCGGGTCGTTCTCGAAGCCCAGCGCTCCGACGGGTCCTTCGAGCTCGACGGGGCCGTCCAGGAGGGCCGGGTCCACGAGGCCGGTGGGGACGGGGGCGAGGCCGGAGGGCTTGCCCCCGGTGGCACGGCGCTCCGGAACGCCGTCCCTGCGGTCCTTGTCGCTGCCCGGTCCCCGGCCTGCTGCCCTTGTGCCGCTGCCGATCGCCTTCTCGGATCTGCGGTCGAGGCGGAATCCGGTGCCATGGGTCTGTGGGGCGTCGGTGAGCAGCGCCGCCGGGATGAAGACGACAGCGGTCGTGCCGCCGTACGGGGAGGTCTGCAGCGAGACGCGGACGTTCTGCCGCTGGGCGAGGCGGCTGACCACGAAGAGGCCGAGCCGGTCGGTGTCGGAGAGTTCGAACTCGGGGGTCTCCGCGAGTCTCAGGTTGGCGTCGAGGAGGACATCGGAAGCCATGCCCAGGCCGCGGTCGTGGATTTCGAGCGTGAAGCCGTTGGCAACGCGTTCACCGAGCACCTGGACCGCGGTGTGCGGGGGCGAGAACACGGTGGCGTTCTCCAGGAGTTCGGCGATCAGATGGGTGAGGTCTGCGACGGCGGGACCGCCCACACCGATGCGCGGCAGCCGGCGGACCTCGATCCGCTCGTAGTCCTCGACCTCGGCGACCGCCGCCCGCACCACGTCCATCAGCTGGATCGGCTTGCGCCACTGGCGGGACGGAGCGGCTCCGGAGAGGATCACCAGGCCCTCGGCATGGCGTCGCATGCGGGTGGTCAGATGGTCGAGGCGGAAGAGGTCCGCGAGTTCATCGGTGTTCTCGGTGCGGCGCTCCATGGCGTCCAGGAGCGCCAGCTGCCGGTGCAGGAGCACCTGGTTGCGGCGGGCGAGATTGACGAAGACCTCGGAAACGCCACGGCGCATGTCCGCCTGCTTGACCGCGGCTTCGACGGCGGCCCGTTGCAGGGTGTTGAGTGCCTGGCCGACCTGGCCGATCTCGTCGCGTTCGTACTGGAGGTGCGGTGCCTCGGTCTCGACGTCGACCTCTTCACCCGCGGCGAGCCGGCGCATCACGCTCGGCAGCCGTACGCCGGAGACCTCGTGGGCGTCCTTGCGGAGCCGGGAGAGGTCACGGATGAGCTCGCGGCCGATGCGTACCGAGACGAACACCGAGGCGAGCAGGGCGACGAAGCCGAGCACGCCCGCGACACCGGCCTTGATCAGGACGCCGTAGCCGGCGGGCTTGCCGCGGTCCTGGAAGCGGTTGCTCATCTCGGTGGAGTCATGGGCAAGCCGGTCCAGGACCGGCGGGGCCACCTCCTGCCAGCGTTCGGCGTCGACCGACCGCGGGTTCCGGGTGGGGCCGCCGCTGATGAGCGTGTTCTCCGCGGTCCTCAGCGGTTCGCTGTCCGGGCTCGCCCAGAACTGTTCGACGCGCCGGCGCTCCGAGGAGGGGAGCATCTCGCCATTGATCTCGTAGAGCAGCTTGCGACTGGCGACGAGATCGGAGATCTGGCGCAGTTCGGACGCGGTGAGTCGTCCGGCGATGAGCGACGAGGCGACCAGGGCATCCTCGCGGGAGAGCATTTCGCGGGCTCGCGAGATGCCGGCGAGTGCGCGGACCTGCTTGTCCATCGACACGTTCTCCATCGTGCGGAGTCCGGTCAGAAAGCGGTAGCAAGGGTCTATGAGCCGGTCGTAGAACTCCATCGCCTTGAGGCGGTCGATGGTGCGCTTCTCGACCGAATCGCGCAGTGTGCCGAGGCCTTCGACCGCGGCGAGCACCGAGTTCAGCTGCGTTTCGTCCTCGGGCCGCAGCGCCTCGCGAATGTCCTTCTGCCGGGCGCTGCCCCGGACGTTCGCCAGCACGCGGTCGGTGGCCGCTCGTTGACGCTCCAGAAGGGGCAGGGCGTCGGATGCCCTGGGGTCGGCGAGGAAGACCAGGGTCTGGCGCCGCTCGTCCTGAATGGCGCGGACGGAGGCTTCCAGAGGATGGCCGACCTTCTCCACGACGGTGCTCGCGCTCATCAACTGACCGGCCTCGCGCCCCGTCAGAAAGGTGGCGAATCCCCAGAGTGCGGTGAGGGAGACGAGCGGTACCAGCAGCAACGCCACGATCTTCCTGCGGATGGACTTCCCGCGAAAGCGCATGGCCTCCCCCAGCCCGACCCCACGGGGCGGTGGTCGTGTTCCGTCAACAAACGGCGCGAGCCTACTACCGACCGAGAGACAACTCGAAGAAACGTCCGGATGATTTTCAGCCGCACTCTCCATTGTTGATCATGAGTTGTCCCCGTATTCCGGACAATGAAATTCGCAAAAGCGGCAGAAGACACCTGTCAGAGCGTCGCACTGTTCGCCAGGGCAGTTGGCTGGAATTTTTCGCTCGCTGACAGATCGGGGGAATCTTCACCGTCCGTCACTCGTCTCTCTGTACGGGTCGGGGGAACACGGGGAAAGCGCTCAGGGCAGGACGGTCCGATCCGCCCGCGTAGAAACGGTGCATGCCGGGCAGCAACCCTGAAGTCGGACAGCGGTGGGGAGTTGAGAATCCTTGGATACGGAAGAGCGTCGCAGTCCGGTGTCGTCGGCACCGGCCGGTTCGGCGGCTTCGGCGGCGACCGACGGGGCGAAAATCCCGCGCCAGCAGCAGCGGCAGCTCTGGGTGGAGGAGCCTGCGGCGCGACGGCGGATGCCGGACCCGGTCCGTACGGCTGCCGTGCGTGCCGTGCTCATCATGTCGCTGACGATCATCCAGGCCATGGTGGCTCTGCTGAGCACGGTGACGGGCTCCTGGCTGGCGTTCCCCATGATGCTGAGCAGTGTGGGCAGCACGGTGGTCGCGACCTGGTCGGTGCTGGATGTCTGGGTCACCCGGCAGGTCTGGAATCAGCGCAACGGCGTGGTGTCCGTGCCGAGCAGTTCGGCGCGGCAGCTGCGCCGTGAGCGGCGCAGAGCCCGGCGGGCGGCGCGGGTCGCGCGGCGGGACGATGCGCGAATACGCCGCCGGGGCGCGGGCGGACTCTCGCGGGCCTGAGCGCCGCCGCGCCTGTTTTCCCTACTGGGCGGTTCCCTGCTGGGTGGTGCCGGGCGGGGTCGTGGTTCGCTTGAACATGCGGGTGGCGGTGATCTCGCCGTGCACCGTCTCACCGTTCGGGTCCTGCTGCGGCAGTCCGGGGCGCAGGTGCTCCTCCACGCTGATGTACTTCAGCCCGGCCCTCAGGTCCGCGTCATTGCGCAACCGGATGACCAGCGGGAATTCGGCGAGTGCCGTGGTGTCGAAGAGTCCGGTCGTGTAGAGGAGCTGCACACCGAGGGCGTCCGACACCGCGCGCTGGAGCTCCAGCAGATAGGTGGCGTTGGCCCGGCCGATGGGGTTGTCCAGGAAGAGCGTGCCCGCGTGGCGGTGCTGGTGGCGGTCGCGGCCCCGGTCGTTGCTGCGCAGTGCGGCCATCGTGCAGTACAGGGCGATGGCGGCGGTGAGCAGCTGGCCTCCGGAGAAGACATCGCCCATCTGTCCGACCGGGACGCGTTCGGCGCGGAGCACCGCGTCCGGCTTGAGGATCTCCACGGCGATGCCCTTGGGCTCCAACGCCGCCTGTACACCGCGCAGCAGGAGGGACATGCCGTCCCTGCGCAGATCGGAGTTCTTCTTCAGGGCGGCGCGGGTGGCCTCGTCGATGACCTCACCGAGCCGTTCGGTGAGCGTTGCCTGGTCGGGTTCCTCGAAGCGGATCCGGAGGAATTCCTGGCCGGACCACTCCCCCAGTCCTTCGGGGAGCTGGGAGAGCCGCTGAGCGGAGCGCAGGGTGGTGAGCGCGGACTCGACGAGGCCGCGGAGCCGGTCGACGATGGAGTCGCGGTTGCGCTCCAACTGGGCCAGCTCGTCGGTGAGGACGCGGAGCCGGGGTGCGAAGGCGGCGGCCCACTTCTCGGCGTGCTCGGGCAGTGCCGCGGCCGGCAGCTCGCGGATCTGCTGACGGGCGGGGGTGCGGACCTGTTCGTAGCGGGTGGAGTTGGCGTGCCGTACGAGGACGTCGCTCGCTTCTCGTACGGCGCTTTCCGCGGCGGACAGGTCGGTGGCGCAGCCGCGCAGCGAACGACGGGCCTCGGCGGCGGACTGCCGGGCCTCGTCGAGGCTGCCCGGGTACGGCTCGGGGGCGTCGGTGTCCTCGTCCGCGCCGTGGTCCCTGAGGAGGTCGCGCAGGAGGGCCGCGGTCTCGTCGAAGCCGCCTGCCGAGTCCTCGGCGGTGCGGTGGGCGTGCAGCAGCTCGGCGTGGGCGGCGCGGGTGGTGTCCAGGGTCGCGGTGGCAAGGGCCAGTTCGGCCGTGGCGGTGCGCAGGAGGGTCTGGGCCTGCTCGGCGTCGGCGGGGGCGAGCTCGTCGGGGAGTTCGGTGTGGTGGGTCTCGCCGTCGACCGGGGCCAGGCGCTCGGCCTCGCCCCGCAGCCGGCCGAGCTGCTCGCTCGCGGTGGAGGCCCTGGTCTCCAGGAGCTGGACGAGGGACTCGGCGCGGGCTGCGGCGGCCTGCCGGGAGGGGCCGTCGGCGCCGTCGGTGCCTTCGAGGAGGTGCGCGGCCCGGGTGCGGACCTTGTTGGTGAGCCGGTCCAGCTCGGCGAGGGCGGCGCTCTCGTCGCTCTCCGCGCGCGCCTGTTCGGCGCGCAGGTCAGCGCCGACGCCCACCTTCTCGTACAGCTGGGATGCGGCCCGGTAGGCCTCTCGCAGGGCGGGAAGCGCGGGGCGCGGGGTGTCGTCACCGGGCTCGGGGAGGGGCTCGGGGGCGCCCGCGATCTCGGCGCGTTCGGCGCGCAGGGCGCGGGCGGTGCGGCGGGCGTCGTCGGCAGCTCGCTGGGCGGCCCTGCGGTCCTCGTCGGCGGCGCGGGCCCGATCCAGGCAGACGGTGGCGCGAGCCTCGGACTCGGCTGCCTCATCGGTCAGTTCGCGCAGTTTCGCCTGCCAGCCCGCGCGTTCACGCAGCCGGTGGGCGAGCCCGGCGAGGGCGTCGGCGGCGCGGCGGGCGCGCTGGGCGGCCTCCTGGCGTTCGTCGCTGACGCGGGCGGTGTCCGCGGCGGCCTCGTCGGCCTCGGCACGCACGGTACGGGCTTCGGCGAGCGCGGCTTCCGCTGCCTCAGCGGCGGTCCGGGCGGTGCGCGCGGCCCCGGCCAGTTCGGCGAGCATGCCGGGCGGGCAGTCGGCGCGCCAGGAGCCGATGCGGGCGGCGAGGGAGCGGTCCGCGGTGAGGCGGGCGGCAAGGGTGCGGATGTCCTCGTCGCGGGCGGCGGCCCTGCTCCTGAGCGCCTGCCGCTCCTCGTCGGCCGCGTGTTCGTCGTGCATCGCCGGGTTCGGCGGGACGAGGAACACCTCTTCTGTGGCCGAGCCCGTGCCGGGGGCCGGGACGGGGGCGAGCAGCGCGGCAGCGGTGCCTACGGCGACGGCGGAGCGCGGCAGCAGGGCGGCGCCGCTGAGGACGTCGCGGGCGCGGGCGTGCGAGTCGGGGTCGGTGATGACCACGCCGTCGACGAGTTCGGGACGGGCTGCGAGCACGGACGCGTGGTCGGCGGGGTCGACGGCCTGGGCGAGGTAGCGCCAGCCGGGCAGGGCGGGAATGCCGTGCTCGCCGAGATATTCGACGGTGGCGAGGACGTCGGGGCCGGGCGGCAGCAGCCCGCCGTCGCCGAGCGCGCCGAGGATGCGGGAGTCGTCGGCGGCCGCGGTGCGCAGTTCGAAGAGGCGGCGCTCGGCGGAGGCGACGCCCTGGTCGAGCAGCTCCCGCAGTTCGTCGGCGCTGCGGTCCAGCTCCTGGGCGGTGAGCGGCTGTCCGTGAACGGCGGGCTGTTCGGCCGTGACGGTGTGCGTGCCGTGGGCGGCCTGGTCCGGCCGACCTGTCCGGCCCGTCTGTCCTGCCCCGTCTGCCTCGTCCGTCCTGTCGGCCTGGGGCTCCGGACCTGCCTGATCCTGGTGGCGGTCCTGGTGATCCGTGCCGTGCGGGGCGTCCGCATCCGTTCCGCCCGCTCCGCGGCGGGGCCTGGGCACACCGGTGCCCTGCGTGGCGGGCAGGCCCAGCAGGTCGGCCAGGCGATGGTCGGCGGCGATCGACTCGGCGGCCCTGAGCTCGGCCTCGTACGACTGTTCCGCGGCCTGGGCGGCGTCGGCGGCGCGCGCCGCGGCCAGTTCGGCGCGGCTCTCGGCGGCAGCGGCTTCCCTGGCCAGGTCGGCCGCCGAACGGGCGGCCTCCCTGGCGGTGTCCCACGCGGCGACGGCGGACTGCTCGGCGTCGCTCGCGGCGAGGGCGGCGCGCGCCGGGTCGGCGTCCGGCGCGGTGTTGTCGAGCCAGCCGGCCCGTACCGCGTCCGCCGTCTCCTGCTCGACCTCGGCGAGACGCTGGCGCAGATGGCCGGCCTCGCTGCGGGCGCGCTGGGCCTCGGTGGCGGCGGTGGTGGCGTCGCGGTGGGCGGTCTCGCCCGCCGTCTGGAGGGTGTCGGAGCGCTCCTCCTCCTCGTTGGCCAGCGTCTCCCCGGCCTCCGCCGCGCTGTGCAGGGCCCGTACGAGATCGGCGGCGGCCTCGGCACGGGCGGCGAGCGCGGGCGCGGCGTCGCGCTCGGCCTCGCGGATGGCGACGGCGACACGCGCGGACCGGTCGGCGGCGGCGCGGTGGCGGAGCACGGCTTCGGCAGCCTGCCAGGCGGAATGCAGGGTGCGGGCGTCGACCAGTTCGCGACGCTGGGCGGCGGCGCCCTTCTCCGCCGCGGCCAGGGCCAGGGAGGCGTGCCGGTAGGCCAGTTCGGCGGCGATCAGCGCGCTGCGGCTGCGGGATTCCTCGGCCGTGGTGACGGTGTGGGCGGCGCCCGTCACCTGCTGGGCCAGCTCGGCGGTCCGGCCGCGCTCCTGCCCGGCGCGGGCAAAGAGCCTGCGGGCGAGCGTACGGGTGCGGCGCTCGGCGCCCGCGTGGATGTCCCGGGCGAGGGAACGGGCTCCGGCGGCCTCCACGATCCGGCCGAGCAGATCGACCGAGCCCGCGGTGAAGTCGCGCTCCGCGGTCAGCTCGGCGCGGCGGCCCAGCTTGTTGCCGAAGCCGCTCACCAGGTCGGCGAGACCGTCCGTGTCGCGGGTGTCGGTGACGGCACGCAGGAGCAGGTCGGTGAAGTCGGAGTCCTTCTTGACCGCGAAGAGCCCTGCCGCCTCGCCCTCGTCGGCGTTCATCTCGCGTTGGTAGCGGAAGAGTTCGGGGTCGAGGCCGAGGTCTCCGAGGTGCTCGTTCCAGCGGTCGTGGATCTCTTCCCAGTGCACATCGAGGTGCTGGTAGAACTTGCCCGCCTCGGTCAGGGCGTCACGGAACCCCTTCATCGTGCGCCGTCGGCCCTGCGCGCCGGAGACGCCCTCGGCGGGGCGGTGCACGGAGGTGGCCTCGGCGACCGGCAGGGAGTCCAGGCTCAGTCCGGGCCCCGGGCGGAAGGAGTACCAGGCCTCGGCGAACTTCCGCGGGTCGTTGGAGACCTGCCGGCCACGCCACTCGCTGACCTTGCCGACGACCACGCACTCGCCGG
Source organism: Streptomyces sp. NBC_01217 (assembly GCF_035994185.1). Classification (NCBI taxonomy): domain Bacteria; kingdom Bacillati; phylum Actinomycetota; class Actinomycetes; order Kitasatosporales; family Streptomycetaceae; genus Streptomyces; species Streptomyces sp. NBC_01217. Next base: position 1,518,598 of record NZ_CP108538.1, read on the forward strand.
TGAGGGTGTGCTGCCACTCCAGGGCGACATGTCCGCAGTCGTCGGCGAGCAGGAACTTGCGCAGCACGCCGGAGCTGGCGCCGCCGAGGGTGTTGCGGTGGCCGGGCAGCATCACCGAGAAGATCAGCTTCAGCAGCACCGACTTTCCGCCGCCGTTCTCCAGGAAGAGCACCCCGGCGGGGGCGGGGCGGCGCGGCGGGCCGACCGGCTCCTCCTCGAAGAACTCCGCCTGCGCCGGGGCGGGATTGGGCACGGGCTCGCCCACTCCGCGCAGGTCGAGCACGGTGTCGGCGTAGCGCGCACCGGCAGGCCCGATGGAGTAGAGGCGGACCCGGGACAGCTCGTACATGGCGGCGGACTCTCGTCGTTCGGAAAGCAGGAGTGGGGCAGCGGTTGTGGTGCTCAGGCGTGGAAGGGCAGGCCGGCGTCGGCGACCAGCTCCAGGTCGTCGGGGTCGGGCGGCGGCAGCAGCGTCGCCGTTCCGTCGGTGACCGGAACGACTCCGAGTTCCAGCAGTTCGGCCATGGCGGCGCTGCCGGCCATGTCGCGGACCTGGAGCTGGTAGCGGGCGGTGGTGCGGAAGGCGCCTCCGGCGTCGTCCCCGGTGCGCTGGAGGAAGCCGGAGTCGGCGAGGAAGGCGACAGCCTTGCCGACGATGCCGGTGGTGGAGCCGGCCAGCCTCCGGGCGTCCTTCGTGGCTCCGGTGGAGCTGCGCCGGGCGTAGATGCGCCATGCGGCCTCCAGTCCGGGGGCGTCGGTGGCCGGGTCGGTGTTGTCGCCGTGCTCCTCGGCGCGCTCCTCCAGGCGGCGGCACGCCTGGCGCACGAACGAGTCGACGCCGTTTACGGTGATCCGGCCGATGTACGCGTCGTCGGCGAGGTCCTCGGGGCGGGGGAAGGCCATCGCGGCAACGGCGAGGTGCGCGAGCCCGTGGAGGAAGCGGTCGGCGGAGTCGGACGAGGCGCGGCGGGCGTAGTCACCCATGCGGACGGCGAAGACCGAGTCCTCACCCGCGGTCACGGCCATGCCGGCGCGGGTGGACACCTCCAGGACGACCAGGCCGAGTCCGGCCGCCACGGCGTCGGCGAGCCGGGCGAAGGCGGGCTCCTCCCGGTAGCGGCGCAGCAGCTCGGCGTACTCGGCATCGCGTGCGGGCAGCAGTCTGGGCTGCAGCCCGAAGGCGACGAGCCGGGCGGCGTCGGCCGCGTCCGCCGGGGTGACGGGCGCAGTGGCGGGTGCCGTGGCGGTGGCGGACGGGGTAGCGGGCGCCGTGCTCTCGGTCGCGTACGCGGCGGTCGGCTCGCTCCACGCGTCGGCATGCTGTGCGCGGTGGTCGCTCACGACTGTCGCTCCTTGCTGCGGAAAGTCTTCGGTACGGGGTGGACGGCGCCGGTTCTCGCGGCATCCGCCCAGGGCGGCGCGGTCGGTGACGCGTGCGGATCGCGCGGCGCGCCGCTCATGACCCCTCCGAGCGGTCCGCGGCCATCCCGGCCGCATCCAGCAGTGCCGTGCCCACTATCAGGTCCGCACCGCCGAACTCCGGGTCGTCCAGCTGCGTCCCGTCGTCGACGGAGAACAACAGGCGCTGCTCGCCCTGCCGGTAGGCGGTGCCGACGGGCGGGCTCGCGGCGTGCACCGCGAGCAGGGCGACCAGATAGGGCAGTTCGGGATCGCGGCGCCGGGCCTCCGCGAGGAGTCCGGAGAGCCGACGGGGGGCGTCGTGCTCCAGGTCGAGGAGTTCCATCGCGCTCGCGAGCTGCTCCTCGCTGAACCTGCTGTCGTCCGGGGTGGCGATCAGATCGGGTTCGGGCATTTCGGCGCCCAGGTGCTCCCGCTCCAGGGGCGGGGTGAGCAGCATCTCGACGAGGTCGCCCAGCCGGACCGAGGTGGGGGTGCGCAGCCCGGTGCCGTGGGAGAAGAACGCGTCCGTGACGCGGATGGCCTGTTCCACGGGGAGCGGCAGCAGTGGGGCGACCAGCTGCCCGTACAGATCGAGACCGGTTCGGACCATGGGGGTGGCGAACGCCTGCCGGTCCTGTTCGGCTCGGAAGAGCGGTCCGGCCTCCAGCAGGCGGGACTGCAGCTGGGTGTGGCGGCGGATGCAGTCCTTGACGATGTCGACGAGCTCGGCGGCGCGCCGCTTGTGCTCGGGCTCCTCGGCCTCGTCGCGCGCCCTGCGGATGTTGGTGAGGATCGCGTTCTCGTGGCGGTAGCGGTCGGCGACGTGGTCGAGTGCCTCGGCGATCATGTCGGGCACGGTGTTGAGCCAGTCGACGGCCCGGACGTTGCGCCGGGTGGCCTCCAGCGTCTTGCGGAGGGTCTCCGCGTACTGCACGGTGCGGTAGCGGGCCTGCTCGGCGGCGAGTTGTGCGTCCGCGAGGCGGCCCCGGCTGATCAGGACCTCCAGCTTCACCTCGGCGGCGATCTGGGCGCTGGTGACATCCGTGTCGAGGGCGCCGACCAGGACGTTGACCGCTTCGTCGGTGGCCCGGAGATAGACGGTGCCGCCGTGTCCCGGGACCTCTTCGATCAGCTTGAAGTCGTAATCGCGACGGACATACACCCCATCGGGGCCGAATGTGCCGTAGACCGCGCGGAATCCGCGGTCCACGCTGCCGACGTTGATCAGATTCTCCAGCACCCAGCGGGCGACCCGCTCGTGCTCGGCGACCGGGCGGCCCGGGGCCTGGGCGGCGACTCGGGGAAGCAGCCTGGTCACTATCTGGTCGTGGTCGGCACCCGTGTCGAAGTCCATGTTGAGCGTGACGAGGTCGATCACGGCGAGTGCGACCTCGGCCATCGCGTAGACCGTGTACTCACCGGCCAGATTCGCCTTGCGCACATCGAGGTCGTGCAGCGGCGCCGTGCAGGCGAGGGCGCGCAGCCGCCGCGAGAGCCCCTCGTCGGCGGCCGGGCCCGGGGCGGGCCGCGGTCCCGCGCTGAGCTGGGGCGCAGCGTTGTCCGTGTAGGCAGGCGAAGTCACGCTGCACAGATTAGGTCCTCACACCGACAACGGTCGAAACGGCGCAGAAGCGACCCCTTGCCCCGGGCCACCCGGCACGGACATCACGGCTGTTCTGCGGTGCGTTCCGCCCGGTCGGTGCGGTCCGGTTCCGGGGGTCCGTAGCCCCCGCCGCCCGGTGTGCGCAGCACCAGGACGTCTCCGCGCTCCAGATCGGCCGTGTCGCAGCCGCGCAGCGGTGTGACCGTCCTGCCGTCCGAGCGTTCGATGTGCTGCTCGCCCGGCGCACCGGGTTCACCGCCCGCCATGCCGTACGGCCGGACCCGGCGATGGCCGGAGAGCAGCGCCACGGTGACGGGTTCCAGGAAGCGGATCCGCCGCTCCACGCCGCAGCCGCCGTGCCAGCGCCCCGCGCCCCCGCTGCCGTCCCGTACCCGGAAACTCTCCAGCAGCACGGGGTAGCGCCATTCGAGGACCTCGGGGTCGGTGAGGCGGGAGTTGGTCATATGGGTCTGTACGGCGTCGGCGCCGTCGAAGCCGTCGCCCGCGCCCGAGCCGCTCGCCACGGTCTCGTAGTACTGGACGCGCTCGTTGCCGAAGGTGAGGTTGTTCATGGTGCCCGAGCCCTCGGCCTGGATGCCGAGCGCCGCGTACAGGGCTCCGGTGACGGCCTGGGACGTCTCCACGTTTCCCGCGACGGTGGCCGCCGGGTGGACGGGGGCCAGCATGGAGCCTTCCGGGATCCTGACCTCCAGGGGTTTGAGACAGCCGCTGTTGAGGGGGATGTCGTCGGCGACCAGGGTCCGGAAGACGTACAGCACCGCCGCCATGACCACTGACTTCGGTGCGTTGAAATTGCCCGGCTGCTGCGGTGAGGTTCCGGTGAAGTCGACGACCGCGCTGCGGGCGGCCCTGTCCACGGTGAGGGCGACCTCGATGACCGCGCCGTTGTCGGTCTCGTAGCGGTAGGCGCCGTCGTGCAGTCCGGCGATGATCCGGCGGACGGACTCCTCGGCGTTGTCCTGCACGTGCCCCATGTACGCGGCCACGGACTCGGACCCGAACTGCTCGACCATGCGGGCGAGTTCGACAATACCTTTCTCGTTGGCGGCGATCTGGGCACGCAGATCCGCGAGGTTGGTGTCCGGGTCGCGAGAGGGGTACGCGGCGGTGGTGAGCAGTTCGCGCGTCTCGGCCTCGCGGAGCTTGCCGTCCCGTACCAGCAGCCAGTTGTCGAACAGCACTCCCTCCTCGTGGACGGTGCGGCTGAAGGCGGGCATGGAGCCGGGGGTGATGCCGCCGATCTCGGCGTGGTGTCCACGTGAGGCCACGAGGAAGCGCAGCTGCGGCCCCTCGCCACCGGGCCAGCCGGAGTCGAGGCCGAACACGGGCGTCACCACGGTCACATCGGGCAGGTGCGTGCCTCCGTGGTAGGGATCGTTGATGGCGTATACGTCGCCGGGCCGCATCGAGCCGCCGTTGCGCCGCAGCACCTCCTTGATGGACTCCCCCATCGAGCCGAGGTGCACGGGAATGTGCGGGGCGTTGGCGATCAGATTGCCGTCCGCGTCGAAGAGCGCGCAGGAGAAGTCGAGCCGCTCCTTGATGTTGACGGAGTGGGCCGTGTTCTCCAGGCGCACGCCCATCTGTTCGGCGATCGACATGAAGAGGTTGTTGAAGACCTCCAGCATGACCGGGTCGACCCGGGTGCCGACGGCCGTGCGGTCCGGGCGCGGCCGGACCCTGGTGAGCAGCAGATGACCGGTGTCGGCGAGAGCGGCCTGCCAGCCCGGGTCGACGACGGTGGTGGCATCCGCCTCGGCGATCACGGCGGGGCCGGTCACGATGTCCGCGGGGTGCAGTTCCTCACGGCGGTGGAGCGGGGTGTCCTGCCATCGGCCGTCGGCGAACATCGTCACGGTGTCGCACGGTCGAGGTTTCGCGCTCGCGCGGGGCGTCCGGCCGACCGGGCGTGGTTCGTGCTGTCCCGCCGTGCCCGTCGCCTCGACCGAGACCGCCTCGACGACCAGGGGTTTGTCCATGGTGAACGCGTAGCGTGCGCGGTGCCGGGCGGTGAATGCCTCGGCCATGGCGGGTGCGGTGTCCAGGTCGACGGGCAGGCTCGCATCCGTACCGGCGTAGCGCAGGAGCACACGGGCGTGCGTGCTGATCGCGCTGTCGGGGATGGCGTCGGCGCGCAGTTCGGCGCGGGTACGGGCGGCGAGTTCCTCGCAGAGCCCGCCCACCTCGGCGCGGGTCGCCTCGTTCAGTTCGGCCTCCACGGACTGTTCGCGCATCGCGGTGGCGTCGGCGAGACCGATGCCGTACGCGGACAGCACGCCGGCCAGGGGCGGTACGAGGACCGTGTCGATGCCCAGGGCGTCGGCGACGGCACAGACGTGCTGGCCCCCGGCGCCGCCGAAGCCGGTCAGGGCGTAGCGGGTGATGTCGTGTCCGCGCTGCACGGAGATCTTCTTGACCGCGTTCGCCATGTTGAGCACGGCGATCTCCAGGAATCCGGCGGCGACCTCGGCTGCCGTGCGTCGCGTTCCGGTGGCGCGCGCCACGTCCTCGGCGAGTGCGTCGAAGCGTGCGCGGACGAGGTCCGCGTCGAGCGGAAGGTCGCCGTCCGGTCCGAAGACGGCCGGGAAGTGCGCGGGCTGGACGCGGCCGAGCATCACATTGGCGTCGGTGACGGTCAGCGGTCCGCCGCGGCGGTAGCAGGCCGGGCCGGGGACCGCACCGGCCGAGTCGGGTCCGACGCGGTAGCGGTGGCCGTCGAAGTGCAGGACGGAGCCGCCGCCGGCCGCGACGGTGTGGATGTTCATCATGGGGGCGCGCATCCGCACACCGGCCACCTGTGTGCCGAGCTCGCGCTCGAACTCGCCCGCGTAGTGCGAGACATCGGTGGAGGTGCCGCCCATGTCGAAGCCGATGACCCGGCGGTATCCGGCCTGTCCGGACGTACGGGCCATGCCGACCACGCCACCGGCGGGGCCGGAGAGCACCGCGTCCTTGCCCCGGAAGTGGGCGGCCTCGCGCAGCCCGCCGTTGGACTGCATGAACATCAGCCGGATGCCGTCGAGTTCGCGTGCGACCTCGTCGACGTACCGGCGCAGGATCGGTGAGAGGTAGGCGTCGACGACGGTGGTGTCGCCACGTGGCACGAGCTTGATCAGCGGACTGACCTCGTGCGAGCAGCTGACCTGGGTGAAGCCCGCCTCGCGGGCGGCGGCGGCCACGGCGATCTCGTGTCCGGGGTGGCGGTAGCCGTGCATCAGGACGACGGCCGCGCTGCGCAGTCCGTCGGCCCGGGCGGCGCGCAGCCGCCCGGCCACCGCTTCCAGGTCCAGCGGCGTGACGATCCGGCCGTGGGCGTCGATCCGTTCGGGCACCTCGATCACCCGCTCGTACACGGCCTCGGGCAGCAGGATGCGGCGGTCGAACAGCCTCGGCCGGTTCTGGTACGCGATGCGCAGGGCGTCCCGGAAGCCTTCCGTGATGACCAGCACGGTCGGCTCGCCGCGCCGCTCCAGCAGGGCGTTGGTGGCGACCGTCGTACCGATCTTCACCGCGCCGACCCGGTCGGCGGGGACCGGGTCGGTGGGGCCGAGGCCCAGCAGCCCCCGGATTCCCGCCACGGCGGCGTCGCGGTAGCGCTCCGGGTCGTGGGAGAGCAGCTTGCGGGTGACCAGGTGCCCATCGGGATCCCGGCCCACGACATCGGTGAACGTACCGCCACGGTCGATCCAGAACTCCCAGCGTCCGGTCATCCCTCCATACTGACCCGTGGCACGGACAACGGACCAGATGCCACGGTCCGCTCCCCGGTGCGCAGTGCGGCGGGTGGCGGTGCGCCGGCCGGCTGTACGGCGTCCAGCGCGTTGCGCAACGCCGCCTCGGCCTGCCGGTCCAGCCGCTCGTCGGTGCCGCACACCCGGTGCCGTACCTCCACCGCGGCAAGGCACAGCAGCTGCGGCAACAGGTCGGTGCTTCTGCGGGCCAGCCAGCCGGTACCCGCGGTGGCGAGCCAGAGCCAGTTGTCGGCGCGGCTCGGGGGCGGCTGCTGGGGTTCGAGCCCGGGTGCCGGGCCCAGGGCCAGCCCTCGGGCCGCAAGCAGTTCATGGAAACCGGCGGCGACCGTCCGATGACCGTGTTCGGCCGGGTGGAGCCGGTCGGCGCTCCACAGGGAGCGGTCGCAGACCCACGCCTGGTCCGCCATGTGCAGATGAACGGCGTCGTAGCGCTCGGACAGCACGTGCACGACGGCGTTCACCGCTCCCTGGCGGCGGGCGAGCGGCCTGCCCAGGGGCGCGGGGAGCCCGAGCACGGCGCCGGGGTCGGGCAGGCAGGCGGTCAGGAGTACGGCTCCGCTCCGCGTCAGGAGCGCGCAGACCTCGTCCAGGCGCCGGGCGAGGAGCCGGATGTCGAAGGTGCGGCGCAGGGTGTCGTTGACGCCGACGACGACGGACGCGAGGTGCGGCCGGAACGCGGCCGCCGCCGCGGCCTGCCGGTCCAGGACGTCGCCGGACTGCGCGCCGCTGACGGCGAAGTTACGGAACTCCACGCCCCGCCGGCCGTCCGGGACACTGTCGGCGAGCAGTGCGGCCCAGCCCCGCCGGCCGCCGGGGACGGGGTCGCCCACGCCTTCGGTGAACGAGTCCCCGAGCGCGGCGAACCGCAGCGGGGCGAGGCCCGGCGTAGCGGGAGTGCGCTGTTCCGGGATGCCCGGCAGCATCGACGCCGCGTTCATGCCCGTACCCCCGGAACCCCGCCCCGGTCCGCCACCTCGTGCGCGGCCAGGAACGCGGCCACCGAGCGGTCCCAGCCGAAGAGTTCGGCCCGCTGCCTCGCCGCGGCACGGCGCCCCTCCTGCGGGCGCCCGAGCAGTTCCCGTACCGCGGCGGCGAACGCCTCACCCGTGTCCGCGGCGGCCATTCCGGCGTCGCCGATCACCTCGGGCAGCGCGGAGCTCGCGCTGGCCACGACCGGGGTGCCGCAGGCCAGCGCCTCCAGGGCCGACAGGCCGAACGTCTCGGCGGGTCCGGGCGCCAGGCAGATGTCGGCCGCCGCCTGCAGATCCGCCAGCGCCTCCCGGTCCCGCACATGGCCCAGGAATTCGACCGGCAGCCGCTGTGCCCTCGCCCTGCTCTCCAGGCCCGCACGCAGTGGCCCGTCCCCCGCCACGACCAGGGTCGCGCTCACCCCCAGGCGCCCCAGCTCGGCGAGCGCGTCCAGGGCCCGGCCCGGGCGTTTCTCGACCGAGAGCCGCGAGCACAGCAGCAGCAGTACGTCCCGGCCATGCAGGTGCCGGGCGCGCAGCACCGTGCTGTGCCGTGCGGGGCGGCAGCGTCGAAGGTCCACGCCGAGGGGGGCGCGCACCACGTTTCGGGCGCCGATGCGCAGGAACTCGCGCTCCGCCCACTGGGTGGTGCAGACAATCCGGGTGTACGCGTGGGCGCTGCGCGCGTTGAGCCGGTCGGCCGTCCGCCCTGCCGCGGCGGCCGGGACGCCCCAGGTTCGCAGCACCCCGTCGGCCGTCTCGTGGGAGACCATCACGGCGGGCACCCTGGCGCGGCGGGCCCATTCCCCCGTCCATCGCAGCGTGGTCCGGTCGGAGACCTCCAGGCGGTCGGGCCGCAGCGTCTCCAGGAGGTCGCGGAGTCCGCGCCGTCCCGCCAGCACGCGGTAGCCGCCGCTGCCGGGCAGGACCGGCCCGGGGAGCGTGATCACCCTCCCCTGTTCCGTGCGCTCATCGGTCCGGGTGGCGCCGGGCACGATGAGCACCGGCTCGTGTCCGGCCGCGAGATAGCCGCGGCCGAGCTGGTCGAGGGCGGTGCGCAGTCCGCCCGATGACGGGGTGACGAAGTTCGCCAGCCGGACGATGACCGTCCGTCCTTCGGGGCCGGTCATGCCGCCACCGCCGTTCGTTCGCGCAGCACCTCGTCGTAGTGGTCCAGGAGCTGGTCGCCGACGGCCTGCCAGGTCCGGCCCTCGACGGTGGCCCGGCCGGTGGCGCCGTAGGCCGCCGCGCGCACGGGGTCCGCGGCCAGTGCGCCGACCGCCGCCGCCACCGCACCAACGTCGAGCGGCGGGACGAGCAGCCCGGTCCGCCCGTGGTCGACGAGGTCGAGCGGTCCGCCCGCAGCCGGGGCGATCACGGGCACCGCGCAGGCCATGGCCTCCTGCACCGTCTGACAGAACGTCTCGTACGGACCTGTGTGCACGAACATGTCCAGCGAGGCGAAGATCCGGGCGAGTTCGTCCCCGGTCCTGCGGCCGAGGAAGACGGCACCGGGCAGTGCGCTGCGCAGTGACGGCTCGCTGGGGCCGTCACCGACGACCACGACCCGGACCCCGGGTATCGCGCAGGCCCCGGCGAGGAGTTCGACGTGTTTCTCCGGGGCGAGCCGTCCGACGTATCCGACGATCCGCTCCCCGCCGGGCGCCAGACGGCGGCGCAGCGCCTCGTCCCGCAGCCCGGGCCGAAACCGTTCGGTGTCGACGCCGCGTGGCCACAGCCGGACCCGGGGCACGCCGTGCTCGGTGAGGTCGCGGACGGCGGAGGTGGAGGGCGCGAGGGTGCGGTCGGCGGCGCTGTGCACGGCGCGCATCCGGCGCCAGGCGGTGTTCTCGCCGGTGCCGAGGTACGTGCGTGCATAGCCGGCCAGGTCGGTCTGGTAGACGGCCACGGCCGGCAGTCCGAGCTTGGCCGCGGCCGCCATGCCGCGTGCGCCGAGCACGAACGGTCCGGCCAGATGGACGAGTTCGGCGCGGTGGGCGGTGAGGGCGGCGGTCAGCCGCCGGCTCGGGAGAGCCACCCGGACCTGGGGATAGCCGGGCAGGGGCAGGGAAGGCACGCGCACCACGGGGCAGGGTGCGTCGGTTTCGAGAGCGTCGGAGGGGTCCGATCGGGAGGTGGTCGTCGCGCCGGCCGTGGCCGGGGCGATGACGAGCGGTTCGTGGCCGCGTAGGGCGAGATGCCGGGCCGTCTGCAGGGTGCAGTGGGCGACGCCGTTGACATCCGGCGGGAAGGATTCGGTGACGATGACGACACGCATACCCGTGTTGTCGCCGTACTTGACGTGTCCGGACCGACTTGGATCTTTCCTTACGGGGAACGTCCCATGAGCGTTGTGGGCCGCGCGCGCGTCCGCCGCTCCGCCGAGCGGTGTCCGTGCAGGCCGCAGGCGCCGTTTCGCCCCCATTCACGCCGCGCGCCCGCCGCTCCGCTCGGCCGTTCGCGCCGCGCCATTCCCTCGTTCACGCCGCGCGCGCCCCCGACGCGCGCCGCTGTGCGGACTGCGATCAGACCGCGGGGGCGTCTGGCCCGATCCTGCTGCGTACCGCTGTCTGCACCTCGGCCTCCTCGGCCGGGTCCGCGGCGAGTCGGCGCAGTCGCTCGGCGACCCTGATGTCACCGGTCTCGGCGTGGCGTGCGGCGACCTCGCGGGTGGTCTCCTCGCAGTCCCACAGGCATTCGACGGCGAATCCGGTGGCGAAGGAGGGGTCGGTCGCGGCCAGTGCGCGGGCCGCTCGGCCGCGCAGGTGCGAGGAGGACGTCTCCCGGTAGACATGGCGCAGGACGGGGGCGGCGCAGGCGATGCCGAGGCGGCCCGTGCCGTCGACGAGGGTCCACAGGCGTGGTGCGTCCGGCCCTTCGCCGCGCACGGCGTCGCGGAGTGCGCCGAGAACCAGTGGGGTGTCCTGGGCGCCGCCCCGGCAGGCGAGCACACCGGCCGCGGAGGCGCCGAGCGCGTCGGGCCGTCGGGCCCAGCGCCTGGCCCGCTCGACCGCCGCGTCGCCGCACATCCGCTCGAAGGCGGCGACGGCCGCTTCGGCGACGGTGCGCGAGGCGCTGACCGCGGCGATCTCGATGAGGTCGAGCACGGCCGGGTCCCTGGCCTCGGCCAGGTAGTGCAGGGCGGCGCCGCGTGCGCCCTCGGGGCCGCTGCGGGCGGCTTCGATGATCGTGGACCGGTCCTCGGGGCCCGCGACGGCGGTGAGGCAGCGGGCGGCCGGTACATGCAGGACACTGCCGCGTTCGAGCCCCTGCTGGGCCCAGTCGAAGACGGCCTGGACGCTCCAGCCGGGGCGGGGGCCGCCGGGGCGCATCTGCCGCTGCCAGCGGTCGAAGGAGCCCTGTTCCGAGGCGGCCCTGACCCTGGCGCCGACCTCTTCGCGCGGGTCGTCCGCCCAGAGCCGCCAGGGGCGGGGTTCGTAGGCGTCCCGAACGGCGGCCGCCAGCTCGGCAGCACCCTCCTCGGTGGCCGGGAACCGGCCGAGCACGGGTACGGCGAGGGCGCGGAGCCCCGCGTCGTCGTCACGCAGGGCGAGCTCGTCGAGCGCCCAGGCCCAGTTGGCTCCGGTCGCGGCGTACCGCCGCAGCAGGGCCAGGGCGTCGTCCCGTCCGTACGAGGCGAGGTGGCCGAGCACGGCGAGGGCCAGCCCGGTGCGTGAGTCGTCGGTGTCGAGGTGGTCCTCTGGATCGCACAGGTGGCGTTCGATCTCTTCGATGCCGCCGTCGAGGTCGAGGTACAGGCGTGCGTAGTAGAGCGAGCGGTTCTCCACCTGCCAGTCGTGACGCGGATCGCTCAGGACACAGTGGTTGAGAGCCGCCAGGGCCTCGGGGCGTGGTGCGGCGAGCGCGTGGAGCGTGCCGTCGCCGCGGCCCCTCTGCAGCAGGCCGAGCAGGGTGCCGCTCGGCGCTATGAACGGATCAAACATGGAAAAAGCCTCACATCAAGCTGTCGACGCAACCGGGACTGTGCAGTTCCAAGTGCCGGGTGGGGCACTACGCCGCGCAGCAACATGATCGGCCGACCGCCGTCTTCTGCTTGGTGTAGACCATCTTCCTCTGCCTCTCATCGGTGGCCCGGAACGGGCCCGCGACGTCATGATGACCCAGCCATTTCGCCACCGCGACCACATTTACGGCGTACCCGGTCAGCGGGAGCCGAAGAGTTCCAGCAGGTCGGCCTTGCCGAACATGCGCGCGGTGTCCAGTGCGGAGGGTGTTCCGGCCGCCGGGTCGGCCCCCGCGGCGAGCAGTGCCTCGATCACCGCGTCCTCGCCCTTGAAGACGGCTCCGGCCAGCGGCGTCTGCCCGCGGTCGTTGGCCCGGTCCGGGTCGGCGCCACGGCCGGCGAGGGCGGTAACCGCAGCGGCGTGCCCGTGGTACGCGGCGAGCATCAGCAGCGAATCACCCCGGTCGTTGGTGAGGTTCGCGGGGACGCCCGCGTCGACATAGGCGGCGAGCGTTTCGGTCTCACCGCGGCGAGCCAGGTCGAAGACCTTCGTCGCCAGCTCCACCACCTCGGGATCGGGTGTTTCGCTCATCGGACAAACCGCCTTCCATTAACCGGTTTCACCGCTGTCGACCTGCCGGGCCGTACGCCGTCGGGGCCGTACGAGTGAATCGACAGGGTACTGCCGAACCACACACATCACCCTGCCCACCCGCGGCAGAAGATCACGTCTGGTGACGACGGTCACCGGCGCCACCCGTCGACCGGTCAAGTGAAAATAACGACTTTTCACCCGAATGCAGCTTTTATCGTATAGATACTTCCGGTGAACCTGGAAGGACTCATGGTGACTGTCCCCTCAACCAGGAGAACCTCTCATGATCCTGTCCATGTCAGGCGTAGTCATCCTCGGCGTCATCGTCTTCCTGTTCTTCAGGAAGGACGGCCTCAAGGCATCGCACGCCCTCGTCACCGCCCTGTTCGGCTTCTATCTGGCGGGCACCGCCATCGCACCGAGCATCACCGCGGGCGGTGCGAGTCTCGCCGGTCTCCTGGGCGGGATCAAATTCTGACCCTGCGCGACCACTCCCACCCCTTCAGGAGGCCGACGTGGCCCGGCGACCACTCCCCCGCATTCTGAGCAGCGGCAGCGCGTCGATCACTCGCAGTCGCGAGCTCGTGCGCACGGCCGCCGAGAACGCCACCGACATCCTCCATCCGCTGATAACGATCACCCGTGGTCTGCGGCTGCTGGCCGGAGCGGGACGGCAGAAGTGGGCCGCGACGCCCAAGGACAAGCGTGGTCCGGCGCTTTTCTGCGCCGCGGCATGCGTCTTCGTGGTCGCGCTCATCCCGTACGGGTCTGTGCTCGCCCTGGTCACGGTGATGGGTGCGGCCGCATGGAAGGGGCGGGAGCGGACCCCCGTGAGGACCGGCCCCGGCGAGGCGGAGACCCGACGGCTGCGGTCCCTGTACGAGGCGCTCGTGCCGTACTTCTCCGTGGCCGACGACCCCAGTCCGCTGTTCGCCCACGGCGGCGAGTGGGACAAGGTCTTCAGCGGTTACGAGTTCGACGGCAACGGGCGCCTGACACGTCTCCACGTGGCGTACCCCGCCTACTTCACCGACAGCGAGGCCGATTCCCGCAACCGGATCGAGCAGCTGCTGCACGCCAAGTCGGGCCGCGGACGCGAATACCGCTTCACCTGGGACGAGGAGGGCAACCAACTCGTGATGAGCGTGCTCGAAGCGCTGCCCACCTCGATCGGGGCCCAGCGCTTCGTCACCGCTCCCGGCGAGACCGTGCTGGGTTTCACCGACGGCGAAGCGGTGCAGCGCACCGTCCCCGTGAGCGACGGCGACGCGACCCGTGACGCGCCCCCGGTCGTCTGGCGGACCGGCGCCCGCTCCACCGAGCCGCATCTGCTGATCGTCGGCCAGCCCGGCAGCGGCACCACCACTCTGCTGCGCTCCATCGCCCTCCAGGCGCTCCAGCACGGCGACATCCTGATCGTCGAGGGCAGTGGAAGCGGCGAGTACGCCTGCCTGGCCGGGCGCGACGGCGTACTGGCCGTGGAGTGCGGCCTGGCCGGTGCGCTGGCGACCCTGGAGTGGGCGGCGCACGAGACGGAGCGACGGCTGATCGCGGCGAACCGGGCCCGGCAGGCCGGCCACCCCGCCCCCGACGACATCAAGCGCCCGCTCTGGATGCTGCTGGACCGGCCCGGCGCCTTCGGCCCGCTGGCGGCCGCCGACGGCAAGCCCGATCCCCAGGAGCTGCTCCAGGTGCCGCTGCGGCACGGCAGGGCGGCCAACGTCACCGTGGTCACGACCGATCAGTTCGACAGCCTGGACACCCTCTCCGAGACGGTACGGACCCACACCAGGGCCCGGGTCGTGCTCGGCGACTGTTCCCGCGAACAGATCGAGTCGGTGCTCGGCACGGAGCCGCACACCACTCCGGCACCGGACGTCCCGCCCGGCCGGGGGTACGCGCGACTCGGTACCGGTCCCGTGGTGCGGCTCCAGGTCCCGGCCACGCCCGATCCGTACGACGAGGCGACCAGCGAGGCGCAGCGGCAGGCGGTCCTCGGCCTGCTCCCGGGGCGGCAGACCCCGGCCGAGGGGACCGCACCGGCCGTCCCGGACCCAGCACGGCCGCGCCCCCTGACCGCGGCCGTGTCCGCCGAGGGCGTGGCGGCCGGGGACTGAAGGGTGCGGGGGCGACGGACCGGCCGCTTCGTCACCCCCGCATCGCGTCGCCGGTCAGGCGACGAACGTCCGCGGTGCCTCCGCCCCCGCACCCGCCCCCGAACCCACCAGCTGCGCCGCCGCCGCGAGCCGTACCGCCGCCTCGTCCGCGACCGGCCCCGCGACCGTGAACGGCAGCCGTACGTACCCCTCGAAGGCGCCGTCGACACCGAACCGGGGCCCGGAGGGAACGCGTACACCGACCCGCTCCCCCGCCACCGCGAGCCGGGATCCGGACAGGCCACCGGTGCGCACCCACAGGGTCAGCCCGCCGCGCGGGACGGCGAACTCCCAGTCCGGCAGCTCCCGGCGGACCGCGGCGACGAGCGAATCCCGGTTGTCCCGTGCCTGTTCGCGCCGGACCTGCACGGCCTGCTCCCAGCCGCCGGTGCGCATCAGCCAGTTGACGGCGAGCTGCTCAAGGACGGGCGTCCCCATGTCGGCGTAGGCGCGGGCGGCAACCAGGCTGCGGATCACATCGGGGGCGGCGCGCACCCAGCCGATCCGCATGCCGGCCCAGAAGGCCTTGCTCGCCGATCCGACCGTGATCACGGTGGAGCCCGCCGGGTCGAAGGCGCAGACCCGGCGCGGCATCTTCACGTCGTCGTCGAGGCACAGCTCGTTCATGGTCTCGTCGACGACCAGGACCGTGCCGGCGGAGCGGGCGGCGTCCACCAGCTCGCGCCGCCGGTCCTCGTCGGCCAGCGCGCCGGTGGGGTTGTGGAAGTCGGCGACGACGTAGGCGAGCCGCGGCGCCGCGTCCCGCAGCACCTGGCGCCAGCGGTTCATGTCCCAGCCGCCGAGCCCTTCCTCCATCGCCACCGGCACCAGCCGGGCGCCGGCCTCCCGCATCAGCTGCAGGATGTTGGCGTAGCTCGGGGACTCCACCGCGATCCGCTCGCCGCGGCCCGCGAACAGGTGGCAGATCGCGTCGATCGCACCCATCGCCCCGGTGGTGACCATGATCTGTTCGGGCATGGTCGCGATGCCACGCGCGGTGTAGCGGTCGGCGATCATCTGGCGCAGCGCGGGCAGTCCTGCCGGGTAGTCGCCATGGGTGTGGGCGTACGGTGCCAGCTCCTCCAGGGCGCCCTGGACGGCCCGGGTCAGCCAGGGTTCGGGGGCGGGCAGCGAGGCGCAGCCCAGGTCGATCATCGAACCGAGCGACTCGGGGGGAAGCGGCTCCAGGCCGCGTGCGGGCAGCGGATTGCCCGCGGGCACGGCGGTCCAGCTGCCGGCGCCCCGGCGGGACTCCAGGAACCCCTCGGTGCGCAGCGCCTCGTACGCGGCGGCGACGGTGGTGCGGCTGACGGACAGGGCGAGCGCCAGCTCCCGCTCGGCGGGCAGCCGGGCGGCCACCGGCACCCGGCCTTCGAGGACGAGCAGCCGGACCCCGTCGGCCAGCGCACGGTAGGCGGGCGGCTTGCGGGCACCCGGTCCGGCGGGCCGGGGCTGTTGGGCATGGAGCTGCCGGGCGAGCTGGGCCGCACCGACTGCCGAAGTCCACTGCGCCATAAAAATCAGTCCACCTTCCTCGGATTGGCCATAGTTGGCGACCAATCCCCTGCCACAGAGTGACACGCGCCAGTCCACTACCACCACATCAGGGGGCACCTCTTGTCCATCACCCCCGTCCCTCGCGGGGCGCACCTCACCCGACGGCTGCTTCAGCTGTACGTCGGCCTGGCGCTGTACGGGGCGAGTTCGGCGCTCCTGGTCCGCGCCGGACTCGGTCTCGAACCGTGGGGAGTGCTGCATCAGGGACTCGCGGAGCGCACCGGGCTGTCCATAGGAGTCGTGTCGATCATCGTCGGCGCCGCCGTTCTGCTGCTGTGGATACCGATCAGGCAGCGTCCCGGTCTCGGCACCGTCTCCAATGTCTTCGCCATCGGCATCGCCATGGACGGCACGCTCGCGGTCGTGCCGGATGTGCACGGCCTCACCGCGCGGATCGCCGTGATGGTCGCCGGTGTCGTGGTCAACGGGGTGGCGACGGGGCTCTACATAGCGGCGCGGTTCGGCCCGGGACCGCGCGACGGGCTGATGACCGGTCTGCATCTGCGGACCGGGCGCTCCATCCGGCTCGTGCGCACGCTGATCGAGGTGGCGGTCGTGGTGACCGGCTTCGTGCTCGGCGGCTCGCTCGGCGCGGGCACGGTGCTCTACGCCCTGGCCATCGGCCCGCTCGCCCAGTTCTTCCTGCGCTTCTTCGCGGTCGACGGGAAGCCGGCCCGGGAGTCCGCCGGGTCCGGTGACGAGGAGTCCGTCGCGCCCGCGACGGACAGCGGCGACACCGCCGTCACCACCCGGACACCGGGGCAGGCCATACTTCCGCGGTGACTTCCGTACGCCACCCCTATCTGGACCATCCCGCGACGATCCCCTTCGCCCATCGGGGCGGTGCCGCGGACGGGATCGAGAACACCTCGGCCGCGTTCCGCCGGGCCGCCGACGCCGGGTACCGCTACTTCGAGACCGATGTGCACACCACGGCGGACGGCCGTCTGGTGGCCTTCCACGACGCCACTTTGGACCGGGTGACCGATGCCCGGGGCAAGATAGCCGAGCTTTCGTGGAACGAGGTGCGCCGGGCCAGGGTGGCGGGCCGGGAGCCGCTGCCACTGTTCGAGGAGCTGCTGGAGACGTTTCCCGAGGCCCGCTGGAACGTCGACATCAAGACCGAGTCCGCCCTAATCCCGCTGGTCGAGCTGATCCGCCGGACGGACGCCTGGGACCGGGTGTGCGTCGGCTCGTTCTCGGAGACCCGGGTCGCCAGGGCGCACCGTCTCGCGGGATCCCGGCTCGCCACCTCCTACGGCGTCCGGGGCGTGCTGGGTCTGCGGCTGCGCTCGTACGGCATTCCGGCGGCGCTGCGGGCCGGAGCGGTGTGCGCACAGGTGCCGGAGAGCCAGAACGGCGTCCGGGTGGTCGACCGCCGCTTCGTGCGCGAGGCGCACGCACGCGGACTCCAGGTGCATGTCTGGACGGTGAACGAACCCGAGCGGATGGCGGCGCTCCTCGACCTCGGTGTGGATGGCATCATGACCGATCACATCGAGACGCTGCGCACGGTGCTGAGCGAGCGGGGGGCCTGGGCCTGACTCCGGTCGTGCCAGGTCTCCACGGGGAGGACGAGGGGGGTGCGGGTTGAGCGCCGAGACCGCGGACACCGCTGAGCCGACGGGACTCACGACGGGTTCCGCCGACGCCGCGAGCCGCAGACGTGAACAACGCGGCTGGTATTTCTACGACTTCGCCTGCTCGGTCTACTCGACGAGCGTTCTGACGGTGTTCCTCGGCCCGTATCTGACCTCGGTCGCCAAGGCGGCCGCGGACGCTGACGGTTTCGTGCACCCGCTCGGCATACCGGTGCGCGCCGGGTCGCTCTTCGCCTACGCGGTCTCCGTGTCCGTCGTGGTCGCGGTGATCGTGATGCCGGTCGTGGGCGCCGCCGCGGACCGTACGGGACGCAAGAAGCCGCTGCTGGCGGCCGCGGCCTATGTGGGGGCCACCGCGACCACCGGCATGTTCTTCCTGGACGGCCACCGCTATCTGCTGGGCGCGTTCCTGCTGATCGTGGCGAACGCCTCGATCTCGGTGTCGATGGTGCTCTACAACGCCTATCTGCCGCAGATCGCCGGACCGGACGAGCGGGACGCGGTCTCCTCGCGCGGCTGGGCGTTCGGATACACCTCGGGTGCCTTCGTCCTCGTCCTGAATCTGGTCCTTTACACCGGCCATGACTCGTTCGGCCTCTCCGAGTCCGATGCCGTGCGGATCTGTCTCGCGTCGGCCGGCGTCTGGTGGGGCGCCTTCACCCTCGTACCGCTGCGCAGGCTGCGCGACCGGCGGGTGGCGCCGGGCGGCGAGGGTGCCGTCGGATCGGGGTGGCGGCAGCTGATGGCCACTCTGCGCGACATGCGCCGCCATCCGCTGACGCTCTCCTTCCTGCTGGCGTACCTGGTCTACAACGACGGCGTGCAGACGGTGATCTCCCAGGCCTCGGTGTACGGCTCCGAGGAGCTGGGACTCGACCAGACGACGCTGATCACGGCCGTGCTGCTGGTGCAGGTGCTCGCGGTGGCAGGAGCACTGGGAATGGGCCGGCTGGCGCGGGTGTACGGCGCGAAGCGCACGATCCTCGGCTCGCTCGTCATCTGGACACTGATTCTCGTCGCCGGTTATTTCCTGCCCGCCCACACGCCGGTCTTCTTCTATGTGCTGGCCTCGGCGATCGGTCTGGTGCTCGGCGGCAGCCAGGCGCTGTCGCGCTCGCTCTTCTCGCATCTGGTGCCGCGCGGCAAGGAGGCGGAGTACTTCTCCGCGTACGAGATGAGCGACCGAGGGCTGAGCTGGCTGGGGCCACTGGTGTTCGGGCTCGCGTATCAGCTGACCGGGAGCTACAGGGATGCGATCATCTCGTTGGTGATCTTCTTCGCCGTCGGTTCCGTGCTGCTCGCGAGGGTGCCCGTGCGGCAGGCTGTGGCGGCTGCGGGGAATCCCGTTCCCGAACGGATTTAGACGTTGAAGTGAAAGGCCGGTAGTGTACGCCTTTGGCCTGCCCGGAGGACCGTTACTGCGAGCGGAAGAAGCCAAACCGTTGGGTGACAACTTCTGCCAAATGTGACAAACCGGGCATGGGCGGGTACTTGGACCATGGGAAACCTGAAAAAGCAGCGGCACGACGGGCGACGCATGACCGGCAACGGGAATCTTTGCCGCCGACCGGACGTTGACCGGATGACGACGACAGCGACACCTGTCCTGTGGGCGACAAGCCCGGGAGGCACGATTCATGAGTGAGCGAGCTCTCCGCGGCACGCGACTCGTGGTTACCAGCTACGAGACGGACCGCGGCATCGATCTGGCCCCGCGCCAGGCGGTGGAGTACGCATGCCAGAACGGACATCGATTTGAGATGCCGTTCTCGGTAGAGGCGGAAATTCCGCCGGAGTGGGAGTGCAAGGCGTGCGGCGCCATGGCACTCCTGGTGGACGGGGATGGCCCCGAGGAGAAGAAGGGCAAGCCTGCGCGTACGCACTGGGACATGCTCATGGAGCGGCGCACACGCGAGGAGCTGGAGGAGGTGCTGGCCGAGAGGCTGGCGGTTCTGCGCTCCGGAGCCATGAACATCGCCGTGCATCCGCGGGACAGCAGGAAGTCTGCCTGACCGCGTAACACCGCCATACGACAGAGCCGCGGGCTGTGACACACACCGAGTGTGTGTCACAGCCCGCGGCTCTGTCGCGTCGCGGTCCGGCGTCAGAACCTCTCGGGTGACCCCCGTCCGCCCGATCAGAGGTCACCCGACAGGCTTTCAGGGAGTCAGTGGTGGCCGGGGGCCCTCGTCGGGGCGGGAGTCCGGCTGCGTGCCGTCCTGACGGATGACCTCACCCTGCACGATCTTTCCATCCGGCCGGTGAATGCGCGCCTGATGGAAGGCGTCGGAGAGGCTGCCGGGGCCCGCGGCACGCATCCGGCGCTCCAGCGACCGCTCCGCGTACCGGCCGAGCGTCGAACGGACCGGCGGCACCAGCAGTACGAGCCCCGCCACGTCCGAGATGATCCCGGGGATCATCAGCAGCAGCCCGGACAGCATCAGGAAGCCATTGCCCCTGCTGCCCGTGGGGGCGGCCTGCGGAGCGGCGGCGGCGCCGGGCTGCCCCGGCATCTGCTGAAGCGTCTCGGTGAGGTTGCGAAAGGCCCGGCGGCCGGCCCGCTTCATCACCGCGGCGCCCAGCACGATCCCCGCCATCAGGAGCAGCAGCACGGTGAACCCGCCCGCCGCGTCGGCCACGACGGTGAGCAGCCAGATCTCCAGCACCGCCCATGCGGCGACGGCGAGGGGAACGAGGGTACGGGCGCGTGAGCGCCTGGGGGCGGTCGGGGGCGGTGTGCCGGTCGTCATGGTCCCCAGTGTGCCCGTACGGGCGCCCGAACGGCATACGGGGGTGATCATGGGCGGCGGCCCGGCGCCCGCCGCCCCTCGGTGGATCAGGTCGCCTTGCGGCCGAGGACCCGGTTCGTACGGGAGGTGACGCCCCAGGAGGTGACCCGCCAGAGCGCCTCGACCAGGATGTCGCGGCTCATCTTCGAATCGCCGATCTCACGGTCCACGAAGGTGATCGGGACCTCGACGACGTGGTATCCGGCGTCGACGGCGCGGCGGGCCAGGTCGACCTGGAAGCAGTAGCCCTGCGAGGCGACCTGGTCGAGGCCGATGCCGTCCAGGGTCTCGGCGCGAAAGGCCCGGTAGCCGCCCGTGACGTCCCTGGTCCGCAGCCCGAGGAGGAGCCGGGAGTAGGTGCTGCCGCCGCGGGAGATCATCTCGCGGGACTTGGGCCAGTTGACCACCCGCCCGCCCGG